>JBJMLS010000145.1:0-5585 GCA_045805185.1 Bacteroidia bacterium | reverse complement strand
CCTTCGTAACGTTCATTGGTAGAGTAAGACTGGTAGTAGAATATTTTTTCATCAGGTTTCAACGTAGTGAGGTAACGCCCTTCCAACCGGATATATGAATTATAGATCAGCTTTTCCTCGAAACCCAGAGTAATTCCCGCAATGTTCAGGCCTATGAATTTATGATCGTCATTTTCCAGGGGGCCGGTAAGGATCTCATTATCGTCGGAAAAATATTCACCGCGGCCGTATATTGAAAAGCCCTTTTTTATTCTGTACTTCACAGCCAGTAAAGCGCTGAACATTGTGGCGGTCGCATTCGTATCCTTTAAGCGGGAATGCTGCTCCGCCCCGAAATTTGCCTCTGCCCCTATTGTAAGGTTCTTTCCTTTATACACTACATGCAGGTTGTTGTAGATCCGCTGCTGTTTTCTTGGGAAATGATCCGGAGATTCATCGCAGGTTATGGTATTAAAAGTAAGCGTAAAATGTTCATTTGGCTGATAAACCATTGATGCGCCAAAAGCTTTGTTGCGGTTCGTTTCTACAAAGGCATTAAATCCGTTAAAAGCATTCAGTTGCAAGGTTAGCTTATCGTTTGGCTGCCAGGTAAGCTTGGCTCCGCTCATAAAATAAGGCTCAAAATAAGTTGTGGTGGCCAGGCTGACAGTAATATTTTCTCTTGGCTGAATTGACTCCAATCCGATATGCGTCCGGAAAAAGCCCGCATCGAACCACAGTTTTTTTAAAAGCCTGAATCCAACGTTTGCTTCCTGCACGAGGTTAAATTGCGGCGACCAGGCACTTTGAGGAATATCACCATAATGAAGTGTGAACATACCGCGTACCTTCTGGCTCTGGTACTTGGCTGATAACTGAACAATGTTCAAACCTAGCTGATTGTTCCTGGGCGCTACTGTGGGAAACTTCTGGTAACCTGAGATGCCCGAGCTATCCGTATAGTAAGCATAATAAGCGCTAATGTAGCCGCTATAGGTTATTTTACCCGAAGGATCAAACTCTCCTTCTTTCTCTGAAATCCTGGTTCCGGTAAAAGTCAGGTTTGAGTCAGGTAATAATTTCTTTACGAGTGTATCGGTTTGTGAGGGCAGGGAAATACAGATCAGTAAAAGTGAGAGAATAAGTAAATGTTCTTTCATAGATTTCACCGGACTAAGGTAACTGTTCCTTTGTATTCCTTATACTCACCTAATGAATTTTTAAATTGCAAAAGATAAACATATACCCCACCCTCACAGTTCTTCCCATCCCAGCCCTCCTCATCGCTGCTTGTTTCCCAGATCGCATTGCCAAATCTATTGAATATTACTAATTTATAATCGGTTTTTTCAACATATTGCGTTACGGGCAGGAATATTTTGTTCATTCCCCTTGGAACAAAAGCATTGGGAATAAAAACAGAATCACCCTGGTAAGCCTCCACTATATTGGAATTGCTGGTCTCCATAAAACCATAAGGATTTCCATTTCCTTCAACGGCTTCAACATAATAACTGAACCTGCCCTGGTTTGGCGTATAAGGCGATACATCATCCGTATAAGTAAGTGTTCCAAATGGCACACTTGCTATAGGTGCAGTGGCAAAAACATCATCAACGGACCGGTAAATATTATACGAAACAACGTTTCCCAGAAAGACACTGTAGTCGTCCCAGGTAAGTGTATTCAGGAAATGCTGAGCAGTTACGCTCAGCACTATTGTTTTTGAAGTGTTGGATTGCACGCTTTGGATGCCGCAACTGTCAATCGCCTGAGCGTAGTAATAATAATTCTTTGAAGCGGTGCTCACATTGTTATCACTGAGTGTATAGAGTGCATTTCCTGTAAAGGGTACATTTGCCAGTAATGTAAAGGGGCCGCTCGCATGTTCCGAAGTATATACATTCACGCTCCGGATATTAGCTGAATTATCTACCGCAAATTCCACGTCTACACTTGCCGGACCCGTGACACTTACTTTTTTTACATAAATATAGGAAGGCTCGCTTTGCGTCTTTGCCAGGAAACAGGCTTTGTTTGAACTTGAAGTAGCAGTTGACGGATTATTGACAGCCCTGACCATATAGCAATACGAGTTCCCGGGAATAAGACCACTGTGGATAAAGCTTGTAGTAGCGCTGGTTCCGGCAAGGGAATAAGCGGCGCCGTTAACGGATACCAGCACCTGGTATTCTTTCAATCCGCCAACCATGTTTTTATATGCGTTCCAGTTTAGGATAACTGATTTTGCGCAAAGATTAAATTGTCCAGAAACAAAGATTGTATTTTGAGCGAGACTGTGGGTACAAACATTTCCGCAGCTGTCGATTGAAGCGATATCATAAGTTTCAACCCCTGCGGAAGCTGTAGACGAGGCATTGAGATAAATCGCGGGAATATTTCCGCAAAGCGTATCAATTGCAATAACAGTGGCCCCGATATGCTGGTAAATAATATAACAGCTTGCATCTGTGGAAGCCGACGGAAGCAAGCCTATCACCGCCTGCCCGGCTGCATTGATGCTTACTGAATCCAGGATTGGCCTAACCGGGGGGATCCCGTCTACAAAAGCGGCGCCGTCAATACTTGAAACAGAAGTACAACCTGTTCCATCGCTCAGTTCTATTCTGTAATTGAGAAAGGCGCTGCAAATAGCTATGGTATCGATATAACTGAGCGCCGAAGACGAAGCCACCTGGTTCCAGCTTCCTGCCGGATATTCCATGTAAACTGAATAGCTTGCGGAGGAAGTAGAAGGAAGCGGAGAACTGATCGCGTTCCAGTTCAAGAGCGCAGTTCCGTTTGCCGGATTGGAAACATTCAGGTAGATCGATTTCAATGTATCGGTTGCCGGCATAGTTACAGGACCCGTGGAAGTAGTCTGCACATAGAAAAATTTCGCGGCTGAATTCGCTCCTGCACCCGTTACGGTATAAGAAGAACTGAGGTATGTAGTAACTGAGGATTGAAGCGTATAAGGACCGTTCAGTACGGATGAAGAATATACATCGTAACTCTGGAATTCAGCAAGGGGGTCCGCGGGGATATCCCAGCTTAGCGTAACATCGCCGTTAGCAGCAACAGAAACACAACGAACAATAGGAGAATTAACACTTGCCTCTGCCCTGGCAAGGAGAAGAATAAGCAAAAAAACTATGAGATTGGATCTTTTCAACCCGGTTTGAAATATCACCTGTAAAATTACTCTTTTTCAACGCAAAACAGGTTTTTTTATTGCCGCAAAGCTATTAACAACTAATGGCTTATAATTTGAGCCGGTTCGCACCCTTTCCTTATGTAAAAACGGCTTACTTAGCATCTAATAGCAGCTTTAAAGATGAATTTGAGGGATAATTTGTTTAAATTTGAGTAATAACGGTAAATATATCACCGGGACAACACGTATACGATTTATGCGCAAGGGCAATAGGTTTAATTTTCTACTGTTAATTATTCTTTCGACATTTTGCAAGTTCAGCGCTCTTTCACAGATCAAATCAGAAGATGATCTCAAAAAACAAGCTGAAAAATCCTTTGAGAATGAAGAATACGCCACCGGATACAAGCTCTATTCCCAGCTTGTTTCAAATAATCCAAAAGATCCAAATTACAATTACCGTCTTGGCGTATGCATGCTTTTTACTGACCCTGACAAGAAAAAATGTTTTCAGTATCTTGAATTTGCCAATAAAAACATAAAGGACTGCGAGAAGGAAGCGAAGTTTTATCTGGGAAAAGCTTACCACCTTAATTTCAGGTTCGATGAAGCTATTAAGCTGTATTCGGATTACAAAACCATTGGCAGCAGCTCCAGGATAAAAAAACTTCAGGTGGACCATGAAATCCAAACCTGCAAAAATGGAAAGCGTTTATTGAGCAACCTTAGCGAGCTGGTGGTGATCGATAAAAAAAGATTGCCGGAAGCTGATTATTTCCGCAGTTATTCATTGAACGATGTCGGGGGAAAATTGCTGGTAAGGCCCTCCATCTTTACTACCCCGATCGATAAAAAGAAAAACAACAAATCCATTATTTATCTTCCTAAAGGAAATGAAAAGCTATACTATGCAAGCTATGGTGAAGACGACAGTAATGGCAAGGATATTTACATTGTAAAGAAGTTACCGAACGGCGAATGGAGCAAACCTGAGAACATGGGATCACCTATCAATACTCCTTATGATGAAGATTATCCTTTTCTCCATCCAAACGGAAAAGTACTTTATTTTGCTTCAAAAGGTCACAATAGCATGGGGGGTTACGACCTCTTCAAATCTGAACTCGACGAAACAACACAAAGATGGAAGGAGCCGGTCAATCTCGATTTCCCCATCAATAGTCCCGACGATGATATATTATTTGTAACGGATTCCCTCGAAAAAAACGCCTTCTTTTCGTCGGGACGCTACAGTCCCACTGGATATATTGATGTGTTTAAGATCAACACGGAGCGCAGACCAATGGATTTTGCTTTTATAAAAGGCAATGTGATCAAAGCGAACTCCACGCAGAGTGTGCAGTCGAAAATCAAAGTGAAGAATATCGAGACCGGTGAAGATGTAGGGACATACGCGGCAACCGATAAGGGAGAGTACAGCATGCAGCTTCCAAATGGGGGAAAATTTCTATTCACGGTAGAAACTCCGGGATTCGCGACTCAATCAGAAGGAATTACAATACCACAGGCTTATACACTTTCGCCTTATAAACAAGCGATAAGCTATGAGAACGAAAAGCTGGTGATCAGAAATTTGTTTGATGATAGCACTGATCCTGAAAATGCTTACCTCAAGTTTATAGATCTTATTGAGGAAAGATCTAAGCTTGAAGTGAACGCCGATGATTTCGCTAATGTTCCTCCTGTCAAGAATAATACGAGCGGTACGAACACCAGTACCTCATCTCAGGGTATTGATACCGTCAAAACTAAAACCACAGGCAACCCGAAGAACTTAAAGAATGAAGATATCATCAAGATCGCTTACGATGACGCAAAAGAATTGAAAGAAGAATCTGATAAACTAAAAAGCGATGCAAACGATGCCTTTACTTTTGCAAACAATAAAGACATAGAGGCCGATCAGAAAACGAATGAAGCCGCCATTGCCCAGGAAAAGGCGAACAAGGAAACTGATCCTGCGAAAAAAGATGTGCTTGCGGCAGAAGCCAGCCGCCTGAAAGAAGAAGCGGACCTAATGAATAATCAAGTGGTAACAGCCAACAATATTGCAAAGCAACTGGAATTGGATGCAAGCACTAAAAAGCAGGAAGCCGAACTACAGGAAAAATACGCGAAACAATTAGAGCAGGTCAATAAGACAAAGAACAGTAAAGAAGCGATAGCGAAGCTGGAAGCCATCCAGAAAGAGCTCGACGCGATAAGTGAAAAGAAAAGCGGCACCAATGACCTGGCCAATTCAATTAAAGCCGAAGCTGACCGGAAAGAACAGGAACTCAGGAAAGCCGAGTCTACCCTCCCGGCTTTAAAAAAAGAAGCGGAGGATATGAAGAATGATATTAACAGTCTTCAGAAAGAAATTGCCATCGCTACGGATAAATCGCTGATCGAAAATTTCAAAGGGCAGGAAGAAGAGCTGAAGAATGAT
>JBJMLS010000144.1:0-3964 GCA_045805185.1 Bacteroidia bacterium | reverse complement strand
TTCGGACAAACCGGATTGGGTCCTGTGATCGCTGAAGTAACTGCAGCGCTGTTCATGACAACAGGAAAAACCACAGGAGCAGCGCTTCCGCAACCATTGGTTTCGGTTACGCTGACATTTCCCCCGGTGTTCGTCCAGTTTACCGTTACTGAATTTGTTCCCTGCCCTGAAATAATTGCGGCGCCTGCCGGAACGGTCCACATATAGGTAGAGCCAGCTGTTGCCGTTACTGAATAGGTGGTCCCTGTAGCATTGGGGCAAAGCGGAGTAGGTCCTGAGATCGCTGAAGTAGAAGGGAGGCTGTTCATACTCACACTTGTTGTTACTGCTGTTCCAGTCCCGCAGGCGTTGGTTTCAGTAACGCTAACTGTTCCGCCGCTGCTTCCCCAGGTAATGGTAATTGAGTTTGTTCCTTGTCCGGCGGTGATCGTTGCACCTGCAGGAACTGTCCAGCTGTAAGTTGATCCGGCAGTATTTGTAACGGAATAAGTAACTGAAGTCTGATTCTGACACACAGGACTGCTTCCTGTAATGGCTGAGGTAACAGGAGGGGAACCGCCGGCAGAAGCAACTGTTACCGTACCGGTGCTGCTGCAGCTTCCATTAGATACATTCACAGAATAATTTCCCGCCGCGAGATTTGTGGCAGTTGAAGCGTTTCCTCCTGTGGGAGCCCAGGTGTAAGTAAAGGGTCCGGTACCGGTTGTGACGTTCACGGATGCTGTTCCGTTATTGCTCGCACATCCTGCAGGTGTTGAGGACAATGAGAAAACCAGACCGCTGCTTGTTACAGTAACCGGAATTGTGATGGAATCTTTAGGGCAGCTCACCACTAATTTTACGTTGTACGTTCCTGCCGCGCCGTAGGTATGCGTAGGGTTTTGCGCGGTTGAAGTTCCTCCGTCGCCAAAGTACCATTGCCAGGCTGTTGGCGTCCATGCGCCGCTTTGCCAGATGCAGGTCCCGCTGGAAATATCCGTAAAGTTTACATTGTTACAGGGAGTAACAGTGAAAGTAAAGTTGGGAGTGATCTGTGGCTTGAGGTGAAACACTTCCGGCTGATCGGCGCCGCCGTTAAGTTTTGATGCCTGCACTACGCCCGCTGTTGTGGGGAAATCGGTTGAGTGAGAAGTAGTGCAGACAAATAACTCGTCCTGGCAGGTTCCCCAAAGGACCAGCTTTACTTTCCCAAAGGGACCGTTTCCATAATCGTTCCCTGTTCCGCCAAAATAGCTGAGGTATAAAGCATTTGTTCCGGCTGCATTTATTTTTCCGATAAAGCAATCCGTACCACCGTTCTGTGAAGCGTCGTATGCGCAAGCGGTAGCGGTAAATCCCGGCGAACCTACATTCCCTGCAACAAATGCTTCACCCGCCGCGTTCACTTCAATTGATTCGCCTTGTCCGTCCTGCCCGACAAAAGTGGAGTATACCAAAGCGGTTCCCGTTGGGTTCAGCTTGGTGAGAAAAGGATCTGAACCTCCGCTGAAGGTAACATCATAAGAACCCGCCGTAACAGGAAAATCGCTTGACTGAGTGAATCCAAACACGTAGGCATTTCCGGAATTGTCAACATCAATTCCATCGCCGTAATAAATATCATCTGAATTGCTTCCTCCCAGGTAGGTGGAATAGCTTAATGCAGTTCCGGTAGAATTTATTTTCTGAACGAAGCAATCCGGGTAAACGCCAATCATCGGACTTGCTACTGCCTGGAAAGCGCCGGCTGAAACATCCATGTTCCCGTAATTCCCCCCGGTGATGTAAGCATTATCTGATCCGTCTATTGCAAGGCCGTAACCGCGCCCGCTAGGGTTCCCTGTAAAAGTTGAATACACGAGGTTTGATCCCGCAGCATTTAATTTTAATACGTAAACTCCGCCATTGCTTGTGGAAGCGCTGGGCTGGTAAGCGCCGGGCGTCGTTGGAAAGTCGAGCATAAAGTTAGTAGAGTAGCCTGTGACAAAAACTTCTCCCGCAGCATTTAATTCCAGCGCGTAGGCATAATCGCTGTAGATGCCACCGATCAGATTCGAGTAGACCAGGCCGGTACCGCTTGCATTCAGTTTGGTAATAAAAATATTCTGGTAGTGATTTGGCGGCGTATAATTAAATGTCGTCCCATAAGCGCCCGCTGTTGTCGGGAAGTCGGGCGACTGGGTCCATCCCGTAACGTAAGCCTGTCCGGCCGCATTTACAGCAATTCCTTCTCCCTGTTCATAATCCTGGGTTCCTCCGAGGTAAGTGGAGTAGACAAGGGAAGAAGCGTTTGCGCTTAATTTGAAAACATAAGTGTCTCCATAACCCATTCCTCCCTGGAAGAATTGCTGGTAGGCTCCCGGTGTTGTTGGAAATACCGTGTTGTACCATCCTGTTCCGTAAACACAACCCGAAGCGTCAACAGCAATATCTGAAATATAACCGTCGCCGGGACCTCCGACAAAGGTGCTCCAGGAAAGATTGATCGGGTCAATGACCAACTCCTGCGATGGATCATAAGCATCTTTGATCTCGAAGCCAAAAGTTGTTTTATCTATTTTGCGGTAATTGATCTTCACCAGTTTTTTCTCACCGTTGATCAGCTGGTAAGACTCAGGGATTTCTTCAAGCAGCTTTCCCCATTTGGTGGTGATCTCGAGTTGTCCCTGTTCATTGATGTCCAGGCGCTTTATGCCATCACATTCCAGCTGAATATCGGTAATATGCGAATTCGGCTTCAGAATAAAATCGTATTTCAGGTTATTGCCTGTGCTGTAATAACGCGCATCAATATTGGTATACACTTCTTTGTAATGCACCATCCGGTAATCGGGAACATTGATCTTGTGCCGGCTTACATCACCGACCAGGTAATTTGTATGGCTGTCCTCGACTCCTTCGGCGGAAATTCGAACATTCGAACTTTCATTTTTAAAGTGCATGTTCCACACAAGAAATTTGTAGGCTTCAAAAGACGCGGTTTTTTGTTTTGCATTCGCTTTTTTTCCTTTTGTCATTTTTGGACGGTGCTCTTCCATTTCCTCTTCTTCCTCCTCTTCGTCTTCTTTGGTGAATCCAAAACTGATCTGGTCCTTCATGAAATAAATATTCGCACCCCAGCCCGGTGATGAGCCCTGGTAAAGGATCTTATCTTCCCATTGCCCTACGTTCTGCCTGAAGCTTACCGGGATCTTTGACATGTTTTCGTAAAGTTTTTCCTTATCCAAGCCGGATTTAACGGGAACCATTTCCTGCGCCTTGAGCCCGCAGAATAAAATAAAAAAGCCCGCAATAAAAAAATTTCTTGCATGCAATCCTTTAGGTAAAAACTGTTTCATGATAGTATTTTGGTAGATTAAGATTACGAAGAATAATACAGCGTATGAATATCCAGCATAATTCTTTTCGATAAATGGTTCGTTTTTCCCGGTCGGCTCACTTTGGAAAGCGTACGGAGGCAGGGCCTCGAGAGTAAGATCAGCCAGTTTTGTGTACAGGCGGGACAGTCACATTTTTTGTTTGAGTTTTTGTTCATCACTGAATTTGTTTTTAAACCTAATTCAAAAATAGACCAGTGCTGCCTGAGCGGCAATTAAAAAGTGGTTAATATTAGTAAATTGAAAATAAATTATTAATTTTAATTAATTTATGTTCAGTATTTTAATGAATAATATTCAAGTAATTTGATAACTGAAAATGATGAGCTTTTTGAATTGATCGGATCACTTTCAAAAAACGAAAAAGGATATTTTAAAAAGTACGCTTCAAGGAGTAGCGCGGGTCAGGATAATAATTATATCCGCTTATTCAATGCCCTCGAGTCAATGGAATCGTATGAGGACAAAAAATTCCGGAAGAAGCACAGGGCTGAAAAATTCATACGATTCCTGGCTTCCGAAAAAAACTATTTATACCGGATGATTGTGAGGAGCCTGAATGAATACCATCACGCGAGCTCAGTTGATGCGCAACTGCAGGAATACCT
>JBJMLS010000143.1:0-8655 GCA_045805185.1 Bacteroidia bacterium | reverse complement strand
GGTGTACTGAATTTTTGTCTCATACCTGAAATTAGTTCCCAATGATCCAAGTGCGGCGGCGGTTGTCAATACTTTCATTGTGCTGGCAGGAGAAAGAGCAATAGAACTGTTGTATTCGCTCACTACTTTACCGGTTTTGGCATTCAATACGCAAAAGCTATAAGTGGCCTGCTTCAGGTCACCATCGGATTTGTATTCCTCCAGTTGCGTTTTTATTTTCGCGAGACCTGCAGCCTCTTGTCCAAAGGAAAAGCCTGCTCTTAAAATTATAAGGCAAAAAAAGAAATGATATCGTAAAACTGAAAAGGAAACCTGACGCATACTATTAAACCAGCCTGTCGATTGCTTCAGCTAATTTAATATCTTTTTCGGTTACTTTATTACCGGCGTCATGCGTGTTTAACTTTATTTTGACCTTATTGTAAACGTTGCTCCAGTCCGGATGGTGCTGCTGCTCTTCGGCAAGGGCCGCGACTTTTGTCATAAAGGCAAATGCCTGTTTAAAATCCTTAAAGGTAAATTCCCTTACTAAGGCGTTGTTTTCTTCTTTCCAATCCATCAGCTTGTTCCTTTAATTGTTCGCTTCAAAGTTAGGTAATCTAAGTAATACAATACTTTAATAGATACTGTATTATTTTGTTGTGAATTGAGTGAGTTCCTGAAATTATCGTAATAATCATTATTAACACCACTCTCTCTTTTCAATACCGCATTTTTCCACACAATATTTAGTTCGCTTCCCGGGGCGAATTGCCAATAATACACCATATCAATGTTAAAGGCGTTGAAATTCACATCGTGATTGTTCTGATACGCGTAAGCATTCAGGTATCCGTCGCTGCCCCACTGGTAATACTTGTGGTAACGGGCCTTCGATCAGTAGTGCCGCATCCTGAAAGAGAGCGACATCCTGTTCGTGAATTTATAAATAGAAGAAAATGTATTGGTGACGGTTTCCACATCACGCCTCCCGAAAGTCACTGTATCCGTTGTGGGTTCATAATTCACAAAACCAATATCATCCAGCTTTTCGTTGCGCGAGGCTTCATAAACGAAGGAAAGCCTGTTGTTCACCCTGTAGCGCGGCGATATGCTCACATTCGTATACATTCTTTTATTCTCTTCAAATGTTCTGTAATTGGTACTGATATCAAGCGCGAAAGGCTTGCGGTAATCGCTCGAAATGAAACCGCCTACGGAATAATTTTTAGGGTAAGTGTAAAATCTTCCTCCGCCAATGCGGGGTTCATAGTAATCGTAAGTGATCACCGGCTCTATGCCGTAATTAATTCCCGCGGTGAGAAATTTTTTCGTGAAGGTAGTAATTGAATTTCCATAAATACCAAAATTCCAGAAGGCCGAAGGATTGAACATGCGCTGGTAGGAAAAATAAATATTGTTATAGATATTATTCAGTTTCCAAAAGGGCTTATAAATATTGTAATCCAGCGAGAGCCCGGTTTCTATATTGTTGTTCATGAAAATTATTCCCAGGTCGTTAATGTTATACTTATCCGAGTTCATTGAGCCATTCAGGTTCCATTTGAAGTTTCCTCCTACTTTACCAAAATCTATGCGTGAGGTATAACCTGTTTCAGGCTTGCTGCTGTCCGGAAAAAAACGCTGGCTCAGTGCATTAAAACCTCCTATACTGTATTTGTTGTCCCTGGTATTGAACCGATAGCCAAGACCCGTAACATTGGCATCGTAATAATGGCCTTCCCGAGTAACATTTGTATTGATCAGGGTAATGAAAGAATTGTTTTTAAGAACCTGGTCAAAAACAGCAATGTTGTAATTGCTGATCGGCGAGGTCAGCACTTTTCGGATGTTCCCTGATGCAGTATCCTGCACAGTGGCGTACGTATTTGCTGAGACTGCATTGAAGATCCCAATTCCCAGCTTTTTATTGGTGCGGCCGGAGAGCTTGGTTGCATTGAGAAGGCGGGTTTGTGAGGGATTTTTAAGAATAACTTCTCCATCCTTTAGCTGAGCCCCAACCTTGTAGTAACCGATGGGTAAACCTCCTACCCTGCGCGAATAAAATAATCCTCCCTTGTTAAAGAGTTCGGTTCCCTCTGTAAAGAAGGGTCTTCTTTCCTGGAACTGTACTTCGAAGGGAGATAAGTTCAGCACCTGGTTGTCCGATTGCACCTGGCTAAAGTCAGGGATCAGCGTCATGTCCAGCGTAAACGCATCGGATACGCCGTATTTCACATCCATTCCACCGCTCAAGCTATAGGTGAGATTTTTTACCCCAGGCTGATCGTAGGGATAATGGTTAAGTATCCCGGCAACGTAAGGGCTGAAAGATAAGCGGACAGGAGGCTTTAAATCTTTGAGCCCGCCCAGGTCGCCGAACTGCCGCACCAGGGCATTTATTTTAGGATCCACCGGGTTCCAGAAAGAATTTTCCCTTAACCTGCGGATCTTACGGATCACATTAAAGCCCCAGGCCTGTTCCTCTTTTTCAGTAAAGCGCAAAGCGGAATACGGGATCCGCATTTCAATTACCCAGCCTTTTTCATTGATCTTCACAGAGCTCATCCAAACCGCGTTCCAGTCGAAATCCTGTCCCTCGCTGCTGTAGCGAGCATCGATCTGTGTACCGGCAGCGGTCACAAAAAAACCGTAAGCGTTGATATCGTCATTATAGGTATCGAAAAAAACACCGAAGAGATCGGCATTGGCTTCGTTGTCGCGCGTGCTTAATTCCCTCAGAATACTGTCGGGAGAAGTATCGTACAACTGCGCGCCGATGTATATGGCTCCATCATCGTAACAGACCTTTATTTCTGATCTTTGTTCACCTGGAAGGCCGGGATGAAGGTCGCGCTGAATAAATCCATCAGCGATTTCCGCGTTGATCCAGCAGGAATCATTCAGTTGACCGTCAATTTTGGGAGAAGCAGTAATTCGTAAGGCGCTCACTTTTTTCAATTCCTGCGCAGTCGCTGAAAAGCAGAACAAAAACAGTAGAACGGAAAAATAAAAATATTTCATGTCCCCCGGGTTAAAACGCTGTTAAGTAAATTGCTAATTTTACCGCAAAGTTAGCAGACAAAAGAACTAAACAAACCTATTCCTTACCAGTGGCAGATAAAACTGGCAAGCGGGTAAAATAATAAAGCGCAAATGGAAATAAAAGCAAATAATCCCTTACTGAAATCCTGGATCAATGTGGCTGTAAATTCGGATTTCCCTATTCAGAATATTCCTTTTGGCGTGTACAGCGATGCGCAGGTAAAACATCGCATCTGCTCGGCGATCGGTGATGAGATCATTGATCTCTATGCATTGGCAGAACTGGGTTATTTCAGTCAATTGGGAATAGGCGCCACACTTTTCGATTGCAGCACCATGAACCATCTGATAGCGCTGGGCAAGGAAAAAACCAACGGACTTCGTGAACGGATCTCTGAGCTGCTGAATAAGGAAAATGATGAGCTTCAAGAAAAAACTGATCAGCATGAAAAAATATTTAAGCCAATTAATAAAGTAGAGCTGCTCTTGCCAGTAAAGATCGGCGACTATACGGATTTTTATTCCAGTATCGATCACGCCACTAATATTGGCACCATGATCCGCGATCCTAAAAATGCCCTCATGCCGAACTGGAAGCACTTACCGGTGGGCTATCACGGAAGGGCAAGTTCCATTTGTGTTTCGGGAAATAATTTCCACCGGCCCAAAGGACAAAGCAAACCAGCGGATGCGGAACTACCGGTATTCGGCCCTAGCAAATTACTTGACTTCGAACTGGAAACTGCATTCGTCATTGGTAGATCAACGCAATTGGGTGAAAGCGTTTCAACGGCGCATGCGGATGATCATATTTTCGGAATGTTGTTGTTCAACGACTGGAGCGCGCGTGATATACAAACCTGGGAATATGTTCCGCTTGGACCCTTCCTTGCCAAGAATTTTGCATCCACTGTTTCTCCCTGGATCGTTACGCTTGAGGCCCTTGAGCCTTTCCGGGTAAAAGGATATGAGCAGGATCCAAAGGTTCTTCCTTACCTGGAATACAAAGGCGAGAAGAACATCGACATCAACCTTGAGGTGTACATTCAACCCGAAGGTTCTGAACCTTCAAAGGTGTGCGACAGCAATTACAAATACATGTACTGGACCATGGAGCAGCAGCTCGCCCACCATACCGTTAACGGGTGTAACCTGAATATAGGCGACGTGATGGCTTCCGGAACGATCAGCGGTCCCCAGCCTCATGAATACGGATCCATGATGGAGCTTAGCTGGCGCGGCACCAAGCCCTTGAAATTAAAAGACGGCTCAGAGCGCAAATTCATTAATGATAATGATACCGTCATTATGAAGGGATATTGTTCTAAGAACGGCGTACGGATCGGTTTCGGGGAATGTAAGGCAAAGGTATTACCAGCCACTTAATTTCATTTTATGGAAAGGGATTTCAGGCATTGCACAAAGATCCAGCTCAGGTTTGCCGATATGGACCTCCTGGGCCACGTGAACAACGCGGTCTTCATGTCGTATTTTGAAACCGCACGGATGAGCTATTTTAAAGACGTGATCGCTGACAGTCTTGAGCGCCTGAAGATCGGGCTGATCATTGCCAAAACCACCATTGAATATAAAGTTCCGGTAATGCTGGGAGACGAAACCTATGCTTACACAAAAATTATCCGCTTCGGAAACAAAAGCTTCGACATCAGTAATTACCTCGTGAAGAAAAAAGGAAATGAAGAACTTGTTTGCTGCGAAGCTACGAGTACAATTGTTTGCGTGAATACGGTAACGACTGAAACGATCGCTGTACCTGAAGAATGGAAGAACCGGGTGAATGCGTTTCAGTAAAACAAATATGAATAACAAAGCCCGGAGTTTAAACCCCGGGCCTGTTTTTTAATCGTGTATTTATAATTACTGCTTCACAATCCTCTTCACGCTTACATTTCCATTACTGATCACTTTCAGCAGGTATACACCGGCAGGTAATTGAGCAAGGTCGATCGTCTCCTGGTATTTACCATTGAAATTGCTGAGGCTTTTGAAATACACAGTTTCCTGCCCGTTCATGCTCATCAATTTTAGGACAAGATTTTCTGCCACATCATTTACTGCGACCGTCAATGCATTTGTCACCGGGTTTGGATAAAGGCTTACATTCTTATCAAAGGAAGATCCTGCGATACCTACAGGCTGATTGATCGTAACCGTAACTGTAAACGGTAATCCGCTACATCCCTGTGCACTGGTGGGCGTGATCACATAATCAACCGTAGCCGTTCCCGCACCCGTGTTGGTCAATACGTCAGTAAGCGTATCTGAAGTTCCACTGGCTGAGTTCCCGCTTACGGAGCCTGAAGTTACGGTAGAGGTCCAGCTGTATGTTGCAGCGCCCATCGGACTGGAAGTGATCAGGTAATTTATGCTATCGCCTGAGTTAATTGTTACGGAACTTGCACTTGTGACAACAGCAACTGAATCAAATGTAACAACAACCATATTGGAAGTATCGGAAGCACATCCGTTCAATGTAACGATTGTATAATAAGTTCCCGAAGTTCCGGCATTAATGTTTTGCGAGGTCTGCGTATCCGACCAGGTGTTCCCTGCAGGCGCGTCCGACTGAAGCATTACATTGCTAAACATACAGGCTGTTACAGGTCCTGCAGGTGTAATCGTTGGAGTTGCCGGTACAGCATTTACATAAACCAATTGGCTCCAGCTATGACAACCAAATAAAGTATAGGTGATCGTATCTGTAGCAAGTCCTGCAGGAGTATAGGAAGAGCCCGTTACATTGTTCCCGCTGAAAATTCCTCCAGCTACTGCGGGAGAAAGTGTCAATGGCGCTCCTGTATAAGGGAAACAAAGCGTTGTATCCGCTATTGTGAAAGAAGGGTTGGCAGGACCAAGATCGTTTACAATAACTGTATAATTACCATTTGAAGCCTGGTCAAACACATCCAGCTGAATATAGAGCGTATCGCCGGGAGTTAAGCAATTTAATGGCTTGATGTACGAAGAATACACGGTGTTGGAAGAATCGTCATTCGCCGCGACTAATGTTCTTCCTGTTGAAGAGAAAATAGAATCGCAGGAAGCCACTTTCCAGATCGCGATCTGTGCGTCTGTTCCGTCAGCCTGCAAACTGATCCTTCCTGAAGCGGGAACCACATATTTGAACCAGATCGTATTGTTCAGCGTAACATCGAACCATCCGGTCTGTGAACCCACAGTTCCTGTTAAAGGTGGCGCTGGCTCTCCGGCTTCAACTGTTGCATAAGTAGTCGTGTAAGGACCGTTTGCTCCCGTAGCTAACATTAATGCGCTGCAGGCATCATCTCCGCTTATTTTTGCAACGTTGACCATTACCGCGTTGGAAGAATCGTTTGGGCAACCCGCTGAGAGCGACTGAACCTGGTAATAATAGATTCCCGGCAGAGTGAAAAGAATATTCTGAGTTGCATTGGTCGCTCCTGCAATATCGGAATAAGGTCCGGCCGGGTTTGCCGCAATCTGCCATTGAATGCTTCCTGTATTTCCTGTTAAACTAAAATTCGCATTCTGACCCGCCACCGCTGATGAGGGCCCTGTAGCTGTTCCTCCAACCGGAGGCGTAATGCAGGATACAGCAGAAATTAATACACTGTCGACTCCGATATCATCATTCGCAAAATCACCTTTAGCGGTAAAACGAACAATCGCTTTAGGAGAAGTTATCATTCCGAGGTTGATCGTTTTTTTGGACCATAAAACCGAGTTACGATAGGCGCCTACCTGCGAAAAAGTAGCTCCTGAATCGGAAGAGAATAATATTTTCATCGAGTCAGCGCCTGTTTCATTGATATAATAAAAATCAAGCACTTTGCTCAGCGGAGATGTGGACAGATCGATATACAGATCCATATAACCTACCTGGTTGACCCGCGCATCCGATGAGTGAAAGCGCGCATAGGTTCCGGTATAGGACGCGGTTGTACCTCCTGTTGATGTCCATTTACTAACCGCGGTTGTTTGTGAACTTTGTCTCCAGGAATTATCGCCGGAAGAAGTCCAGGACCTCCAGTTATTGGAAGGAACATCCTGGTTATTTGCACTGTTTATCCATGCCGCGTCAAAATCGTGCAGTACGCCAATAGCGGAATACGCTGCCGCAGGAAGCGCCGGTCCAGGTTGCCACAAGTAAGTAAGTCCGGATGTCGGTATGGTTGTTCCTGTAGTTCCGAAAGAACAGGTTGAGGCGCTGGTCGCACCGGCTGTTGAAGTTGCCCAGTTTCCACCGCCGGTAACAGAACGGTTGCTCACATCAGTATTGTTTCCTCCTTTTAAGCCCACGCTGCCGGTACGAACAGAAGTTGCTGCGGCGCATGCACCATAAATGATCCCAACCGCGTTTGTACCTTCATTCAATACGATCTGGAAAGAAACTTTCATATTCGCATCTGTAACGGAAGAACGAAGATCAGTATACTGAACAACAAAGGAGCGGCTCGGCGCTGTACCGATGACATCATAACGGATCTCCGAAGTTGCAGGAGTTGCCAACGCATTCAGGTTTACCCCGAAACCGGAGATGGCGCCGCTTACAATATTTGTTGTGGAAGCAATGATATTATAGCTGCCTTTTGCCCCGTCGTTACGGATGTTCCACCCCTGGCGGTGACCTGTGTTCGCTTCCCCGAACCAGATCCAGCCGTTATTGGAAAGTCCCACCGTGGTATAAGTAGCCCTGTCGTAGATAAAAGGAAAGCCAATGGAAATATTGGGAATTACGGAATCAGTGTTGAGGCTCGCCCCACTCATCCATATTGTTCCACCTGTCAGCGGCGTATATATTCCAGGAACAGTATTAAAGGTATAGGCAGAAACCTGCGCTTGTGTTTTAGCTGCCATAAGAAGGATGAGTCCGGCCGCAATAAGAGAATAGATCTTTTTCATTTTGATGGTTTAGGTTATTCGTTTTGTTAGTATTTCAGGAGAGCTAAAATAGAACATTTTAAACTCCCGGTAAAGAAATCTACCTCATAAATGAAAAGAAACTTACAAAAAGAAATATTAAGCGAATCGTTTGATCACCCGCAATAAGTGAGAATATTTCCTGCGGTCGGAATGAAAGATCCCGTAGTGATCGAATTTATCGATCCGTACCTTTCCCGATGCATGAATGATCCGCTGATCACTCAGCACAATGCCTACATGAGTGATCCTGCCTTCTTCATTATCAAAGAAAGCAAGGTCGCCTGCTTCCGCCTCTTCCACAAAACTGAGCGGGGTTCCCAATTCAGCCTGCTGATAGGCGTCGCGTGGCAATTTGTAACCGTTTAGTTTATAAACAAGCTGGGTAAAACCCGAACAATCAATTCCCATGATACTTCTCCCGCCCCACAGGTACGGTGCATTGAGGAACTGGCAGGCGAGCCCGACTATGTCTTTTGTATTTTTCGGGATGGCGGGATCTGAAGTATTTCCTTCAAAATTGTAGAAAGTGTTTTCCATCTTCACCACGCCTTTACTGAAATAAGGAAGAGCGCTTCCCATTACTATTGGAAATACAATTTCACCCTGCTTTTCATCGATTACACTGATCAGTTCATTGCTTAATACAGGAGCGGAGGAAGAAAGGGCTAAAAAAGTTTTTTCTTTGATCGGGAGATATTGCTTGTTGCT
>JBJMLS010000142.1:0-5616 GCA_045805185.1 Bacteroidia bacterium | reverse complement strand
TAACGGAATGAGATCTTTTTTTGAAAATTTAAGGCTGTTCAGGAAACATTATACGCATCTTTTCATGATGGCTCTTGCCACGCTGATTACCCTGTCACCGCAATTGTTCTACTGGAAATATGCTACAGGACACTGGCTTTACTTCTCTTATGTGGGCGAACAATTCTTTTATACCCGGCCGCATCTACTGGAATATCCTTTCGCCCTCCGCAAAGGCTGGTTCATCTATTCTCCGCTATTGCTTATTGCAGTGGCCGGACTATTCTTAGGAAACAGGAAAAAGAACCAGTTCTTCCTGGCAAGCTTGCTGCTAATCGTTTTATTCGTTTACCTGAACAGCAGCTGGTGGACCTGGTGGTTCGGCGGCGGCTTCGGGGCACGCTCCATGATCGAGATCTATCCGCTCCTCGCAATAGGTTTTTGCGGTTTTTTCGGAAATATCCGGGTAAAACCGCAGCTCCGCTATGCCGCTTCTTTTTTACTGATCTTTCTTTTACTTCATAATATTAAGTCAGCCTATCTTTACCGCGTCAATAAGATCCACTTCGATAGTATGACATGGCCCGCATATAAATACGTTTTCTGGAGAATCAGGATCCCGGATAGTGAATACGAATATTTAAAAACACTTTATGTTCATCCGGACTATGACAAAGCTAAAAATGGGATCGATACTTAGAAACTGCCAGCATTCATGTTGAAAATTGCCATAATTATTCCCTGTTATAATGAAAGCGCTTCAATTGCTAAAGTGCTGGAAGAGATTTATCAACTCAAGCCTGCTGATGAATACCAACTTGTGCCCATCGCGGTAAATGACTGCTCTACCGATCATACGCTGGAGATCCTTCAACGATCGGGAGTAATTTATCTTGATCTTCCGGTAAACCTTGGGATCGGAGGAACAGTGCATACAGGATTCAAATATGCCCTTGGTCATAACTTCGATATTGCTATTCAACTGGACGGCGACGGCCAGCATCCTGTTCATGAAATTCCGGATTTGATCGCTCCCATCCTGGCTGGAAATTCCGATGTAACGATCGGATCGCGTTTCATCAGGAATAAAGGTTATCAGTCTACCTACCTGAGAAGATCAGGCATTGCTTATTTTAAAGGCCTTAACAAAATACTTACGGGATTAATTATCAGCGATACTACTTCCGGCTTCAGGGCGCTCAACAAACAAGCGCTGAGTGTGGCCTGTGATTATTATCCCGATGAGTATCCGGAACCAGAAGCCCTGATCCTATATGCGATGAACAGGTTGCGGATAACAGAAGTTCCGGTAGAGATGCGCGAGAGACAAGGCGGAAGTTCATCCATTCACTCCTACAAAAGCATTTATTACATGGCCAAGGTCAGCCTTGCCGTTATATTCCTATACCTAAGACTCAAATTTTATGGAAAACGTGATCCCCTTTAAAATTCAGATCGTCAGCATTATTGGCTCGATCCTCTTTATGCTTTTCATTTTTCGCCTGATCCTTAAGGGACGCCTTCGCGAAGAATATTCAATTACCTGGATCGTCTGCACCTGCGTGTTCCTCGTTTTCGCATTCTGGCGAAACGGCCTTGACTTAATTGCAACATTCCTCGGGATCTTTTATGCTCCCGCCCTGATATTCTTAGGAGCGATCTTCGCAATTATCGTATTCCTCGTTCATTTGTCCGTCGTCAGCTCAAGGCAGCACCGGCAAATAAGAGAGCTAGCGCAGGAATTGACCTTACTGAAGGCTGAGCTGAATGAAAAAAAGGGGACTGTTCAATGAACAAAGCATTCTTAATCCCTCAAGAGTTCCTAAAATTCCCAGCGAGATCTTTCTTTAATTCATTTTATCGTATATTTGCCGGCCAACCATGCGGGTATTAACAGCATTACTATTCTTTTGCCTGGTCTATACCAGCGTTTACTCCCAAGCGGACAATCCCTATTCCTATTATATGCGAACCAGCGCTAATTACGGATATATCATGCAGCACAGAAACAGTATGGGTCACCTGATCAAGGGCCATATATACGGCGGCGAGATCGATTATGTTCTTCCTACGAAGGGCGATGAGGTATGGCACTATGAAAATAACTTTCCTGAAAAAGGAATAGCATTCAGTTATTATAATCTGGGAAATCCTGAACAGCTAGGGAGTCTGTATGCCATTGCGCCGTTCTATGAAATCCCGCTTAAAGCGAGAAAATCACCTTCGCGGCTCTACCTGCGCCTGAGCAGCGGACTCGCTTACGCAACCAAAAGATTTGATCCTATAGCCAACCATAAAAACAATGTGATCAGCGTTAATTTTAACGCCTTCGTGAATTTTAAATGGTTTTACCAGTTTGATATCACAAACCGTCTGCGCCTGGAAGCCGGACTGAATTTCTCGCACGCTTCCAACGGCAAGTACAAAGCGCCTAACCTCGGCATAAATATGCTTACGCTTAATAGCGGACTTATCTACAAATTCAGAAGTAAAAAAGAAATCGCCCCTGTCATTTGCTCCGATTCTTCCAGTTGCGCCCCGAGCCGTCATGAGATCTATGCGCTTGCCGCTATCGGCTTCAATGAAGTAGAGCCTCCCGGCGGAGCGAAATATGCAGCGGAGACCTATACATTGGGTTACTATTATAACCGTCGCAATACGCACAAATTTGGCGGCGGGCTCGATCTTTATTACCTGGGCGCGGTAGCGGAAGAGATCTATCGTGAAGATTCGGTGCGCTACAGCAATCCTGCCAGATACATTCAGGTAGGCGCAAAGTTTAGCTATTGCTACAATGTGGGCAGAACAGTTTTCCCGGTTGAATTTGGCTATTACCTGAAAACGCCCTACCTCGGCGATGGACTCTTTTTTCACCGCATCGGCGTGCGGCATTACCTGAAGAATAATATTATCCTTAACTTTTCGTTAAAGACGCACTGGGCGGTAGCCAGCTTTTTCGAGTTTGGTGCAGGATACCGGATACCGCTTAAAAAGAAAAAATGAAACTGATCCTTTACCTACCTGTACTTGCACTGCTATTCTCTTCCTGCAAAAAAGAGAACCTCTGCGATTGCTTTAAAGGCACCGGCAAACCGGGTGTGGAAACGCGCGACCTGAAAGGTTTCGATAGAATTCTGATGGAGGATAAAATGGATGTTTACTTTTCTCAATCCCCTGATTCCACCTTTGAAGTTAAAATTGAAGGCGGAAGTCATTTGCTTAAGCTCATAAAAGCAGAAGTGGTGGGAAATGAGCTACGCCTCAGGAACGATAACAAATGTGATTTCATGCGCAGCTACAAAAAAAGCGGTATTAAGGTTCATGTGAAAGCTCCTTCCCTTAGCTATATTACCAATAAATCCGTTGGGAATTTCTATTCCGAAAATACAATTAACGGCGGAATGATCGAGTACGACATTCAAAACTCCGGCGATATCATTCTTTCGGTAAACTGCAATACGGTGAGCGGGCATTTGCATGGCGCAGGAGATGCGATCGTTTCAGGCAGCACGCTCAACCATTCGGTACATAGCACCGGTCAAAGCTTTGTGAACGCGGAAAATCTCGATACGCCATTCTGCTTCATCTATTTTAATTCAAGCGGAACTGCAAAAATAAATGCCAACGCCGAGATCTTTGCGAAGCTTTATGGAAGCGGCAATGTGTACTACAAGGGAAATCCTGGCATAATAACTGTCGAGCGTTACGGCAAAGGTCAACTAATTCCATTTTAATGAAATCCTGGTTTTTTATTCTTGCTTCTCTTTTTGCATCAGGTATCCTGGCGCAGAGCGACAAGGACGACTATGTCAATGACAATTATATCCGTTACCAGGACTGGACCTATAAGAACTATATTAAGACCATACAACTGCATGAGGCTTCCTGGGAATTATCAGCACCCATCATTGAACTGAGCAGCAATCAGCAGTTGAAGCTCAGCTTTGACGACCTGGAAGGAGGCTACAAAAGCTACAGTTATACGCTGATCCATTGCGAGGCCAACTGGGCTCCCACCGATATCATGCAGGCGGAATACCTCACCGGTTTTTTTGAAGATAATATTTCCAATTATACATTTTCTTTTAACACGCTTCAGAAGTATACGCACTACACCGTGACTTTCCCGAATAATACGATGAAGTTTAACAAGAGCGGCAATTATGTGATGAAAGTATACCAGGACAACGACAAGGAGAACCTGGTATTGACCAAACGCTTTATGGTGTTCCAGAACAAAGTAACGGTGTCGGGCTATGTTCACCAGGCCGCCGGATCCGACGACTATTACAACAAACAGGAAGTTGACTTCAGCGTGTTCACAAGCGGGTACAACATGACCAATCCTTTCAGCGATATGAAAGTAGTGGTATGCCAGAATAACCGGTGGGATAATGCGATTTACGGAATGAAGCCGATGTTTACAAAGGATAAGGAGCTGACCTTTGATTATGATGATGGCACCAACGTTTTTAACGGGGGAAATGAATTCCGGAATTTTGACATGAAAAGCATACGTTACCTCAGCCAGTTCCTTAAGGCAAGTTACAAGGATTCAAACAATGTAAATCATGTTGACCTGCTTACCGATGAGATCAAAACATTTAAACGTTACAGCCAGGTTCCTGACATTAACGGAGGCTACCTGGTAAAGATCCAGGAACGCGACAACTCCGATATTGAGGCGGATTACTGCGTAGTGAATTTTTTCTTTCCGTATGACAACCCGATAAATAACGGTAACTTTTATATTCTTGGCAAGCTTTGCGACTGGCGGATGAGCAAGGAAAACCGGATGACCTACAATTACAAGCGCATGGGCTACGAATGCAATCTTCTGCTTAAGCAGGGCTATTACAATTATGAATATGCTTTCCTGGAAGACGGTAAAACGGCCTCCGATGAAACAGTAGTTGAGGGCAACCATTGGGAAACGGAGAACGACTACGCAATTTATGTTTATCACAGGCAGCAGGGAACCTATTACGATCAGCTGATTGGATTTAAACGGATGAACTCGATTAGAAAATAGCGTTCAGTTTTTCTTAGTTCATTTTCCAAAACCCTATTCACAATTTTCCGGTTCGTTAAGACGAATGATGGTATCTCCCAATACAATGTACTCTTCTCCCGCTGCTACGAGATTCTGATTGCTCAGGATCCTGTCAATATACTCACCGATTGCCTTGTCAGTGCTGTCGTTATTAGAATGCAGCCTACTGTAACTTTTACGGGTGATATTCTTGCTGTAAATAATCCCGAAGTCTTCCGTATAATAATACATTGTCCTGTTTTCAGCCGGCGGCGCGCTATTGATGAACTTATAAACCGGCTTTCCCGCTTCTTTAAATTCAGCAGTGAAAATATTCTGAAAATCGCTCACGTTCCTGTTAAGAGAATTAATAAATACAGTATCAGGTGAGGGTTGCGCAGACATATTATACCTGAGGTAATAAAACCTGTGCGACCCGCTTCTCTTATCGGAAGAATTATCTTTACAGGCCTCCGCAACCGGCAAAATAACTGACAACAGGATCCATAAGTGTGATCGCCGCATAATTGAATAGTGAAAGGTCAGGGTATTTCGCCACATTCGAAAAGGAGAACAACAAAAAACATGCTTGCGCGAAGAGCCGC
>JBJMLS010000141.1:0-6764 GCA_045805185.1 Bacteroidia bacterium | reverse complement strand
GAAATTGTCAAGAACAGGAGTTTTTGATTTGTTCTCTGTTCCCTTTTTCTGTTGAGAAGAACCTGCAGATGCTCCAAAAGTACTGCTGTCATCTGCATCATCATCATCAGAAGTAGGACCTTCCATGCGGATGTCATCGTTAGGATTTTTGATGTACTCTTCCAGCTCGGCGCGGGTAGAATCATAATTCACATTAAAACGCTGCAATGATTTGGTTGCAACGTTATCTTCATCCTTAAGAATACAAAGTAGTAAATGCTCAGTGCCAATCTCATTTGCCTTAAATGTTTTTGCTTCAAGATAAGTAAGCTTTAGTGCTTTTTCAGCTTGTTTAAGTAACGGAATATTTGCAAGGTTATTTACTTTACGGGCTGCAACTGCAATTGACTGCTCAATGTGTTTACGTAATTCAGGAAGGTTTACATTCATCTTTTTGAGTAGTTTTATTCCCATTCCATCACCATCACGTATCATTCCCAACAATAAATGTTCAGGACCAATATAATCATGCCCCAATCGCAAGGCTTCCTCACGGCTGTATGTTATCACATCTTTAACCCGGGGCGAAAATTTAGCTTCCATAGATCTGTTTTTAGTTTAATTCGTGCTACTAATTTACACAATTAATGCCAGTTTCAAAAGTACTATTTAATAAGTGGTAGATAATCTATGTTAAGTGTTTTTTTCAACAATGAAAATGTTAATAAATAAGGGTCAAATGTGTAGTTTTTTCGGTATCTTCGACCTTCCTAACGATTAAGGAAAACAGAAGAATTTTCAGGAAAAAATATGCCGGAAAAATCACTGTCAAAATAGCAGGAAACCGGCAAAGTATAAGTCAAAAAACAAAAGTAAATTAACAAAATATGGCAGACGGAGAAAAAATCATTCCAATTAACATTGAAGACGAAATGAAGACAGCGTACATCGATTATTCGATGTCCGTTATTGTATCGCGCGCTTTACCGGATGTGCGCGACGGTTTAAAACCTGTTCACCGCCGTGTGCTATATGGAATGCTTGAACTTGGAGTGCTCTCGAACAGGCCCTATAAAAAATCTGCCCGTATCGTTGGGGAAGTATTAGGAAAATACCATCCGCATGGTGATGCTTCCGTGTACGATACAATGGTGCGTATGGCACAGGACTGGAGCCTGCGTTATCCTTTGGTTGACGGACAGGGAAATTACGGTTCCATGGACGGTGATCCGCCTGCCGCAATGCGTTATACCGAAGCAAGACTTCGTAAAATAGCTGAAGAGATCATTGCGGACATTGATAAGGACACTGTTGATTTCCGTGCAAACTTTGATGATTCCCTTACCGAACCTACTGTAATGCCAACTCGCATTCCTAATCTCCTTGTTAACGGAGCTTCCGGAATTGCCGTGGGTATGGCCACCAATATGGCGCCGCATAACCTTTCTGAAATCTGTGATGCCTGTATCGCTTACATCGACAATCGTGAAATTGATATTGCCGGACTGATGCAGTTCGTTAAAGCTCCCGATTTTCCCACAGGAGGAACAATATACGGTTTCTCAGGTGTAAAGGAAGCTTTTGAAACAGGAAGAGGAAGAATTGTTCTTCGGGCTAAAGCAAATATTGAGAACTATAAGGACAGGGAAAGGATCATTGTTAATGAAATTCCTTACCAGCTGAACAAAGCGGAAATGATCAAGAAAACAGCTGATCTTGTCAATGAAAAAAAGCTGGAAGGTATTTCTGAGATCAGGGATGAAAGCGACCGCGATGGTATGCGAATCGTATATGAATTGAAACGTGATGCCATCTCCAATGTAGTACTGAATAATCTGTATAAATACACCTCTCTTCAAACTTCTTTCTCTGTAAACAACATCGCCCTTGTGAAAGGCCGGCCGATGATGCTGAACCTGAAAGATCAGATCCAGTATTTTATCGAGCACCGTCACGATGTGGTAGTTCGGCGTACCAAATATGAGCTGGCACAGGCGGAAAAACGCGCACACATTTTAGAAGGCTTATTAATCGCAATCGATCACCTGGATGAAGTTATCCGGATCATCCGTGAGTCGGCTTCTCCGGACAGCGCCCGCGAGGAACTGATGTCGAAATTCAGTCTGAGCGAGATCCAGAGCCGTGCAATCCTTGATATGCGTTTACGTGCGCTTACCGGACTTGAGCGCGACAAGCTGAAAGACGAATATACAGAACTGATGAAGCACATCACTTACCTGAGAAGCATCCTGGACAATGAGCCATTAAGGATGACCATCATTAAGGATGAGATTCTGGAAATAAAGGAAAAATACGGCGATGGCCGTAAAACCGACATCGTTTATGCAGGCGATGATTTCCGCATGGAAGACATGATCGCGGACGAGGATGTAGTGATCACCATTTCCCACATGGGGTATATCAAGCGTACCAGTCTTAATGAATACAAGTCGCAAAACCGGGGAGGAAAAGGATCAAAGGGCTCGGCCACACGCGATGAAGATTTTATCGAACACATGTTCATAGCATCTACTCATGCTTACCTGTTATTGTTTACTGAAAAAGGCCAGGTATTCTGGCTGCGGGCATTTGAGGTTCCCGAAGGAAATAAGACCAGTAAGGGACGCGCAATTCAGAATCTTCTGAATATTCCGACAGATGACAAAGTAAAAGCCTTCATTAATGTGAAGAGCCTTTCCGAAGAAGAATACATTAATAATAATTTCATTATCCTTTGTACGAAAGAAGGAATTATTAAGAAAACTACCCTCGAGGCGTATTCACGTCCAAGGGCCAATGGAATAAATGCCATTACCATTCGCGAAGGTGATGTGCTTTTAGAAGCCGCCATGACCAACGGCAAGAATGAGATCATGCTTGCTACCAAATTAGGCAAAGTATGCCGCTTCAATGAGGAAAAAGTTCGTCCGATGGGAAGAAATGCTTCCGGCGTTATCGGTATCGACCTGAATGATGAGGAAGGCGATAAAAATGAGGTAATCGGGATGATCTGTATCGACGACCTTCAGGCAAACGTCCTGGTGGTATCCGAAAAAGGTTATGGCAAGCGTTCCGAGATTGATGAGTACCGTGTGACCAACAGGGGAGGAAAAGGCGTTAAAACCATCAATATCACCGAAAAAACGGGTAACCTGGTAGCCATTAAGTCGGTTACCGATGCGAATGACCTGATGATCATTACCAAAAACGGTATAACCATCCGTCTCAATATTTCAGCTCTGAGGGTTATGGGTCGTGCTACACAAGGGGTTCGACTGATCAATATTCAGGATAACGATGAGATTGCCGCAGTCACCAAGGTCGATCATGAAGACGAGGACGAGATCATTAATGAGGTCCAAAATCCGGACCTGCCTTCGCCAGAAAATACACCAACGGATAATAACAGTTAATAGTGGTGTGGCTTTCCTGAATAAATAAATTAATTTAGCGGCTCAATTTAATCAACATGTCAAAAAAATTAATCGTTTCCGGCTTCTTAAGTTTATTAAGCCTCGGAGTTAGTATTGCACAGCCCCAGCTGATCGAAAAAGTAGAGGCAAAAACGGATAAAGTGGTAATTCCTTACGAAAGGTGGAAATTGCCCAATGGTCTAACCATTCTTCTTCATGAGGATCACTCTGACCCGGTAGTGAACGTACTGGTTACCTACAAAGTAGGTTCGGATCGTGAAAGCATCGGAAAATCTGGCTTTGCTCACTTTTTTGAGCACATGATGTTCCAGGGTTCCAAACACGTGGCAGACGAAGAACATTTTAAAATGGTATCCACGGCTGGTGGAAACATGAATGGAAACACTACGCGCGATCGTACCGTTTATTTTGAAACAATCCCTTCCAATTACCTGGAAATGGCTTTGTGGCTCGAATCGGATCGCATGGGTTTCCTGCTCGATTCACTAACTTCCAAAAAATTCGAAAATCAACGCGATGCGGTTAAAAACGAGAAATCGCAGAATATAGAGAACCAACCTTATGCTATGGCCTTTGTGGAGGAGATCAACAAAGCGCTTTATCCGGACAGGCATCCGTACAGCTGGCCTGTGATCGGTTATGTGGATGATCTCAACCGTGCGACCCTCCAGGACGTGAAGAACTTTTTTCTGCGCTGGTATGGGCCGAACAACGCGATCTTAACCATATCGGGAGATTTTACTCCGGCGGAAGCGCTGGCAATGGTGGATAAGTATTTCGGGAACATTAAATCATGTCCGGAAGTAAAGAAAATGAAAGTACCCTCCTTCACCATTCCGACCGATAAATATGTAGCTTATAAGGACAGGACTTATTTTCCGCTTAACCTTCGTGTTTATCCTACAGTTCCCCAGTATCACCGCGATGAGCCCGCTCTGGACCTATTGGGCCTGATGATGGGAAGCGGGAACAATTCCATATTCTATAAGAACTTTGTAAAAAGCAAACTGGCCATCAGCGCCAATGTGAATCACCAGTCAAGTGAGTTGGCAGGAGAATTTTCCCTTTCTTTCTTCTGTTATCCACCTGAAGATTTTAACCTGGAAAAACTGTTTAGCGATATTGATGCGAAAGTAAAAGGAACAATTGATGAATTTGAAAAGTCAGGAATAACAGATGAGGCGCTTCAGCGTGCAAAAGCTGAAATAGAAAGCGGTCAATACGGTAGCCTCTCCAGCGTTTTTGGAAAAGGCTCAACCATTTCTGAATGGGAAAGACTGCTTGGAAAATCGTTCACTATCAGCGACGAGATCGATCGTTATAATAAGGTGACAAAAGACGATATCGCCCGCGTATTCAATAAATACATTAAAGGAGCCGGTGCAGCTGTATTGAACACATACCCTATCTTTAATCCTAAGGATTCTGTAAAGAGCGTGAACCCTTACGCAGGTGAAAATTTCCCTCCGGATCCTGAATATGCAAACCTGAGTTATACGCCAAATCCTGATAAATTCGACCGCGCAGCAAGGCCGGTTGCCGGTTCAGTGAAACCCGTGAAAATCCCGGATTATTTCTCGTATAAAACCAAGAATGGCATCAGCATGATCGGAACGAAAAACACGGAAAGTCCTGAGATCACCATGGTACTGACGATGGAGGGAGGAAGTCTTGTACTTTCAGCTGACCAGGTGAAAAAATTAGGGATCGCAGAAATGACGGCCAGCCTGATGAACGAAGGCACAAAAAATTATACGACCGAGCAGATCAGCGCGGAAATGGACAAGCTGGGAAGCTCTATTACTTTTAATGCTAATAAAACTTCTACTATTGTAAATGTTCAGTGCCTGAAGAGGAATCTTGATGCAACTCTGAAGTTGCTCGAGGAAAAGCTATTGAACCCTGGTTTCAGGGATGAGGACTTTAAACTCGCAAAAAAACAGTATAAGGAAGGAATAAAGAATGATGCCACCAGTGGTAATGTAATGGCTGAAAAGGCCTTTAACCTGGCCTTATATGGAAATACAGTAATGGGATTACAGCCTTCGCTTAAGTCAGTTGATAACATCGAATTGCAGGATCTGAAGGACTATTATACAAACTATTATTCACCTTCTGTGACGAACCTGGTTATTGTAGGGGATGTTGAAGAAAAGGAAATTGCGCCTAAGCTTGCTTTCCTTGAGAAATGGTCGCCTAAAGTAGTAAAGATAAATCCTCCTGCGGAGCCAGTGGCTTCTACTGAACCACAATTTTTTATCTACAATAAAACAGCAGCGCCTTCATCCGTGATCATGATGGGATATCCTTCAATTAAATATGATGCAACTGGAGATTTTTATAAGAACAGGATCGCTAATTTTATTTTCGGTGGAAATTTCAACAGCCGTCTTAACCTCAACCTGCGCGAGGATAAAGGCTATACATACGGGATCCGCTCATCCTTTACGGGTAATAAGTATAATGGCGAATTTCTGATCAGTTCATCCGTAAAGCGTCACGCAACAGCTGCATCACTTGCTGAGATCAGCAAGGAGTTCAGGAGTTACCAGGAAAACGGCATTACCGATAAGGAGCTGGAGTTCACAAAGAATTCTCTTCTGAATGAGGAGGCCCTGAAGTATGAAGCTCCTTACCAGAAAGCATCCTTCCTTTCCAATATTGCACGGTATAACCTGGATAAAGATTTTACCGCTAAGCAGAATCAGATCTTGAAGAGTATCACCAAAGAAGAAGTCAATGCCCAGATCAAAAAATATTTTGATATGAATAAACTGACCACTGTTATTGCCGGTGATAAGGGTATGATTGAAACGCAACTGGAAAAAGCCAGCAAGGACAATGCAAATAAGGACATACTGAACAAGGTAAAGCTGAAAAAGATCAGTGTAGATTAGAAGGGGGCGCAGGTAGTTGAGCGGAGCCAAAACTACTCTTAAAACATGGAACAGTAATTGTAAACCGAAGTGAAATTTTAAAAAAAACAAATGAGAACTTTTCTTACAGGCGTGTTAATTGCCGGCGCTCTTGCAGTAAATGCACAAAGCAACCAGGTACAAAACACGATCAACTATTTAAAGAACAAAGAGCTTGATAAGGCTAAAACAGCGGCTGACCTCGCTTCGGTTCATGAAAACACCAGCAGCAGCGCTAAATTATGGATGTACAGGGGAAAAGTTTATCAGGCTATTTATGAGGATAAATCGGAAGCCGTTCGCAAGCTTGATCCGGAGGCGGAGGAAAAAGCCGTCGAGAGCTTTATTACCTCTTTAAAGCTGGACAAGGACAACATCTACAAGGATGAAGTTACTGGCTTGCTCGTATTAAGCGCTGGCGCATTGAACAATATAT
>JBJMLS010000140.1:0-4524 GCA_045805185.1 Bacteroidia bacterium | reverse complement strand
TCAGTTTTGAAGAAAGGAAACGTTCCCAACCTTTCGGGCATGTCGGCAAAAGATGCCTTGTACCTCCTGGAGAATAACGGGTTCAATGTAAGAATGGAAGGAATGGGAACAGTAAAAAAGCAATCCCTGGAAGCAGGCGCTAAGTTTTTTAAAGGAAGTCAAATCGTTTTAACACTCGGCTAAAGTGAAATTATTAACCGACATATTGTATAAAGCCGGACTTGTGGAGATCAGCGGAACAACCAATATTGCTGTTTCCGCTATTGCATTTGACTCCCGCAAGGTAAAAAAGGACAGTTTATTTGTAGCTACGAGAGGCACTGCCGTTGATGGACATGATTTTATTCCGCAGGCCATAACCTTGGGTGCTATTGCAATTGTATGTGAAGAATTTCCCGGGGAAAAAGCGGAAGGAGTGACTTATGTAAAAGTGAAGGATTCTTCCTATGCGCTTGGCTTGATAGCAGCAAATTTTTACGATAACCCTTCACAAAAATTAAAGCTCGTTGGTGTAACCGGAACAAATGGCAAAACAACTACAGTAACACTTCTGTTCAGCTTGTTTCGTTCATTAGGATACAGCGTTGGCTTATTATCCACCGTTAAGAACAGGATCAATAATGAAATTGTTCCTGCCACTCATACAACACCCGATGCCATTGCATTGAATGAATTGCTCAATACCATGGTGGAAAAAGGCTGCCAGTATGCTTTTATGGAAGTGAGCTCACATGCGGTTGTGCAGCACCGTATTGCGGGTGTTCAGTTCGCTGGCGGAGTGTTCACGAATATCACGCACGATCACCTGGATTACCATAAGACATTTGACGAGTATATCAAAGCGAAAAAATCATTCTTTGATCAGTTAAGTGATGAGGCATTTGCCCTGACAAATAAGGATGATGCGAACGGCATGGTGATGCTTCAAAACACAAAGGCGACAAAAGTTACTTATGCAATAAGGTCGATCGCGGATCATAAATGCCGGGTGATGGAGAACCACCTTCACGGTTTATTACTGAACATAGACGGACAGGAATTGTGGGTTAAGCTTATCGGAAGCTTTAATGCCTACAATGTATTAGCGGTGTATGCTACGGCTGTATTGCTGAAGCAGGATAAAACCAACGTACTCACAGCGATCAGCATGTTAAATCCTGTGGAGGGACGTTTCCAGCACATGAAATCAGAAAGCGGTGTGATCGGAATTGTTGATTATGCGCATACTCCCGATGCATTGAAGAATGTTTTGGAAACGATTAAAAATATACGGACAGGAAATGAGCAGGTGATCACGCTGGTTGGCTGTGGAGGCGATCGTGATGCGACTAAGCGGCCGATAATGGCAGGCATTGCCTGTCAGCTGAGCAATAAAGTAATTCTTACTTCCGACAATCCGCGCAGTGAAGATCCCGAAGAGATCCTGAACCAGATGCAAAAAGGTTTGGATCCTGTTGAAATGCGAAAAGTGTTACGTATAGCGGATAGGAAAGAGGCGATCAAAACAGCTTGTTCTCTTGCAAAGCCTGGCGACATTATTCTGTTGGCGGGTAAAGGACACGAAACTTACCAGGAAATCAAAGGAGTGAAGTATCCTTTTGACGATTATGAGATCTTAAAAGAAATAATTAAAGAACTGAGCATATAATGTTTTACTATTTATTCGATTGGTTAAATAAGGCTTTTGATTTTCCGGGTGCGGGAGTGTTTCATTACATTTCCTTCCGTGCAGCACTGGCGGCAATTGGCTCTTTATTGATCTCCATGGTATTCGGAAAGCGGATCATCAATTATATCCGTAAAAAACAAATTGGCGAAACGATCCGTGAGCTGGGTCTGGAAGGGCAGAATCAGAAGGCCGGAACGCCTACAATGGGAGGATTGATCATTCTCGCGGCAATCGTGATACCGACCTTACTATTTGCCAAGCTTCATAACGTGTACATTATTTTAATGCTTATTACCACTGTCTGGTTAGGGGCAATTGGCTTTCTTGACGATTACATCAAAGTATTTAAAAAGAATAAAGAAGGCTTGCAGGGAAGATTTAAGATCATCGGGCAGGTGGGGATCGGACTTATTGTTGGCTGTACGCTTTATTTCAATGATAGCGTAACGATCAAGGAACGTGTGTATACCAGCGGTTCAAAATCAACTTCTTTTGATCCTGTATTGAATCAGCAGGTAAAATACAAGGCTCCGGAATATGCCGATGTAGAAACCAAGACATTAAAAACGACAATTCCCTTTGTAAAGAACAACGAGTTTGACTATGGTAAACTGGTTGGATGGGTTTGCAATGACTGCGGCAAGTGGGGCTGGATCATTTTTGTGCCAATCGTGATCATCATAGTCACGGCTGTTTCAAACGGTGCAAACATTACAGACGGAATAGACGGATTAGCCACAGGAACCTCCGCGATCATTGGGACTACCCTGGGTATTCTTGCTTATGTGTCCGGTAACATGGTGTTCGCCGATTACCTGAACATTATGTACATACCGAACTCCGGAGAGCTCGTTGTATTCATTGCGGCATTTGTCGGCGCCTGTATTGGTTTCCTCTGGTATAATTCATTTCCTGCCCAGGTATTTATGGGAGATACGGGTAGCCTTGCCATCGGAGGAATTATTGCCGTGTTCGCCATTGCAATACGGAAAGAACTGCTCATTCCCATTCTGTGTGGAGTCTTCCTTGTGGAAAATCTTTCCGTGATCATGCAGGTATATTATTTCAAATACCAGAAAAGAAAGCATGGAATTGAGTTCGCCAGGGCAAACCGCTTATTTAAGATGGCTCCCTTGCACCATCATTACCAGAAATGCGGAATGCACGAATCCAAAATTGTTTCAAGATTCTGGATTATCGGAATTATGCTGGCCATATTAACTATTGTAACACTGAAGCTGCGTTAAAAAATGTCGAAGCGTATTGTCATATTAGGAAGCGGTGAGAGCGGGGTAGGCGCTGCGGTACTGGCGAAAGCCAAAGGCTTTGATGTGTTCGTTTCCGACAAGGGAGAAATTAAAGAACAGTATAAAGAACAGTTGAACCGCTATGCTATTCCGTTCGAGGAAAAGCGACATACAGAAGGACTGATCCTGAGTTCCGATGAAGTGATCAAAAGCCCGGGCATACCGGATAAAGCGGATCTGATCAAAAAGCTAAAAGCAAAGCAGATCCCCGTGATCTCCGAAATAGAATTTGCAGGAAGGTATACGAATGCTAAAACAATTTGCATCACGGGTAGCAATGGAAAAACAACAACGACGATGCTTACTTATCACATGCTGAGCAAAGCAGGTTACAATGTTGGGCTTGCCGGGAATATCGGAAAAAGTTTCGCCATGCAGGTAGCTACAGAAGAGCATGATTACTACGTGCTGGAGCTGAGCAGTTTTCAACTGGACGGCATGTATGAGTTCAAGGCGGATACGGCTGTATTGCTGAACATCACGCCGGATCACCTCGACCGTTACGATTATAAATTTGAAAATTATGCCCGGTCCAAATTCCGCGTTATCCAAAACCAGGCAGAGCAGGATGCTTTTATATACTGTGCCGATGATGAAGTCATATCGGCTTACCTGGATGAATTAAAACCCAAAGCGAAACACTATCCCTTCTCCATAAAAAAAAAAGTGGAGGGGGAAGGCGCTTACCTCGACGAACACAAACAATTAATCATCAATATCAACCAAAATCCCTTAATTATGACAATCGAAGAACTAGCATTACAAGGTAAACATAACGTTTACAATTCAATGGCCGCCTCCATCGCCTCACGGGTAGTAGATATCCGTAAAGAGATCGTACGCGAGAGCCTGTCCGATTTTGAGAATGTGGAACACCGTCTCGAAATTGTGGCCACCATTAACGGGATCGAATTCATCAACGACTCCAAAGCAACCAACGTAAACTCCGCATGGTATGCGCTCGAAAGCATGCAAAAACCTGTAGTGTGGATCGTGGGTGGGGTTGATAAAGGAAATGACTATACACAGCTCTACGATCTCGTAAAGGAAAAAGTAAAGGCGATCGTTTGTCTTGGAACTGACAATGCAAAGATCATTGAAAGCTTTTCTTCAGCGGTTGAGGTCATCGTGGAAACGGGGTCGGCTGATGAAGCAGTAGCGGCTTCATACCGGATCGGAAAAAAAGGAGATGTGGTTTTGTTATCGCCGGCTTGCGCGAGCTTTGACCTGTTTGAGAATTACGAAGACAGGGGAATGCAGTTCAAACGCGCGGTGAAAGCTTTGTAAATAAATAGTGGAGCAATGAAGTTACTGAACTATATAAAGGGAGACAAGGTGATCTGGATGGTGGTATTCCTGCTGTCCATCATCTCCGTATTGGTTGTGTATAGTTCAAGTAACGCGCTTGCGCAAAAATTCAAAGGAGGGAATACCGAGGCCTATCTTATAAAACATGTGATGATTATTGCAATGGGCTTTGTGATCATGTACCTCGTTCATAAATTCAATTACAAATATTTTTCACGGATCTCGCAGATCTCCTTTTTT
>JBJMLS010000139.1:0-8538 GCA_045805185.1 Bacteroidia bacterium | reverse complement strand
GTGGAGGGAAGAGGAAACCGCAGGATGAGCTGCTTGTCGATTAATTTTCTGCGGTTCTCAATGCTAACAAAATACTCGTTGTTCAGATTGCCTGAAATGCGAACCCCGCCAACGATGCGGTAATCCTCGAAAAGATCGCTCATCGAGATCTTGAAAAATCCGTTCATCCCAGGATTAATGTAGTAGCCTGTAAAACGCTGGTAACTCTGGTTCAGGAAAGAATTGTCGAATTGGGTCACGACATTGTCCACCGAAAAGTTAGTGTAATAGTTCCGCTGAATAGGAAGGCTGAATTCTTTTTTGCGTACATGGTTTGTGTCGCTGTTTGGACGGGTAACTGTATCCTGCCGGGAATGCTCTTCCTGGTTTACTTTTGGCGGAGCATTATTGAATGAATAGTCGTCGATGTTGACGCCGATATGAGTTTCATTTTTCTCGGCAGGTGTAAGCGGGGCTGTGGCAGTTGTTGTTGTGGTCTGCTTTGGGGCATAGAGCAGGCTTCTGCGGTAATAGGTATTGGAAAGACTGATCGGCTTTATGGCTTCCACTTTTTGCAGATCGCTTACGTACATGTACTGCTTTCCATTTTCATAAAAGACCTCCGCAATTTTCTTTCCTTTAAAGGCAATGTCATGCTCCAATACATTACGCTGGTAATTCGTAGCTACTTTGGGATAAAACGTATAGCGGTAATGTTCACTGGTATCCACGTAAGAGATGACACTGTCGAGCTTTGCTACAAAACGGTTGCGGATCCCATTGCTTTCGCTCAGGTAAGAAAAATAACCTTCTTCGTAATCGGCGGGCTGCGTTTCATGAATAGCCGGGGTTGCCGTCACGCGCATCAGGTTCTTCGACTTCGATTTAAAATCGTACATAAAAATATCATGGAGCTTACTCTGCTCATACATGTATTTTGCATTATCTGAATCTTTGATGGTATCGTTGACCCTGTTGGAAGAAAAAACAATATGGTTCCCTTTATTCACGAAACGCGGGTAATTATCGTCCCAAACGTCATTGGTGATCTGCTCCAGACCTCCTGCGTTGATCGTAAAAACAAAGATGTCCGCCTGGCCCTTCCCTTTTTTTACCCCGGAGAACACGATCCTTTTTCCATCGGGCGAATAGGCGAAGTCGATCACTTTCTCGATCCCGGTGATGGGCCTGCTTGATTTTTCCTTGCTGTTGACCTGGTAGGTGGTAAGATAAATAACGCCTTTTTTCTCGTTGATCATTGCAAGCGCAGATCCCATGGGATGCCAGGCCAGCAGTGGATAGCTCAGGTCATTGATCCGCTCTATCTTTGGTCCCCACTTCATAATGCGCTTTGGCTTTTTATTCTCATCACTCAGGTCCTTCAGCCATACTTTATACTGGCTCAGCTCATTGGTAACATAGGCAACTTTTTTTCCATTGGGATTGATCTTCAGCTGGTAATAATTCCTGCCTGATCTTGGATTAGCGAGGAGGGGATCTGTTTTAGGCAGGTATTGCGAAGTGTCGCTTCCCATATTGCGCCGTGCAAAGGCGTCGATCCACTCATACGTGAGGTTACGAACATTTGATCCGATCACAAAAGTAAAAGCGCTCTCTACATTTCTGCTCACCTTGCTCATGTAAAGAATATTCGGGATCACCGCTTCTCCGTATGTGTCCGCAACGTAACTCCATAAGGCGTGACCCGCAACGGTGGCCTCGTAGCCGGAAAGTTTGTTGAAATTGTAATAGCGGTCGTTCACGATCCCATCCATTACCATATTGTCGAGATCAACGCTCCAGCTTTCCGATAAGTAAGAGATCAAACCGCTCCTGAACCAATCGGGAACTACGAGCAATGTTGAATTTTTAACCATGTCGCGTGTACGTCCGCCATACATCATGTCATTCACCAGCACTTCTGCGATCCCCGCGCGGATCTGCCTGTCGAGATCGGCATGATTGCCCGTAAAATAAACGCTGAGCTTTGATCCTACTATTTTTGTAACTCCTCCGAGATTTCCATTTTCCTCACCGGATAAGCCAAGATTACTTTGCCGGTAATCCCCCTGGTTCGTATAAACCATGATCTGCAGCTTTTCCTCAGATTCGAAATCCAGTTTGCGTTCAATATCCTTCAGATGGATCTCAGCGCGCTTGGCAACGTATTTGGCAACTTCCTGGCCACCCTCATAAAGATAAACCTGGTAACGGTCGAAGCCAAAATAGGTCCAGTTGAAGGGTTGGTACTGCACGCGGTTCTTTCCGAAATCCTGCTGCAGGCCATAATAGAACTGGGCTTTGCCGAACATGGGAAAAAGGACGGAAAGAATTAGTATGAACCTGAACACCTGGCGCATGATAGCTGTAAAATGGGTTACTAATTTACTAATTATTTGGGGAAATAACGAGTATAACGGCGCTTAGCTGGAATATTGCATGAAAAGGAGCCTTTGCTTCATTTTTCAATTGTAAATTATACAAAGTCCAATGGCTTGCCTCGCTTCATTTGCCTGACAATATGTTTTATATTTGCCTCCTTCGGCATTGATACTAAAAAATAATTTTAAAGCGATGAAAGTCCAGTACCTTACCTTCGGCCCTTTCCAGGAAAATACCTATGTCCTGTCGGACGAAACAAACGAATGCGTGATCATAGATCCCGGCTGTTACGGAAGCGGCGAGCAACAGGATCTGAAGCGCTTAATTGAAGACAATGGACTGAAGCCTGTCCACCTGCTCAATACGCATTGCCATGTGGACCATGTTGCGGGGAACCTTTTTGTTTATGAGACGTACGGATTAAAACCGCAGATCCACAAAAACGATCTCCCCGTATTGAACAGTCAGCAAAGGGTAAGCGAGATGTACGGATTACCTTGTGAATTATCACCGCTTCCGGAAGCTTTCTTTGATGAAGGAGATAAGATCAGCTTTGGAAACACAGAGCTGGAAGTGATCTTTACTCCCGGTCATGCTCCCGGCCATGTCGTGTTTTACCATAAGGCGCAGGGAATCCTCATCAACGGCGATGTACTGTTCAGGGGCAGCATTGGAAGAACGGATCTTCCGCTCGGGGACCACGATACGCTGATCAGGAGCATTAAGACGAAATTATTTGTGTTGCCGGATGATACGGTGGTTTATACTGGTCATGGACCTGAAACTACCATCGGCATGGAAAAAAAGAGTAATCCTTTTCTTCAGTAACAGGATTAACAAAAAAATACCCTGGAGCTTGTCCCTCCGTCATTTAACTGCCTGCCTCAACACAGCTTTGGAAAAGACAGGCTTTCATAAACAACTGGTTCCCACACCCGGGACAAGCTCCAAAGGTAAATACCTTAGTTTATTTTTATAATTCTCACAGTAGTTTCCGATCTTGCATCTTTCACTCTTACGAAATATGCGCCTTCGTTAAGCTCGCTGATGCTAAAACGCTCAATGCTGTTTGCTCCGTTCACAATGATCTGTTTGGAATAAACAATTCTTCCAAGAGGATCAACAACCTCTATTACTTTATTGCGCACCTCATTCGGATTGGTGAACAGGATATTTATTTCCCCTGCGGCCGGATTCGGATAAAGTGTAAACACATCATTTTTACGGATGCCGTCTATTCCAACGGTGAGTCCATTGTCCGCAATGTTCGAAAAGCTGGTCAGGTAGGATTGCATAACTGTAGCGTTCTGGATCAGTTTCATGCTTGGGCTGCATCCGCCTGAAGGGTGAATGGCTTCGATCTGGTAATACACAAGGCCGGCAGGAGGACTAAGATCAGTATATGAGCTATTCGTTCCTGAAATGCTTGTCAGCAGACTCATGGCATTAGTTGCCGTTCCTCTGTATATGTTATAGGTCGGAATAGAAAGGCCATCGTATAAGTTCCAGATCAGGTTCCAGGTACTTCCCGCACCGGCATTGATAGTAAGGTGAATTGTCTTGTGATAGGCGCTTAGCAATGTTTCAACGCCACAGGTATCTTTTATGGAGATCTTATAACGATAGGATTGCTGTTGCGGGTTGGAAGCTGCATCAAGGTAAGTGCTGAATGCGCTGTAAGGTTGTGATGCAAGACGGTTGAACTGGTTTGCAACTATTCCTTCACGGTAAATAATAAAAGAATCTATTTCAAGGCTTACCGGTTTGTCCCAGATCACAAGATTGGTTCCGCTTAAGCTGTCAACGCCCACCATGCAGATATCAGGACTTGCAAGGGCAGAGGCGTTAAGTGAATAAGTCCCCGACGAAGTACAGCCGGTTCCGTTGCTTACCGTTACGGTGTATACTCCCGATTGGTTAACAGTAATATTCTGCGAAGTTGCGCCGGTGTTCCAGGAATAAGAAGGATAGCCGGAGCTTGCTGTTAAGAACACGCTTCCGCCGCCACACAAATTGATGCTGCCGTTAGGCGTAATGGTTGGTGTAGCCGGAGGCGCGGAAAAGCTTAAGAACTTAGGTTGCGAGATCACCGAACAGGAGCCATCGTTAATGGTTACGGAATAATTACCCTGCAGCTTCGCGTAATAAGAAGAGCCTGTCGCCCCGCTGATCCCTGCGCCGTTAAAGTTCCATTGATAAAAATAATTAGAAGCCGTGTTGCAGCTAAGTAAAATGCTGTCGCCTGTGCATTTGGTCAATCCCTGCGGCGTACTTACCGAAGCAGAGAGTGCGCAGCCTGTTCCTCCTGTGCAGAAAATGTATCCGCCCTGGAAGAGGGAATCCGAGCAGCCGGTCGTATTATTTACCGCGATCAGGATCACATCGTAATTGCCATTGTACTGGTAATTGTGAAATACTGTGGAGTTATTGCTCTGGGTCGTGGTCCCGTCTCCCCAAACCCAGGTAAAAGTATAACTGGAAGGGCTCGGCGTTGTATTGCTGAACTGCGCCACGAATGGAGGAGAAGTGAGGAGTTGCGATGTGGCGCTGAAATTTACGCTGTAATTCGGTGAGTTGACCGTAACGGTTGCGGGGTCGGTTCCTGAGCAGCCGTTGCCTGTTGTCATTGTAACGTAATAGGTAGTAGTAGTACCCGGGTTCGCTGTAACGCTTGTTCCGGTTGTTGCAGATAAACCTGCAGCAGGGGTCCAGCTATAAGTAAGCGGCGTTACATAACTTCCTGTTGGCGTTGCGGATAAAGTTGCTGAATTTCCACAGGTGATCGTTGCATTTGCAGCGGACACAACGATCGGTCCAACCATGATATTGATGGAATCTTTTCCGATGCATCCATTCACGGTGTCTCTCACTGTTAAGTGATACATGGTTGTAGCTGTCGGTGTGGCAACAGTACCCGCACTATTCGGATTGCTCAGGCTGGAAGCAGGCGCCCAGGTGTAGGTGCGTCCCGGATTCGATGCTGTTGAAGTTCCTGTTAAAGACACGGAGCTTCCGAGGCAGGTCCTGTAGGATACGGGTCCGGCATTGGCCGTTGTTTGTTGAACGGTCACCTTTACCTGGTCGGTGGTGGTGCAGCCATTTACTGTTGTTACGGTACAGGTGTAAGTGGTGGTGGTAGTAGGTGTCGCGATCGGACTTGCCGTAGTTGCACCTGTCAGTGAAGACGAAGGTGTCCAGCTGTATGTTGAAATATTGGTTCCAGTTGCAAAGAGTGTATCATTGGATCCGGTGCATAAAGTGAAATCCATTCCTGCGTTAACAGTAGCGGCGGTATAAACGTTCACTGCAACCGTATCATGACCGACGCAACCGTTCCACGAGTCGGTGATGATAATGCTATAGTTCATGCTGCTGGTAGGCGCAACAACTATTGACTGCGAGGTGCTGCCATCGCTCCAGAGATAGGAAGGCGAGGTTGCATTGGTTGTAACGGTAAAGCTCAGGGGTGCGCCGGATGGACAGCGGTTTGCTGAAGAAGGACTGATGTTGGCTGTTGGCCGGTTATCCACCCAATAGAAAAATTTATCACCCATTGTGGTAGCGGGATTAGAAGAAAGGATCCGCACATACGCGTAAGTATTGTTTACCGAAGGCGGGATAGTTCCACTGATCACACCGCCGGTTGTAGAGCTGAGCGTACCAATAGTTGCGGGTGTGCTGAAGTTCCCGGTTCCCGATACATCCGCCTGCAGGGTAAAAACATTTCCGGCTTTATAGGGTGTTGATGCCGTTATCGTAAGACTGACAGGCGCACCCTCCTGCGGGTTAAGGCAAATGTTGGTGACAGCCGGAGTGGTGATGAGCACGCTGGAAATTTTCTGAACGAAAACACTGTTTGTTGAAGGAGCATTAAATGTAGAATCTCCGAAAACCACATTGGAAGAATAGAACTTGCCTGTGGTGTACAGGTTACCGTATTTATCAGTAGCCAGGGAAGCATTCACTACGTTCCCGGTTAAGCCGGTAGGCGCGGAGGTCCACATCAGCTCTCCGTAATTACTGTATTTGTATGCAGTGAGGTAATCATCATGAACAAAAACGCTTCCGAACCTGTCGCTTTGCACCGATCTGAATGCTGCCTGGGTAGTTGCACGGGTTGCCCAGTTTGTAGTAAATCCTGAAGTGGCGGAAAGGTATGCCTCCTGCACGAAACCGTAATTGATACCGGATGAGCCCACCAATACAACGCCTGTTCCTACCGCATCATAACCAACGTAAAATGCGCCTGAGCGGAAACCTCCGCTTACATATAATTTTGTTCCGGCAACATTGCTCTTTACTCCGTAAACATAATCTGTGCTTGTGCCTCCGTAATTGTATTTATAGGGTATGGTAGCTCCCGTTGGGTTGAATACCAATACAAATCCATCTGTGCTTCCCTGGTTGGTAAAGCCTACCGAGGGAGTTGTTGTAAGCGTTCCGGTGTAATAACCGCTGGTGTAGAACCTGTCCGTATTATCAAAGCTGGCGCCGGTACCGGTAACAGAAGTGGCGGGAAATAATTTTTCCCATTGCTTAACGCCTGCGCCGTTGTATTTGACCGCGTAAAAATTATTGCCCGACTGATCGCCGACTACGCCGAAGTTTCCATTGGCATTGTTCACCGCGATGCTTCTTCCAAAGTCGGAGCCTGTGCCGCCTTCTCTTGTTTTAAATAATAAGTTTCCATTATTATCCAGCTTCGCAACAAAAATATCTTCCAATCCTGCCGACTGTAAGGAGTCGGTTGGACTCAGGTACATTTTGTTGTTGAAATACCCGGTTACGTACACATTACCTGTATTGTCAACAGCTATGCCCATGCCGATGTCCCAACCTGTTCCGCCCCATCCTTTTGCCCAGAGGAAATTTCCGTTCGCGTCAAGTTTTGCGACAAAAATATCTCTTTGAATTCCATGCGAAATAAGCTGGGTAGTTCCGAAATAAGCAGTATCCAGGAACATTCCCGTTACATAAGTGTTTCCACTCGAATCGGATGCAATCGCGTAGCCTTCCTCTATATTACCCGGACCGGATATGGAGCGTGAAGCCCAACGGATAGCCTGTGACTTCAAAAGTGTGGCAAAGCTGCAGAAGAGAAACAGGAATAGAATTTTTTTCATGGTGAATAATTTAGTAGGCACCAAAAATAGATTATTTAGCAGCGCACTTCTTCCGGTGTATCAGGAAAGTATATAAGTGTAGCGGAAATGAACATAAGTGTATCACTTTGCCTTCCATATGCGGGCTTTTATTTTTCGGGGAAGGAAAAGAAGGGTAAAGGTTGAGAGAAACTCAGGCTTTGAAAAAACTTTGCAAAGTCCTTTAGCAGGAATAAATAAAAAGCGCGGACTCTTTACTCTTCAGTGAAATTAGTAAATGTCTTTCCGTCGTAGCGGCATAAGCCAACGTTCCTCGTCCCGAGCCAGATGTCCCCGGCTTTATCTTCAAGGATGAAAGAAACACCATTATGGCAAAGGCCATCTCTCGTCGAAAATTTTGTAAAGAAATTCCCGTTGAAGCACCAAAGTCCGCCGTCTTCATCCATCTGCCCGCTGCCAAGTTCAGTTCCCATCCAGATATTTCCTGCTCTGTCTTTTAAAACTGACCAAACACTGCTCCTGTTAATTCCTCCTTGCTCTGAGATATTTGTAAAAATTTTTCCATCATAACGGCACACACCATAGTGCCTGGTGGCGAGCAATAAGTCTCCGTTCTTTTCTTCTATAATAGTGCGGATCCATCCATTGCCATTGGGCTTATAGCTGGTCAGGGATTTACCATCAAAGCGGCAGAGACCTTCCATGCCCGGCGGCATCCCGGAGGCGAACAAGATAATTCCATTTTGATCTTCGAGGATACAATCCACCATTTTTAAATGAAGGCCCTCCTTATTCAGGATACTGTCATTATTTAAAAAACGGCTGAATGAATTTCCATCATAGCAATAAACGCCCGCATCTGTTCCCAACCAGATTTTCCCGCTTTTGTCCTGCATCATGCTCCATACCTCAATTTTTGTGGACGTATTATTGTAAGCTGAAAGATGCGTACTATCGGGAACAGGGATCGGATAAGCGGTAAACGTTTTCCCATCGTAACTGCAGATCCCGTTTGAAGTGCCGAACCAGATGTTCCCTGATCTGTCTTCTAAAATTGACCTAAGGGTATTGCTGC
>JBJMLS010000138.1:0-6590 GCA_045805185.1 Bacteroidia bacterium | reverse complement strand
TTCCGGCGTGGTAATTGAAATTCTCGTCAAAGTAATCCGGACGTTTCAGATCATTATATGTTCCCAACAACCAGAACAAATAGATCTGCCGCGCGCTCTTTACGTACTCTGCACCGAATTCGCGCAGGTCGAAACCCTTGCATACCTGTCCCTCGTACTTCGGCGATTTTGCTCCCACATTCGGCGCCGGCGTAAACGTGAATGTAAAACGCTTCATATCGGGATGACCGATGACCTGGAAAGGAAAATCAGTTCCGCGGCCCACACTCATGATCGTTCCTTCGAAAAGACCAAGTGTAGGATAAAGGTATATGGCCGTCATGTTCGGTAAATTGGGAGAGGGCTTTACTGGAAGCTCATAAGTGTCCAAATGCGTATAACCGATCACAGGAATGACTTTCAGTTTACACTTTATACCTTTTTGTAACCATCCTTCCCCATTCACCATTTTGGCATACTCGCCGTAAGTCATTCCATAAACAAGCGGAACAGGATGCAATCCTAAAAAAGATTTCCATTTCGGATCCAGCACCGGTCCGTCAATATAATAGCCGTTAGGATTTGGTCTGTCGAGCACCAGCATTTCTTTCTTATTTTCCGCAGCGGCTTCCATGCAGTAGCTCATGGTAGAAATATAGGTATAAAAACGAACGCCCACATCCTGGATATCGTAGATCAGCACATCCACATCTTTCAGGTCCTCCGCTGTCGGCTTCATGTGCTTCCCATAAAGAGAAACGATGAGCAGCCCCGTCTTCGCATCTTTGTTGTTCCCCACTTTTTCGCCTGCATCGGCAATACCGCGAAATCCGTGTTCGGGAGAAAATATTTTTTTAATGTTGACCTTCAGCGCGAGCAAGGTATCCACCAGGTGCGTTTGTCCTACCAGAGTAGTAGGATTTGCAATGATGGCCACTCTTTTTCCTTTCAGTTGCGGAAGGTAAGTTTCCATTTGCTCTGCGCCGGTCTTGATATCGGAAGGCTTGAGCAGTTTTGCTTCGTATTGGGCGAAGAGCAAAGAAGAACTAAAAAAAAGAAAAAGGAACAGTATAGGTTTAAACATCTTATAATTCTTACTTTTGTTTTGCTGCCGGAAGGGGCAACAGGTTAACAAATTACGCACCATTTTTTGAATCTGCAAAGATACATAGCACAAAAGATATTAGCAGGAGGTACTGAAAAGAAAAGTATTTCCCGTCCGATCGTGCGCATTGCCATTGGCGGGATCGCATTGGGCATCGCTGTGATGATCCTCACACTCGCCATTGTCACCGGCTTTCAGAATGAGATCCGCAATAAAGTGATCGGTTTCGGGAGCCACATTTCAGTGCTGTCCTACGACAATAATAACTCTTATGAGCCGCGGCCCATCAGCAGGGACCAGGATTTCCTGAAAGATTTTAAAAATAACCCGGAGATAAAGCACATACAGGTCTTCGCCACGAAGAATGGGATCATCAAAACTAAAACGGAGAACGAAGGTGTTGTGCTGAAAGGTGTCGGAAGCGATTACAACTGGGATTTCATCAATAAGAACCTGGTAGAAGGAAGAACATTTTCAGTTAATGACACAGGCGCTTCCAAAGAAACCGTGATCTCCAGCATCATTGCGGATAAGCTGGGACTAAAGCTCGGGCAAAAAATGCTGGTGTATTTTATCACACGGAAAAAGCAAAGCGACAGCAATTCGGTTATCGATTATGAGCAGCGCGTGCGTGATTTTACGATCTGCGGGATCTACAAGACGGGATTTGAAGAGTTTGATAAAATGACGGCCTTTGTCGATATCGCCCAGCTTCAAAAGCTCAACTATTGGAAAAAGGATCAGGTAGCCGGGTTTGAGATCGAGCTGAAAAACTTCAGTCACATTGATACGATGGGCGAATACGTTTACGATGCCATTGGCCAGGGTCTTACCTCCTCCACTATTCGCCAAAGTAATCCTACGATCTTTGGCTGGCTCGACCTGATGGACAGTAACGCGATTATTATTATTGTGCTGATGGTAATGGTTGCCGCGATCAATATGATCTCCGCCTTACTGGTCATGATCCTTGAACGCACACAAACGATAGGGATCCTGAAGGCTCTGGGCAGCGCCAATTTTTCCGTGCGCGGGATCTTTTTTTACCAGGCGCTTTATCTTGTCGGGAAAGGACTGCTCTGGGGCAACCTGATCGGGATCGCTATTGCCTTGTTGCAGCTCAATTTTAAGATCATCACCCTGCCGCAGGAAAGCTATTACATTTCATTTATTCCCATCAACTTTGATCCCATCCACATTTTACTTCTTAACCTTGGCACTTTTTCCGTCTGCGCGCTGATGATGGTGCTGCCTACCTGGATCATTACAAAGATAACCCCTGTAAAGGCGATCCGCTTCAGCTGATCCTTCGTTGATTTCTTTTCATTAAACATAAAACGGAAAAAATTGTCAATCCGGGTAATCGTAATAAATTAGTGCGACTAAAATCTAAACTTTTTTATGCTAAAAAAAACAGGAATCATTTTTTTGATCTGCTCCGTATTTGCGCTGCAGGCCCAGAAAAAAGCCAATCCTGAGCGCTTAAAGCAAGACGCCGAATTTTTCATCCAGGAAGGAGAACATGAAAAAGCTTACCAGGTCTATAATCAGCTGATCGAAACGGATACCCTGAATTACCTTTACAAGTTCCAAAAAGGTCTCTCCGCTTTGCACCTCCCTTTCCGTAAAGCGGAAACCATTGGCATCTTTGACAACATCCTGAAAACGGATAAAAAATACAAGCGGGACCTGATCTCCTACCTTGCAAAGAAATACGAGAATGTACCTACTTATTATCTCGGCAGAGCTTACCACAGCAATTACAAATTTGATGAAGCTATTGGGTATTTCAAGGATTTTCTTGCCACGAGACCCGGGGATCTGAACATAAAACAGGAAGCCGAACATTACCTGAACTTTGCCGAATCCGGCAGGCAGCTCGTTGAAAGACCGATCAAGGTGAATATTCTCCACATTGGCGCTCCCCTGAACACACCGGCTCATGAATATGTTCCGCTAATCACGGCCGACGAATCGATGATGTTCTTCACCTACCGTGGCCCGAAAAGTATCGGAGGACTCATGAACCAGAATGGAAAGCCGAATAAGAACGGGATCTATTTTGAAGATATTTATTTTTCAAAAAAGACAGGAGATACAACCTGGAGCGAACCTCAAAGCATCGGCGATGACATTAACACGAAACAGCACGATGCCTGCATCGCCATTTCCGCCGACGGGCAGGATCTGTACACTTACCGCAGCGGCGAAAAAGACGGAGGTGATATTTACGTTTGTCACCTGAATGGTGAAAAATGGAGCAACCCGGAAAGACTTGGTCCCAATATAAACACCACTTTTTGGGAGGGGAGCTGTTCCGTTACCTCTGATGGCAGGTACTTGTATTTCGCCAGTGAACGGAACGGGGGAATGGGCGGAAGAGACATTTACGTAGCGGAAAAATTAAGGAACGGCAATTGGGGAGCCGCGAAAAATCTTTGGGCGATCAATACGAAGTTCGACGATGACGCTCCTTTCATTCACCCGGATGGCACCACGCTTTTCTTCAGCTCCCAGGGTCATAACAGCATGGGCGGCTACGATATTTTTTACAGCAATGATTCGCTCGGCTTATGGACGAAACCGGTGAACATGGGCTATCCGCTCAACACGACAGATGATGACAGGTATTATGTGATCAATGCGAAGGGCGATAAAGGTTATTTTTCTTCCAACCGCGACATTAAGGGTGGCGACGGCAGCCAGGAGATCTACACTGTAAAGCCGGGCTGGTATGCGGGGAAACAACACGCGCTGGCCATGGTGGTTGGACGCATCTTCGGGAACGATTCCATCATTGAAGCAAAGATCGAAGTCGTAAAGAAAAGCAACGGGGAAGTGCTCGGTCCTATTCATTCCAATTCCGTTAGCGGAAAGTACCTGATCGCTTTGCCTCCCAAAGAAGATTACCTCTTCAAGGTTTCCGCTCCAGGTTACACGGAATATTCCGAAGACATGAACGCGGAACAGCTGATCGGGTTCATAGAAGTGGATAAGGATTTTCACCTCTGTAAAGAAAATTACAAGGATCCTCATCTTGATACCTTAAAGAAACTGAACGATTTTATGCCCAGGCAGCATAGCGATACCCTACAGCCTGTGCAGGTTGCCCTTGTGGATACAACAACCAAGGTGAATACAGTTGCTGCCACTGCCGCTTCTCCCTGCGATGCATTAAGGACCATCGATTTTTCAGCGCTGAAAGGGAAGAGCCTGAATGACCCTTCTGTTTACGCGAAATTACTTGAGATCGGAAATTCAATTTGCGCAGGCAATATGGTTTTCAAAGTACAGGTCGGCGCGTTCAGAAAAGCGGAAAATTTCAGGGGGGGACATTTAAAAGCCTTTGGTCAGTCGGAACGCATTTTGGGCGCCGACGGGATCACACGATTTACCATGGGCAAATGCGACAACGTGAGCGAGGCGGAAACATTGCGCCAGAAGATCATCGGCAGCGGACAAAAGGATGCCTGGATCACAGCCGTGGTCGACGGCAAGCGCTATACCCTCGAAGAGCTGATCATGGTGGATTTTTACAACAAGAATATTTCACACTACGAGGAAAACCTGGAACAGCTGGAGGAGCTTATCTGTAATTCCAGGTAATCGCCAGGCTAAAACAGCTCATTCTGATCCAAGATTAAATTTTCGGGCTTTCATTGAAGCGAAAGGAAATTGGCTTAAATTTATAGCAGAAAAACACTCATTTTATATGAAGAAAAGTATCCTCTTTTATATATTCACCATAGGCGTATTCGCCGCGCTGATCTGGCTGATCCTCGAGAACGGAAAGCAACTCGATCTTCCGAAAGAGAGCAAAGCGGTGATCACTGAAAACATGGTGAGCAGTTCAAAGCCTGTAACCGTTAATTCAGGAGAAACCGTGTTCACGCAATTCCTGCACAACATTCAGCACCCTCTCAGCTTACTCTTGTTGCAGATCATCGTCATCCTTGCCATTTCAAGGATCTTCGGGGTCCTCTTCAGTAAAATGGGACAGCAGACCGTGATCGGTGAGATCATTGCCGGTATTGTACTCGGGCCTTCGCTTTTCGGCTTCTTTTTTCCCGGGGCCTTCTAATTTCTTTTTCCGCCTGATTCCTTAAAGACCCTGCAGTTCCTCAGCCAGATCGGGCTCGCCTTTTTCATGTTCATTATCGGAATGGAACTCGACCTGAGCAAGATCCGTAACAAGGCGCATGACGCGGTTGTGGTCAGCCACGCAAGCATTATCTTTCCTTATTTTCTTGGTGTGCTGCTCTCCTATTTCATTTACCAGGAATTCGCGCCTGCCGGTGTTTCATTTATTTCTTTTTCTTTATTCATGGGGATCGCCATGAGCATTACCGCTTTTCCTGTTCTCGCACGGATCATACAGGAACGCAAGCTCACCAAAACACCACTGGGCGTAATGGCCATAACCTGTGCGGCCGCGGATGATGTTACCGCCTGGTGCATTCTCGCCGTTGTGATCGCCATCGTAAAGGCGGGCGCCATCACGGGAGCATTTGTCACCATTGGTCTCGCGCTCGTATACGTATTGCTCATGCTGTACATTGTAAAACCTTTCATCAGGAACTACTCCCAAAAACATGTAGAGAACCGCGAGCCGGAAAAAACAGTGATCGCGATTGCTTTTTTTGTACTTCTCGCTTCCGCTTATGTCGCTGAAATTATCGGGATCCATGCATTGTTCGGCGCTTTCCTTGCCGGTATCGTCATGCCTCCCAATCTTTTGTTCCGGGAAAAACTCTCCGCGAAAGTAGAAGACATCAGCGTATTGCTCTTACTCCCGATCTTTTTTGCCTTTACCGGACTTCGTACACAGATCGGATTATTGAATACGGTTCACCTTTGGGGAATGTGTCTTTTCATCATCTTCATTGCCGTACTTGGAAAATTCGGCGGCACAACCGTTTCGGCAAGGATGGTGGGACAATCCTGGAAGGACTCACTTTCACTTGGCGCATTAATGAACACCCGCGGACTGATGGAGCTGATCGTCCTCAATATCGGTTACGACCTCGGGATCCTTTCACCGGAGATCTTCGCGATCCTTGTATTAATGGCGCTTGCTACTACCTTCATCACCGGGCCCTGCCTCAACCTGATCAATTATTTATTCAGGAAGCAGGAGGTGCAATTGGAGAACACCTAATGTAAAATTGGTTTAACCGCAAAGCGCGCGAAGAATGCGCAAAGGGCGCAAGAAGAACTTTGGTGTGCTTCATCGAAATAGTTAATCTAAATCAGATTATACGGATTGATTATATTTCTTCGTGATTTCCTATTACTAAAACCTCTGCGGCCTCCGCGAACTCTGGTGTTAAAAAAAAATGGACTAAAAACCCGGAGTATTTTCGTATTTTTGCCCCTCGAATAAACCGCCTATGAAAATCTGCAACACCATCCTCGAAACCATTGGTAACACGCCCCTGGTAAAGATCAATAACCTATGCAATTGCTTTAATGCATATGTTATGTGATTAGTGTATTGATTTATTGT
>JBJMLS010000137.1:0-8982 GCA_045805185.1 Bacteroidia bacterium | reverse complement strand
TACTTTACTACATTTAGCGATGACGACCTTCCCGCCTTAGCGGGACGCGATACCGGGCTACGCTACGCCCCGAGTTGATATCTAATTATTTTAATGAACATTTTTTACTTTACTACATTTAGCGATGACGACCTTTCCTGCAACAGGCAGGAACACGATACTCACGCTTAAGCGTGACTCCCGAGTTGATATCTAATTATTTTAATGAACATTTTTTACTTTACTACATTTAGCGACCTTTCCTGCAACAGGCAGGAACACGATACTCACGCTTAAGCGTGACTCCCGAACTGATATCTAAAATTTAAAAGAACTTTTTGTTACCCTTCACTCTCCGCTTGAAAAATCCAGCGGTGAGGGAGGGATTCGAACCCTCGGTACGGTTTCCCGTACGCCAGTTTAGCAAACTGGTCCTTTCGGCCTCTCAGGCACCTCACCCAAAGTTCTTTTCACTTCCTCAAAAAACGGTCTGCAAAAATAGTAATAACATTCCTATTTCCAAATTAATTTATAGAATATTTGACTTTTTGTCAAAATAAAAACATTCCTTTTTTACATATACTATGTTATCTTTGCACACTACCAAAAAAAAGCATACCTGTTTATGAACCTAATAAACATCACCTGGCGCTCTTTTGCTCTTGGCCTCTGCTCCTTCTTACTTGCCTCATGCGGTAGCGAAGGTGAAGAAAAAGTGATCAAAAAGGAAGGCTCGGAGGAAATTACCAAAGCAGAAAGCAAATTCCTGAAAATACCTGACGCCTCAAGTGTCGATCCGACCTGGAAAAAGGATAATATCTTTATTTATCATGTGCTCAGCGAACCGGATGACATGCATCCAACCAATGGAAATTCCTCATCACGAAGCGAGATCAACCTTTACACCCAGATATTCCTGGTAAATACCAATTACCAATTGTTACAGCCTTTGCCACAATTAGCTAAGGAAATGCCCAAAGTTGCTGAGAACGGACTCGATTATACCTACGAATTAAAAGATTTCATGAAGTGGGATGATGGTTCTCCTGTTACTGCGGAAGATGTCATCTTCACCTTTAAAGCCAATAAGTGTCCACTGGTCAATAATCCGCATGCAAAGCCTTACCTCGACAATATTGCTGATATTGTAGTTGACGGCGCAAACCGCAACATTATTACCATCAAAATGAAGCGCAAGTACATCCAGAACATCTGGTTCCTTACGGATTACCCGATCATGCAACGCGCCTATTACGATAAAGGAAATGTGCTTGCTAAATATACCTTCGCACAGCTCGATGATCCAAAGTTCACAGCTGACTCTTACCCGGATCTTAAAGCCTGGGGCGTTTTCTTTAACGACACTAAATTCGGACATGAACCCCAAAATCTTGTAGGAGCAGGTCCTTATAAGTTTGAAAAGTGGGATCAGGGACAATCCATCACACTCGTGAAAAAATCAAATCACTGGTCGGCCAGCCATACAGGTGAAGACCTGCTGAGCGGCGCCTACCCGGATAAGATCATCATGAAGGTGAACAAAGATCCAAACTCGCAAAAACTGGATTTTAAGAACCAGGTATTCGACGCGACAGCTTATTTTGACACTAAAACCTTACTTGACCTCCAGGCTGACGCCACTTTCAGCAAATACTTCAACGGAAGATTTGTGGACACCTATAATTATTCCTACCTGGCAATGAACATGAAGCCTGACGGCATCAAGCATAAGAAAATATTCACCGATAAAAATGTGCGCCGCGCAATTGCCTTGCTGGTTCCTTACGATGAGATCAATAAGGTGGTGCAGCACAGTCTGAACAAGCGCATTGTCGGGCCGGTTTCTCCTGTAAAGAACGATTACAACAAAGACCTCAAAATTATTTCCTTCGACGCTGAACAGGCCAAGAAATTACTCGCCGACGCGGGATGGAAAGACAGTGACAACGATAATATTCTCGATAAAGTAGTGGATGGTGAAAAACTCAAGCTGGAATTCGCTTTGAATTACATGACCACCACCCCGACCTGGAAAAACATGGCGGAGATCATGGCGGAATCCATGTTAAAGGCCGGAGTAAAAGTGAACATCACTCCCAAAGAATTCAGCAACCATTATGATCAGGCCAAGAATCACGATTTCGATGCCATGCTGGCTTCCTGGGCCGGATCTTCCGTTCCTGATGATTTCACGCAGATCTGGCACTCGTCTTCCTGGGCCTCTAAAGGTTCAAACTACCCCGGTTTCGGAAATGCGGAAACTGATGCGCTTGTGGACTCGATCAAATACGCAATTGATGATAACATAAGAATTCCAATGGTAAAGCAGCTTCAGGCAAAGATCTACGACGAGCAGCCCTATGTTTTTCTTTTTGCCGCATTAAGAAGAATTGCCGTTCACAAACGATGGGCGAACCAGGAAATGTATGTGGAGCGTCCGGGACTGTTGCTTAACAATTTTAAACTGATCACCGGATCTCCGAAAAACGCGGCACAATAATAAAATGTTCAGATACATTTTAAAACGCATACTCATTTTCATACCTACCCTGTTTGTTATTACGCTGGTTGGATTCATCATCTCTGTTAACGCACCCGGCGATCCTGTAGAACGCATGGTGGTTGCCGCCCAGAGCGGAGGCGAGATCGGATCGCAGACCGTGAGCCAGATCGAACAGAAACTGCATTGGAAACGAAAGCTGGGCCTTGACCTTCCTGTATTTTATCTCTCGCTTTCCAAATTATCCTATCCTGATACTTTGTATAAGGTTTACGATAAGAATGAAAAAGAAGCATTGGAACACCTGCTCGATGATTACGGGAACTGGCCCGAAATAACAAAACACTTTAGCAGATTAGGAAGATTTTACCAGGAGATCATTGCTTTTAAGTTGGATACTGCGGCAATGAAACAATACGATAAGAATATTGTTGCGGAAAATTTCAACCAGATCAAATTCGAGTCTCTTTCTCTTCGTTCTTCCTACGAAGATGCAATGATCAATGCAAAATACAGCAAGATATTGCAGCTTTTCTCGAATTACGAATTCTTTAAGCCTTTTAAGGATGAGCTTACTTCCATCAAAAAGGATTACGACGCGATCAGATCCCACAGTACTAAATGGAAGAACTATGTTCCCGCTCTTTATTTTTATCCGAAGAACCAATATCACCGCTGGCTCTTCGGGGATGGTGAATATACCAAAGGATTGATCCGCGGAGACTTCGGACTTTCCTACAATTCTAAAAAACCAATTACGGATGTGATCAGCGAGCGGATCGGCTGGTCCATGTTCTTTTCACTTTTCAGCATCATTCTCGCCTATTGCGTCAGCATTCCTATCGGCGTAAAAGCTGCCGAGAAACGTGGCGGACGTTTCGACAAGACCTCCTCTATTATTCTTTTTGCCATTTATTCACTGCCATCTTTCTTCGTAGCGGTTAGTTTGCTGATGATCTTCGGCAATCCGGATATGATGAACCTGTTTCCAGCCTCGGGTGTAAAGCCACCGGAAGGATATCCTGATGCCGCGGGTTTTTTCACAAAGCTTAAGCTATCCCTTCCTTATGTAATTCTGCCGCTGATCAGTTATACCTACAGCTCACTCGCTTTTATTTCGCGTACCATGCGGGGCGCTATGATCGAGAATATCGGGCAGGACTATGTTCGCACGGCGCGCGCTAAAGGCCTGGCGGAAAAAGATGTGATCTGGAAACACGCGTTCCGCAATTCCCTGCTTCCTATCATTACCATGTTCGCCAGTATTTTTCCTGCGGCTATTGGCGGATCAGTGATCCTGGAAACTATTTTCACCATACCAGGTATGGGTTATGAGTCTTTCCTGGCAATCAGCACCAACGATTATCCAATGATCATCTCCGTACTTACTATTTCGGGAGTGCTAACGCTCATCGGTTATTTATTCTCTGATATTTTATACGCAGTGGCTGATCCACGCATCAGTTACAATTGATATGTTTTTTAAAAGAAAAAAAATAGAAGAGGAAATGCTGAGATCGGATGCTGAGTTCAGCTTTCGTAAATATGCCTGGAAACAATTCAAGCGCAATAAAGCTGCGTACTGGTCATATAGGATCCTGGTCGCTTTTGTTGTGATCGCCCTATTAGCGCCGGTGATCGCCAACCAGAAACCGCTCTATTGTAAGTACAAGGGACAAACCCTTTTTCCGGCCTTTTCTTTTAAAACACAATTTGACGTCAAGGACCCACAGACCGGCGCTGTGGAAACATTGAAATACGACCTCATCGACGATTGGAAAATGATGGAGCTCAGTTCTGTCTGGTGGGCGCCTGTTCCCTATTCTCCCGGTAAATCCGATTTTGATAACTTACGCGTCGGTCCTTTCGACCAGCAGGTATTGAAAAAGAAAAACGGCGACCTGATCAAAATGCCACGCAGGTTCAGGCACCTGATGGGTACCACACGTAATGGCGCGGATGTGCTTGCCGGAGTGGTCCACGGCTTCCGTTACTCACTTTCCATTGGGATCTTATCCATGCTCATCGCCGGATTTATTGGCTTGCTGCTCGGATCATTGGCAGGGTATTACGGAGACAAGCGCCTTCAAACTCCGAGAGGAACATTCTGGTTCACTTCAATAGGAGTGCTCGCTGCTTTCTTTTATGGCTTTTTTGTACGGTCAGGTAACCTGAGAGATTCTTTTGCCGAGGGAGGCTTTTCCATTGTGTTCAACCTCCTGCTCAGTTTTGTTATTTTCGCCGCTGTCATCTGGGTCTTCCGTTCCATTGGGAACCTTGTCAGTAAAAGGGGGTTTTTAAGCAGGCAGGTCAGTGTACCTGTCGACTCCATTATCTCCCGTTTTATTGAGATCCTGAATTCACTTCCCTATTTTATCCTGATCATTTCCATATCCGCTATTTCCAAACCTTCATTCACTACACTGGTTATGATCATCGGTCTTACAACCTGGACGGGCATCGCACGCTTTACCCGCGCGGAATTTTTAAGGATCACGGCGCTTGATTATATCCAGGCGGGAAAATCGATGGGATTACCTGAGAAGCGCATCATCTTCAGGCATGCCCTGCCCAATGGTATTGCACCATCGCTCATTTCCATCGCATTCGGCATCGCATCCGCCATTCTCACCGAATCCTCGCTTTCTTTTCTCGGTGTTGGCGTTCCGCCGGATACGGTAACCTGGGGCAGCATCCTGAGCGAAGCCCGCGAATCCTTCAGTTCCTGGTGGCTGGTCATTTTTCCCGGCGTCGCAATTTTTGTAACGGTGCTTATGTATAACCTGATCGGTGAAGGACTGCGCGACGCATTGGATCCGAGACTAAAGAAATAATTTCATTCCTTCCGGCATAAAATCATTGCGCAGCTCTTCCATAAAGAATTTGCATAATTATTCATTCATCCGGACTGAAGGACCTGAATAGGAACAAACGCAATCCTGTAATGAGCGCAAATCGAATTGAATAAATTCGGGCAGCTTGTTCCTCTTCAATACCATTTGCCTTAAAAACTTTGTACCTTTGTGCTATGGCCGATATCATCTCTCTTTTACCTGAAAATGTTGCGAACCAGATTGCCGCCGGCGAGGTTGTTCAGCGACCAGCTTCTGTTGTAAAAGAACTGCTTGAGAACGCTATTGATGCCGGAGCCACGCAAATTAAACTGATCGTTAAAGATGCGGGCAAAACACTTGTGCAGGTAATGGATAACGGCAAAGGCATGAGCGAAACAGATGCGCGCATGAGCTTCGAACGTCATGCTACCTCCAAGATCAAAACATCGGAAGATATTTTTCGCATTGCAACCAAGGGTTTTCGCGGCGAGGCATTGGCCGCTATTTCTGCGGTGGCACAGGTGGAACTGAAGACTAAAATGAAGACCAGCGACCTGGGAACACTGATCGAAATAGAAGCTAATAAAGTAGTGAGGCAGGAAGCCTGCAGCTGTTCCGATGGATCTTCCTTCAGCGTGAAGAATTTATTTTATAACGTTCCCGCAAGGAGAAATTTTTTAAAAGAAGACAGTACCGAACTGCGCCACATCATTGATGAGTTCGAACGCGTCGCTCTTCCCCATCCTGAGATCTCTTTTATTTTTTACAGCAACAACAATGAGATCTACAACCTGCCCGCAACACATCTCATTCAACGCATCGCGGGCCTGTACAGCAACAACCTGAAAGAAAAGCTCGTTTCGGTTGAAGAAACAACCACCTACCTGAAAATTAAAGGATATGTTGGAAAACCGGAAGCGGCAAAAAAAAGAAGGGGGGAACAGTTCTTTTTCGTAAACAACCGTTTCATCAAAAGCGGTTACCTGCATCACGCCGTAATGAGCGCTTATGAGGAACTGATCAGTCCGGATGAATTTCCATCCTATTTCCTGTTCCTCGATCTTCCGGCGAACATGATCGATATTAATATCCATCCTACAAAAACGGAGATCAAATTCGAGGACGAGAAAACCATTTACGCGATGCTGAGGACAACGGTAAAGCGCTCCCTTGGAAAAAACAACCTCGCGCCTTCCCTGGATTTTGAAACCGAACAAAGCTTCGAGTTCAATTATTCCAAAGACAATAAGATCCTTACCGCGCCAAAGATCAGCTTCAATCCTGAATACAATCCTTTTAAAACGAATACTAAAACCGATAGTGATTACACCAAATCTCTTCATAAAAACAACCTGCAGAACTGGCAGAACCTTTATGGAGATTACGTTTCGAAGGATAAAGAAGAAACAAAGCCGGGCGGACTGAACATTGAAAGCGAAATAGAGCAGGAAAAACTGTTCGATGAAGCGCCGGCAATTCATCCGGAAAAAGTAAAATCCTTTCAGCTTCATAACAAGTATATCGTCATGGAAGCGGCAAGCGGCCTGTTCCTGGTCGATCAGCAGCGCGCCCACGAGAAAATACTCTACGATCATTACCTCCAGGCTTTTTCCAATCATGCCATTAATTCCCAACAGGAGCTTTTTCCCAATACGGTTGAATTGAGCGTGACTGATTATACACTGGTGCAGGAATTACAAAACGACCTGAAAACGCTAGGTTTTGATATTGAGAATTTCGGAAAGAACAGCGTGGTGATCCACGGGATACCCGCCGATCTCCATGGTATTAACAGCGCCGAAATGCTGGAAGGGATCCTCGAGAATTTCAAGCTGAATAACCTGGAAGTAAAGCTGGACAAGCGGGATAACCTTTGCCGGGCCATGGCAAAGAACACCTGTATCAAATACGGGAAAGCGCTCGGAGAAGAAGAGATAAAATTATTGCTCAGCCATCTTTTTGCAACCGAAACTCCCGGATATACCGTCAACGGGAAAAACATTATTGTGGAGCTCAACATTAACGAACTCGAAAAACTATTTAAGAAGAGATAAATTATGAGATCCCTTGGGTTGAATATCACTCCAGTAGTTCTGAACCTGATCATTCTTAACGCCATCTTTTTTTTCGGCGCATGGATCATCGACAGCAAATTCGGAAGTACGATCCAGGCTCACCTCTGCCTGTACCAGGTTTCCTCCGACCAGTTCAATCCTTACCAGCTGATAACCTACGCTTTCTTACATGCGAACTTTCAGCACCTCTTGTTCAATATGCTCGGCTTGTGGTCCTTCGGCACCATGCTGGAAACAGTATGGGGAGGAAAACGCTTTCTTATTTTTTATATGTTTTGCGTTTTGGGAGGCGCGGTGATGCATAACGCGATCCAATACATTAAAATTCATAAGATCGAGAATGCAATTCAAAAGTTTGAACAGGATCCGAATGCATTTACTTACAGGCAGGTCCTTTATGAAAATTTCCAGGAATATACCCTGATCCCGGAAAATCAGCTCGCCTTCGATGAATTTACGGAGGCCTGGGAAAAAGATACGCTTCGGGATAACCAGCGTTTTTATGTGCAGCGTGCAAAAAACGATTTTGACCAGCTCAGAACCTTCAAAGCCAGCTCACCCATGCTTGGCGCTTCCGGCGCGGTCTTCGGGATCCTGCTCGGAGTGGGACTGATCTTACCGAACGCACAGCTTAGCATGTTGTTCCTGCCAATACGCATAAAGGCGAAATACTTCGTGATCGTTTTCGGAGCGCTCGAATTCTATTACGGAACGCATAAGGTCCCCGGTGATAACGTGGCGCATTTCGGACATATCGGAGGAATGATATTTGGAATGATCCTCATATTGATCTGGTACAAAAACACAATTTTTAAAAGGTAGATGGCCTCTTTTCTTGAAAATATCCGCAACGAGATCCGTTTCTCCAATATCCTGGTGAAGCTGGTGCTGATCAATGTCGCAATTTTTATCCCCTTGAACCTGCTTCTCAACTTTGGGATCAACGCTGTTCAATATATGGCAATGCCAACTGAGTTCGGAACATTTCTCTTCAAACCCTGGACATTGATCACGGCCATGTTCAGCCATGCCGACCTTGGTCACATTCTCGGTAACATGCTGCTCCTCTTTTTCCTTGGGCAGGTGTTCACTGCAGTTATCGGGTCGCACCGCGTATTGTTCGTGTATATTGCCTCGGGTATTTGCGGTGGACTTTTGCTCCTGATCGCCGGTACAATTCTTCCTCATTATTTTGGAGGTTATGCCTTAGGCGCCTCCGCAGCGGTAATGGGTATTATTGTGGCAGCTGGCGTATACACCCCGGATATGCCGGTTAACCTCATGTTCATCGGTGAGATCCGCCTGAAATGGGTTGTACTCTTCCTGTTTGCTACTGCTACAATAATCGACTTTGCAAATAATACCGGTGGAAGGCTCGCTCATCTCGGCGGCGCTGTATTCGGACTGATCTACGCCCTGCAGCTCAAAAAAGGAAACGACCTCTCTTCCGGCTTTACTTCTTTCTTAAAAAGAAAACAGAAAAGTAAACTGAAAGTGGTCCATAAAAAAACAGTAAGCGACGAAGTATACAATAAGAGCAAAGCCGATGAGCAACGCATGCTGGATGAGATCCTGGATAAGATCAACCGTTCCG
>JBJMLS010000136.1:0-8730 GCA_045805185.1 Bacteroidia bacterium | reverse complement strand
GCAAGATCTTGTGGGGAGCAACTGCCATGATGCTTAATGAGTTAAAGCATATTATCAAAAGTAATTCTTTTACTTCTTCTTTTCAATCTCCGTAACAATGTTATCGTAGCAAAGGTAATATTTTGCTTTGTTCAGGTTAGAAATATCAAGACTGTACCCGAATCCTTTCTTAACTACATTGCCGTAGAAATCATAGACCTCGTGTGCAGTTTCAGAACTGAAAGTAATTGTAGTCGCATCCCGGGAAATTTCAAAAGACGGCTTCTCCATCATTGAGCTTACCACTACAGGATTGGAATATTTTGCCTGCGAGCCGAATCCCACCTGCTTGACGCGGAATTTATTCTCACCGGAATGAGTTGTAACCTTGAATTTATAATCATGATTATCAGGTGTGCCAGCGCCATCAACTTCGCCAACGTATACCCATTTGTTCCATTTATACTGCTCCACTACATAAGGAAGAGATCCGATCTCATTTTTTGCGACCCAGTTTAAAACACCGTCGCTGTTAATGCTGATGCTAATGATATCAAAAGTCGCTTTGGGCTTTAGTACTTCAGGATTCAGAACTTTAGGAACGCATCCGTCCTTATGCGCAATTTCAATTGTAACTTTCTCGCCAACCCCTAATTTAAACGGAGTAAGGTCGACTTCAAATGCGCTTGAATTCACTTCATCTGTTGTAACCTTGCCATTCACTTTCACTTCATAAGCGCAGAAACCAACGCCATTAATGTTGAAACCATTTTGTATATAAAGGTTCTTATTCTGGTATTTCCCTTCAACTACCAATACGCTCGCTTTTGCGTTGAAAACAAATGCCAGTAATGATAAAGTAAAAAGAAAAGGTGCTTTCATTGGATAGTGTTGTTTTTTGATCAGCTACAAAGGTAAGTAAATACAAGACAGGTTGTATCAATGCCGAAACTTTACAATTAAAAATAAAACACTGAAAATCAGTATTATGGAAACTAAAACCCAAAAACTACCTTTAAAGTGCAGTCGACTAACCCTTAAATCCTTTCGATAAGAATAGGCAATCCCCAGGACGAATGCCAGTAAAAAGATAATAACAAATACAATTCTGCCGGTTGTAAACATCAAAAAAGGATAAATGATTATTGAATGCAAAAATATAATTTTGCGCCCACATGAAGCGATTTATTTTAATAGCTCTTTTTTTAGTTCCATTTTTATTTCCGGAGAAGGTCCATGCCTCTAAGATTGATAAGGCCTACCACGCGCTTTCTGTATTTGATTATTTCAAAGCTAAGGAATTGTTCTATTCGGCAATGCATAAAAATCCCGCAGCTGCCGCATTCGGTCTGGCAACCATTTACTACAGGAACGATAATCCATTTCATAATTATGACAGCGCGTATAAATACACGGGAAGCTGTTTGCTGAATTATTCATTGCTGCAGAATGAAAAGAAACAGGAATTGAAGCGATTCGGACTTAGCGACAGTAGTATCCACCGCCTTGATGATTCTGTTTTTTTCCATTCCTACGAACTGATGTTGAGAAGATCAAAACGTTCAAATATTGAGGTAATTGAGCGGTTCATGAGCATCCAACGCAGATCGCCTTTTCTGTTTCCTGCACTAAATCTCAGGGATAGCATTGTTTTCGCCAGGGTATTCCATATCAGCACATCCGCCTCCTATCTTGAATTTATTCTTGCTTATCCTGAGTCCGGCTTCATTCCTCTTGCAAAGAATAGATTGGAAGAGGCTCTGTTCGAGGAAAGTACTGCCTCAAAGCTTCCGGTGGACTACGAAAAATTTATTTTGAATTTCCCGAAGAGCCCCTATCTGGAAACAGCCGAGAACGGGATCTTCAATTATTACGCGCAAAAAAAGGATGTTTCGGGGCTTTATGCTTTTCTCAGAAAATATCCGGACAATAGCAACGTTCCCTCAGCCTGGAAACTGATCTATACGGTTTCGGTGCCGGATTATAAACCCGAAGCGCTGAGCAGCTTTTTAGAAAAATACCCGGACTTTCCTTTTAAGGAAAACATTCAGCAGGAGATCTCTTTGCTCAACCTGGAACTTTTCAGTATTAAGGAAAATAACAAATTCGGTTTCATTGATAGTTCAGGAACTATTTACGTCGCATGTATTTTCGATGGCGTGGAGGAGTTTTCGGAAGGACTTTGCGCTGCTGAACTCGGTGGTAAATCCGGATTCATTGGAAAAACAGGCGCCATTACTATTCCCTTCCAGTTTGAAGACGCCGAAAGCTTTAAAAACGGTCTTGCCATCGTACAGTATAATGGGAAAGCCTGTGTCATCGACAGGACTGGAAACTTTGTTGCAAGCGGCTACGATGATATTTCTGACTTCAATGAAGGACTGGCTGTAGTTGTGAAGGACGGAAAGCAGGGAGTCATCAACAGGGCCGGACAATTGGTGATACCTGTGCAATACGATAAGATCGGTGATTTCTCTGGTCAGGTAGCTTATGTATTAAATAACGGGAAGTACGGGTATACAGACCGGCAGGGTGATCTGCTTATTTCAACAATGTTCGAATGGGCGGAAACGTTCAAAAATGGAATGGCCCGGGTTAAGTACAATGGCAAATTCGGCGTTATAAACCTGCAGGGGGACTTTTTACTAAAACCTGAATACGATCATATCGAAGAGCCTTACGGAGATATTTTTGTCGTAGTGAAAGGAATTTATTATGGCTTTGCGGACAAATCGGGATGTCTCCTGACAGAGATCAGGTACCAGTATTCTCCGAAATTGAAAACAGCGGATCTTACTGATGGAAGATGGCTGAGGCTTATTGCTGAAGACTACCAGGATCTTGCCGGGATCAACGGAAAAAGGCTCTTCGGAAATGAGAATTATGAAGAAGTTTATTTACCAAAGGATGGGCTTAGCCGGATCTTCAGCAATGATAAGTACGGCTACGCGGATGAAAAAAACAAAATAGTTATCAAACCCGTCTACGACGAAGCATCCGATTTTGATGAAGGTATTGCTATTGTTAAGAAAAAAGAGATGTGGCTCTTGATAAATATGACAAATAAGACAGTTTTTTCAGCTAAGGCAGACGAATTGGAAAATTTCGGAAATAAATTGTTTGTATATACTATTAATAAAAAGAAAGGCTTACTTAACAATGAGGGAAAAACCCTTATTCCCCCTGAGTATACTGAGATTGAGAAAGTGAATAACTATTTATCGAGGGTTTATAATCTTGATAAGACTGCCATTTATAGTTCAGTCAGACAAAATTTTGTCTGGAAGGAAAAAGATTTTTAATTTTTTTGTCACTTTAAAAAAAGAATTACATTTACATAAATTCTAAAACTCAATAAAAATGAAAAATTTACTAAAAACGTTAAGTGTGATCTTCGTGTTCGTTGCAACCTTTAGCGCCAATGCGCAAAGTGGCAACGACAATTCCCTGATCGGTAAGGCGCGCGGCGCTGCACATGAATGCCTTCAGCCGTATCATGGTTCTTTCTATCAAATTGACGCTTCAGTTGAAACAATCGCCATTTGCTTTGTTAGTGGTGAACTGAGCCGTGTAACTTTTACTGCAGGTCCGAACTGTAGTGGACCTGGTCCTTGTCCTGCCTTCCCAACCCGCATTATTGCCACAGTTGAGTTTGACTGTGAAGGCAATGTAGCGAGTGTGACCTGTTATTGAATAATTAAAGCCCAGGTTAAATGAAAAAGATCCCCGGTTTCGGGGATTTTTTATTTATATGATATTGGGTTTTTGAGTACTTTTGATTCCGAATTTTAAAATTACACAGGAGATGTCAGAAGGAAGGCAAATAATTTTCAGTATGGTGAATGTGAGTAAGATCCATCCACCCCAAAAACAGGTTCTAAAGGATATTTACATTTCATTTTACTATGGCGCTAAAATAGGCGTACTTGGTTTGAATGGTTCCGGTAAGTCCTCTCTGCTCCGCATTATGGCAGGGATCGATAAAGATTATATAGGCGAGATCCATCAGTCGCCGGGGTATTCAGTAGGTATGCTGGAGCAGGAGCCAAAGCTGGACGAAAACAAAACTGTGATCGAGATCGTTCGTGAAGGCGCCCAAAAGCATGTGGATATTCTGAATGAATTTGAAGAGGTAAACAATAAGTTCAGTGATGAAGAGATAATGAACGATCCGGATAAAATGGATAAGCTCATTAACAGACAGGCCCAATTACAGGAACTTATCGATCAGCATGATCTCTGGAACCTGGATAACCGTCTTGAACAGGCAATGGAAGCGCTCCGTTGTCCGGACAGCGATATCAAAATTAATATTCTTTCCGGAGGAGAGCGTCGTCGCGTAGCCTTGTGCCGCTTATTATTGCAGGAACCCGACATTTTATTACTGGATGAGCCCACCAACCACCTCGATGCGGAAAGCGTTGACTGGCTGGAACAGCATTTACAGCATTATAAAGGTACAGTTATCGCTGTAACGCACGACCGTTACTTCCTCGACAATGTTGCGGGCTGGATCCTTGAACTTGATCGTGGAGAAGGCATTCCCTGGAAAGGAAATTATTCTTCCTGGCTGGAACAAAAAGGAGCCCGCTTAAAGCAAGAAGAAAAAACCGAAAGCAAGCGTCAGAAAACCTTAGCGCGTGAGCTGGACTGGGTGCGCCAGGGAGTAAAAGGCCGCGGAGTTAAGCAAAAGGCCCGTTTGAGCAATTACGAAAAAATGCTCGGGGAAGATTCCAAAGAAAAAGAAGAGAAACTGGAGATCTTCATTCCTAATGGTCCGCGTTTGGGTAATGAAGTAATTGAGGCCATAGAAGTTTCAAAGGCTTTCGGGGACCGCTTGTTGTACGAGCATCTGAACTTTAAACTTCCTCCTGCCGGGATCGTTGGTATCATTGGGCCTAACGGTGCAGGTAAAACCACCTTGTTCCGTATGATCCTGGGCGAACAACAACCCACCAGCGGAGAATTTAAGGTTGGACCAACAGTTAAGATCTCTTATGTCGATCAGAACCACAAAGAACTGGATCCGAATAAAACCGTTTATGACGTCATCAGCGGCGGCCTTGATAATATTGTGCTTGGCGGAAGGCAGCTGAATTCCCGCGCTTATATTTCCAGGTTTAACTTTGCGGGCAGCGACCAGGGTAAAAAAGTAAGCGTACTTTCCGGCGGGGAGCGCAACCGTCTTCACTTAGCCATGGCTTTGAAAGAAGAAGGAAACGTATTGTTGCTGGATGAGCCTACCAACGACCTTGATGTAAATACACTCCGCGCCCTGGAAGAAGGTCTGGAGAACTTTGCCGGCTGTGCAGTGATCATCAGCCACGACCGTTGGTTCCTCGACCGTGTATGTACGCATATACTCGCTTTCGAAGGCGATTCAACCGTGTACTGGTTCGAAGGCGGATACAGCGAATACGAAGAGAATAAGAAAAAACGTTTGGGTAATGTAGAACCAAAAAGGGTACGCTATAAAAAGCTTACTGTATAATTTAAGAGAGGCTCCGGCCTCTTTTTTTATGCAGTAGTGTTTCGAGCCTTTCTTTTTTTTACATTTACTAGTAATAAAATACCCGCGCATGCAGAAACAGTTACTTTATTTATTGTTTTTTATTTCTTTCCTGGCGAGGTCGCAAACCTATAGCGGGACAGTTGGCCCAATTCCCGATAACAATACCTACGTATCCTTTACTGCAACCGTTAACGGCTTAAGTCCTGCTCAAATTAACCAGGCGGGCTTCGGTCTTGAAAGTGTGTGTTTCGATATCACACATACCTGGGATTCCGATCTTGAGATCCTTCTTCAATCGCCTAATGGGGCCTACATCACTTTGATAAATGGAATTGGAGGCAGCGATGATAATTTCAGCAACACCTGCCTCGACGGCGCCTCCGCTCCTATCGGAACAGCAAGCGCGCCGTTTACTGGAACCTTTTCCCCAATGGGCGCCCTGTATTCGTTTAACAATGGACAAAATGGTAATGGAACCTGGACGCTTTACATACGGGATATGGCGGCTGGCGATCAGGGAACATTAAATTCCTGGAGCCTGAGCTTCGGCAATAATCCTGCGGCCCCGCTCGGTTTGGACAGCTCAGATATTCCGATCGTAGTTATAAATACAGCCAATGTTACTATTCCTTCCGGAACAAAGATCACAGCCGATATGGGAATCATTGATAATGGTCCCGGAATAAGGAATTACATTACCGATCCTTTTACAGGATATAACGGCAAGATCGGCATTGAAGAGAGAGGTCAGTCATCCGCGGGCTTTCCACAAAAGCAATACAATGTTGAAACAAGGGATCTCTCCGGAAATAATTTAAATTTCCCGGCATTCGGAATGCCTTCCAACAACGATTGGGTTTTGTACGCGCCTTATAATGATAAAACACTCATGCGCAATGTTCTTGCCTACAAGCTCTCACGCGACCTTGGTCATTGGGCCTCGCGGACGCGTTTTTGCGAAGTGGTGCTCAATGGCAATTACCAGGGCGTTTACGTTTTCATGGAAAAGATCAGGAGAGATTCACTGCGCGTTCCAGTACCGAAGTTAAACTCCTCGGACATTTCGGGCGATGCGGTTACAGGCGGGTATATTTTCAGCAGTGATAAGGGCGATACACAATGGAACTCGCCTTATCCTCCGTTAGGTTCAAGCGGCGGACAGACCATCTCTTTCCAATACATTTACCCAAAGCCAACATCGGTCGTCAGTCAGCAGGAAACTTACCTCCAGGCTTATGTCGACAGTTTTGAAACAGCGCTCAGCGGCCCGAACTTCCAGGATCCGGTGAATGGTTACCGGAAATACGCCAGCCTGAAATCATTTGTTGATTTTTTTATTGTGAATGAAACGAGCCGCAATGTTGACGGTTACAGGCTGAGCACTTACCTGTACAAAGATCGTTACAGCAAGGGCGGACAGCTAAAAGCCGGACCGGTCTGGGATTTTAACCTGGGCTTTCACAATGCCAATTACTGTAGCGGTGAACTCACCACCGGCTGGGCCTACCAGTTCAACAACGATTGTCCGGGCGATAACTGGCAGGTACCTTTTTGGTGGGAAAGAATGATGCAGGACAGCGCCTTTAAAACCAAACTCTATTGCAAATGGCAGGAATTAAGAAGTCCAGGCGGCTTACTCGATACAGTGATTTTCTTCAATAACATCGATTCCATAGTAGCCGAAGTAAATGAATCACAACAAAGGCATTTTACAACATGGCCCATCCTCGGGATCTACACCTGGCCCAATCCTTCGCCCTTACCAACAACTTACGCCGGAGAGATCAGGAGCATGAAAGACTGGATCGTACAGCGCTTCAATTGGATCGATGCTAACATAACTGTGGCAGGACCCTGCTCTGTAACCGGAATAAAAAGCAATGCCGCGAAAGAAGAATTCAGCGTGAACCCGAACCCATTCAGCAATTCCATTGAGATCGGTTTTCCGACTGTGGGAAAAAAATACAAAATAGAATTAGTAAACAATCTCGGTCAAACAGAGGGGATCTTACACGAAGGCCTGATAAACGAAAGCAAAGTTCATTTTGATACAGACAAGCTGCAGCTGAGCGCCGGCCTGTATTTTTTGAAAATAAGCTGGGATGCAGGCTTTGTTATAAAGAAACTGATCCGGGAATAGGATCAAGAGAATTTTTCTGAAATTACTTATGAAGCTTTCAGTAACTCTTTGATTTATTGCAGAACTATCTTTTTTGTTTCAAAAATAGTTTCTCCATCACTGAGCTCAACAAAGTAAATTCCCCTGGGAAGTGTGCCAATGTCTAGCTGTTTGCTGAACATACTATAAGTTGCGGCGCATTTTTCCACGCAGATGAGTTCTCCCAGCGCAGTACGAATGCAAAGTGTGACTGAACCTTTTTCTTTTATTTTACCAGAAATACTCAGCAGTCCAATAGTAGGATTGGGGTAAATGATCAATTCTTCTTTTTCAGAAAGGTCATGAATGGCATTGGACTGTGCCGGAAATTCCAGCTTTGTAACGAATGACTGGTACGTGTAGATCGCGTTGAGATGCGTGTTGCCAAAAGTGACAGAATCCACAAATGATCCTGTAATGTACACGCTACCCGAATCATCTGCGATCATGGCATTATTGTAGGCAGAAGCATTATTCGCGGCGTAAACAAAGTTTCCGTTCGTATCGTATTTGTAAATGAACTTGCTGTTAGTGGTGAGATAGGAGTTTCCCGCTTTGTCAACACAGAAAGACGGGTTCATCCCGTTCTTCCATCCACGGACCGCCCAGAGCACAGTGCCGCTGCTGTCGTATTTGGCTACAAAAAAATCATCACCACTGGCATTGTTCAGGATAAAAGAGCCAATATGCAGGGTTGGACTATCAAAAAACCCTTTCAGGTAAACATTGCCTGAGCTGTCAAGGCCCACATTAAGCGACTCATCCTGGAGACCCCACCCTGCATGCCTGGCCCAAAGCCAATGCCCTGAGGAATCGACTTTTGCCAGGAAAGCATCATCATAACCCCAGGAAGAAATTGAGTCAGAATCAAAATACACAGTATTATGGATACAACCAGAGAGGTAACCATTCCCTTTATCATCGGTTTTAAAACCTATATAATGATTGCTTTGACTGCCTCCTCTTCCGTAATTTACCCAGCGGAAATCTCCATCGCTGCTGTATTTTGCAACATAAGTTCGAACCTTAAAATTATCAGGGCTGACATAAACAGTGTCAAAATAAGAATAACCATTGATCT
>JBJMLS010000135.1:0-9088 GCA_045805185.1 Bacteroidia bacterium | reverse complement strand
TTTTCCTTATCAGGGCGTTCTCCTGGGGCACGTTTAAATATTGAACCTAAAATGGGCATACCTTATTCTTTTTTTTTGATCAGGGAACTGGTTCATCCATCAATTTTTAGATTCCAATTCGCGCGATCTTAATTCTTTCACAAATTCACCAGTTCTTCCAATTTCAACTTTCTAACTCCTGATTCTTCACTCAGCAACTCTCCAATTCAGCTACTTTTCATTCTCCAATTGTTTAACTTTCCAACTACCTGATATATTTAAAGTCATGGTTATTCTTAATGTTCTTCAATGTTTCCGTCATCAGCAGTATTACGGATTCCACATCTTTGCGGTGAACGCTTTCCACAGTAGTATGCATGTACCGAAGCGGTAAGGAGATCAGGGCAGAAGCTACTCCTCCGTTGCTGTAGGCAAAGGCATCCGTATCTGTGCCTGTTGCACGGGAAGCCGCTGCGCGCTGAATGTTTATTTTTTTCTTTTCCGCGGTAGCTATAATCAGCTTGAGAAGGTTGTTCTGCACTGCAGGACCATAGGTAAGCACTGGCCCTTTTCCACATGCGAGATCACCGCTTTGGACTTTGCTCATCATTGGCGTTTGTGTATCGTGAGTAACATCAGTGATAAGGGCAACATTGGGCTTGATGCGTTGTGTCACCATTTCTGCGCCACGCAGGCCAACCTCTTCCTGAACAGAATTCACAATATAAAGTCCGAATGGAAGCTTTACTTTTTGTTCCTTTAATAGCCGGGCAACTTCCGCGATCATGAATCCGCCGGCGCGGTTATCCAGTGCACGTCCAACAAAATAATTTTTGTTCAACACCATAAATTCATCTTCGTAGGTTACTACGCAGCCAACATGGATACCAAGATCTTTTACTTCTTTATCCGAGGTGCATCCGCAATCCAGAAATATATTTTTAAGTGAAGGGGCTTCTTCCCGCGCCGCATCTCTTACATGTATGGCGGGCCATCCGAAGATCGCTTTTACAATTCCTTTTTCGGTATGGATATTCACCCGCTTGGAAGGGGCTATCATGTGATCTGAACCGCCGTTCCTGCGGAGATAAATAAAACCGTCTTTGGTAATGTAATGCACGAACCAGCTGATCTCATCTGCATGCGCCTCTATCACCACTTTAAAGGAAGCATTTGGATTGATGACGCCAACAGCCGTGCCGTAAGTGTCTACAAAATGGGTATCAATATAAGGCTTAATATAACTGAGCCAGAGTTTCTGACCTTCGCTTTCAAAGCCGGTAGGTGATGGATTATTGATGTACTTTTCAAAAAAATCCAGGGAAGCTGGAGTGAGGATAGATTTTTCTTTGCTTTTTGCCATATTTCCAATTGATGCTAATTGGTAAATATAGCGAATATTCTTCAAAAATAAAGAGGGAATTAGTAAGATTACGGGATATTGATAAGGGTTGTGATCTTATAAGATCGGGACAGAAAAATGGTTTTGCAGGGCAGATTTAATGCCTGGCAGTTATTCATTTCATTAGTTATTTAATCTCTGGAGCGAAGCGCCCGTATCCTGAACCTCTATAAGGTCAGGGTCAATTGTTTCTTGCCATAATTTATAATGGCATCGTGATTCATGAGTATATCGCTTCCGATAACTCCATCTATTGGCTTTAAGCCTACTTGTCCATAGGAAGAATTAACGTGGCTCAGGTCGAGCAGTACGGTTTCATAGTTTTCAAGAATAAGATCGCCCAGCTGTATTTTTTTAAGAGTAGTGAACATGCTTTTCATAGTGTTGGTGCCCAAGCCGGTTGAAAGTTTTTCAGTGTCCTCTATCGGCTTTGCTTTACTGAAATTTTCAACCCTGTTCAGATCAAATACGGTACGCGAGGCCCCCGTGTCGATGAGTAAATGGACAGCTTTCCCGTTGATCTTTCCTTTAACCGACAAATGCAGCCCGTCGCCTTCAATTGATAACATTTTTATCGGGATAATGCTTTGTTTTTTACTTTTGGCCATGAATATACCGGTAATGTTTACGGCGATACAAAATAAGCTAAAAGAATGTTTGGAAACAACATTGAATGAGAGCCAGAATAGTGTAAATGTTGAGCAGATCCACGGAGGTAGTATCAATACTGTTTATTCTTTTTGTTATGGAGCAGCTAAATTCCTGGTAAAGATAAATGAGAATGAGCGCTTTCCTCAGCTGTTTGAAAAAGAAGCTGCGGGCTTAAGCTTAATGGCTCAGGCTTCCGCATTGGTAGTACCCAAGGTGATCTTATACAACTCCACTGAAAAGTTTCAGTTCCTTGTATTGGAATACCTTGAAGAAAGAACACCATCCGAAATGTATTGGGAACGCCTGGGGAAAGGTCTTGCGCTAATGCATAAAGTAAGCAATACATCATTTGGTCTTGATCAGGACAATTATATTGGAAGTATTTCTCAGCTAAATAAGTTCAGGGGTACATTCAGTGAATTCTTCGTGACGCAGCGTCTTGAGCCTCTGATTTCGAAAGCAATTGATGAGAGGTACCTGGAGAGAAATGTCATCAGGAATTTCGAAAGACTCTTTCAGCGGTTGGACGAGATCATTCCTGCGGAAAAGCCCGCTCTTCTCCATGGCGATCTCTGGAGTGGAAATATCATGCCTGTTTCCAACGGAGCCGCCGTTTTTGATCCGGCCGTATATTACGGGCATCGCGAAGCGGATATTGCTATGACCAGGCTGTTCCGCGGCTTTCATGATGTGTTCTATGAAAGTTATAATGCGGAGTTCCCTTTGGAAAAGAATTGGGAAAAGCGACAGTCAATATTTAATCTTTATCCCCTGCTGGTCCATGTTCATCTCTTCGGTGGGAGTTATATCGGGGATGTCAAAACAATAATTTCGTATTATTAAGGGATTGTATTGAATGGCGGGCTAAAACGGATAATATGAATTAATTCACGATATTCTCTGACTCTTAACTAATACTTGTCTCCAGCGGTATCCTTTCCTTTTTTCAATAAACCTTACATGTGTATGCTTGTTCATTCCAACGTGTTGTACAGCGCCTGCAATATGGGCAATTTTGTGTCAGAAATTAAAAACAAAGAATAAAGAATGGAAATGAATACTTACCACTTTAAAAGAAAAGAAATATTGATCGTTGATGATGATGAGTTCAGCATCTTCCTGTGCGAAACTCTTTTTCGCGAACACTTTAATATAACCGGAGTTACGAGCGGACATGAAGCCCTGAAAGTTATCGAAGAGCGGAAGTTTGATGCCGTGCTGATGGATATCAATCTCGGCGATGGAAGTCTCGACGGGATCCGGACCACACGCCTGATCCGTCAGAATAAGAAACACAGGGGTTTGAAAATAGTTGCAATTACTGCTTTTTCAAAAGACAAAGGTTTTTACACCAGTCAGGGCTTTGATGACCTGTTTGTTAAGCCTCTTCTTGAGGAAAATCTTATCGGGGTTATGAATGAAGCATTGGAAAAAAGGAGCCTGACCTATTAATGAATAAATCTATGAACCTGAAAAAACTCATCATTATTGACGATGATCCTCTCAATAATTTCATTATCCGCCAAACTATTCTGCATATTAACAGGAAAGCTGAGGTGATCGGTTTTACCAATCCTGTGGAAGGTTGGAGATTCATCAGTGATCTAAGCCTGAATAAAGAAAAATTTGTTCTCTTTCTTGATATTAATATGCCGGAGATCAGCGGCTGGGATCTGCTGGAAAATTTTGACGCGTTAAAGCCTGCGAATGAATATGAGATCCATATTTTGTCTTCATCAGCGGATGAAGCGGATATGGCGCTGGCAGAGATGAATGCTCATGTCAGCGCTTATCATACCAAGCCTATCTCTTATGAAGCGCTGACGAAAATAATGGCGTTTTAATACTTAGAATAAACCAAGGTCACCGGTTTTCACCCATCCTTCGTTTCCATTATCAAGTTTAACACAGGTCCATTCTTCATTACTTTCCAGGATATTTACCTTGGTTCCCTCGTGAAGGTTGAATTGGGATTTCCCGCTTTCATTTGGAGCGTTCATCACCGGCACCGATGAGGAAGTAACGATCGCCTGTGATTTCTTCCGGAGATTATGAACTGCGCCAAAGCCGATAAAAAATGATATGATTACGGCAATGATCCCCAGGCTTCCAAACCAAAAGCCAATGCGTTTCAGGCTGATCTTTGCCGCAGTTATGTATAGGGTGAAGAATAAAAGGGAAATAACTGTAAGCACTATTGTAGCCCAGGCCCATCCGTTAGTGCTGAAAAAAGTATAGATATTGGATTTAACCGAATTGACAAAGAAATTTTCTTTCACATCTATCTTGTCAATGGTTTTTGAGGAAGCCAGGCGCAGATTGGTGAGAACGTCCTCGTCGTTCGGATTCATTTTTTTTGCGATCTCATAATGGTAGATCGCTTTGCCCAGTTGACCGTTCCGGTAATACGCATTTCCAAGATTATAATGGAGAGCGGAAGAAGTGCTGCCATCAGCTAGTATTCTTTCGTACTGCGAAATGGCTGTTCTGTATTGTTGCTTATCATACGCTTTTTTAGCGCTGTCGGCAAGAATAACAGCATTTTCACCAGACACATTACCAAACGTGAACAGCGTGATCAAAATGAAAATAGAGTTAAGCTTTGATCTCATCTTCAATATTAGTAATCAGTTTAACAGTGTTGGTATAGATACTGTTTAAATCCGGTGATGCTGCACCTGGGGCATACCTGGCAAATTCACAATCGTTAATGGTACCGATCAGCATCGAAACAGTTTCAGGTTTTACCTGTTTAGCCAGTAAGCTCTTCTGAATATTTTCTTTTGTAAGATCCGAAACAGGAATGCTGAGTTTGTGGCTTACATAAGTGTTCAGCGCGATAAAGAGCTCATTATAGAATTCATCTTTCTTGTTTTCCGTCTTAAATTTATTGGCGAGTGTTAATTGCTTCTTTGCAAATTTTGCGGCCCTGCGCTCTTTTACTGCGGCGATATTACTATTCTGCTTTATCCAGGCATTGCGACCGATCACAAAACCAAAGAACAGGAAAAGTGGCAAGGCCATAAGCGTATAATGTTTCCAGGAAGAAAAGAATTCTTCATTTACAGGTTTTAAATGCAGATCGCCGGTCTTTATATAGCGGATGTCATTCTCTTTTTGATCGATCGTATTCTTAGGAATATAAACCTGCGCTCCTCCCGTGGTTCCAGCGTCCGGTTCGGTTACAGTGATCTTAAAGTCCGGTGTAGGAATGCTGACGTACTGCTTTTTCTCCGGATCAAAATAGCTGAAGTTTAAGTTATTCAACACGAATTCGCCTTTTTGACGTGGAATGATCAGGTAGTCGTAAGTTTTGCTTCCACTTACGCCGCCGTTTGCCGAATAGTTTTCACTCGTTTTCGGGTCATAGGTTTCAAAGCTTTCCGGGAAATTTACCTTTGGCGCATCTACAAGTTTAATATTGCCTCTTCCGCTGATCGTGATCTTTAAATTGACACTCTCATTTGCTTTCACTTTTTCACGGTTCAGCTCAGCCTTGAAATTAAAGTTTCCTACTGCACCGCCAAAGCCTTCGGGTTTTCCCGCTTCAGGTAATTGCTTGACCTCTATGGAAACGGGCTTGCTTTTTATTTTAACAAGCGCGTCCTCATAACCCCCGCCACCGAAAAACTGTTCAAAGATGTTCTGCGGCTTTTTATTGCTGCGTTTTCTTACTATGCAATCGATCTCTACGGGATCTATTGTTATCGATCCGGCGCGTTGAGGAAATAAATATGTTTTGTTGAATTCAGCCACATAATAGCTGATACCGTCGAGGTTCTCGGTTTCCAGGTTGATCTGCTTTTTCCGGTCTTCCTCCTGGCTCCAGAAACCATTATACGCAGGGAGCTTGTAATTCTGGAATCCCCTTAAGTTTAGACGCGAGTAGACTTTTTGAGTGACAATGATCTGCTCTCCGAGGTAACAGGACTTTTTACTTACAAAGGTCCTCACAAAAAGATCATCATCCGATTTGGCGCTTGAATATTGCGGCTCTTCCTCCTGCTGTGGATTATTAGAATTTGGATTATTGCGCTGAGCGCTGTTGTTCTGATTTCCCGGGCTGTTTCCTTTTCCAACTTCAACTGTTACACTGTTGGTTTCCATTTTTTGTCCGTTAACCAATGCGCTTGCAGGGCCAATCGTGAATTTTCCTTCCTTCCGGGCTGCAATAAAATAGGATAGAGTTATGGATTGCGACATCTGACCGTTCACATATTGCATATTGGTGGACTGGTTCGGACCGGAGTATACGTCAAAGTCGGAAAAGGAAGGCGCTTTAAAATTTGTTCCGTTTGTATTGAGGGTAAAAGCGATCTGGAACACTTCGCCGATAGTAACTTTATTTTTACTCAGCTGGGCGGTAAATTTAACTTGTCCAAAGCTATTCATCAGCGACAATAAAAATACAAGCACTACCAGCGCCGTATGTTTTAATATGTCTTTATTCTTTTTCATTTATTTTCCTACTTCTACTCACTACTCCTACCAATCCTTATCCACATTTTTCTTTTCCGCTTCCTTATTGCCTTTTATTTTTTTTGTTGCCTGTAATTTCTTTTCAGCATTTTTCAGAGCATCCAGCATACGTTGTGCTTCTTCCTTGCTCATCTGGTTTTGTTTCGCTTCCTGTTTTTCCTGGTCCTTTTTATTATTCACGTCTTCCTTATCCTGTTTTTTCTGATCGTCTTTATTCTGCTGATCTTTTTTTTGCTGGTCATCCTTCTTTTGCTGTTCCTGCTGTTCCTTCATTTTTTGCAGCGCATAAGCCAGGTTGTAACGTGTGTCTTCATCTTTGGGACTGAACTTTAGCGAATTCTTGTATGCTTTTACCGCGTCCTCGTATTTTTTAGCTCTCAGGTTCGCATTGCCCAGGTTATGAAATGCTTTTGAGAGGGTGTCATGGTTATTACTCGAGCTGATCACATTGTCAAACTGCCCTGCAGCTTCGCTGAACTTTCCCTGTTTGTAATAACTGTCGCCAAGATTGTATTGCGCTTTGAGGTAATTCTGCTTTTTGTTGATGGCTTTCAGGTAATACTGTTCTGATTCCTTATATTTTCCACCATGGTAGCTGTCATTACCCTCGCGCAGCAATCGCTTTTCTTCCTGTGCCCCGGCTTTAAATGCAGTGAGCATAAAAGCGATCAGCATAATATAAAAACAACTATTTTTTTTATTGAGCGCCATTTTCAAATAAGTTTAATTTTTTCCACCAGCGGCTGATCCTCTCGCTGAACAGGAATTCGATAGTCAGGAGAAGCAATGACGCTCCGATGAACCATTGAAACTGATCCTCATAATCGGTATACATTTTCGATTCGATCTGCTTTCTGTCCAGTTCTTTTAACTGGTCGAGTATGCTGTTCAGTCCAACATCGCTGTTGCTGGCTTTGATATAAACACCGTTGCCTGCAGATGCGATCTCTTTTAATAAGGTTTCATTGAGCTTGGTTACAACTGTATTGCCGTCTTTATCTTTACGAAAACCGGATTTGACGCCGTTCTGGTAGTACGGAATAGGAACACCCTCATCGGAGCCTATGCCTATTGTATTGATGGATACACCCTGCTTTGCAGCATCCTCCGCGATCTTTACAGCGTCATCTTCGTGGTTTTCCCCATCTGTAATTACTACTATCGCTTTATTTTTACCGACATCTTTGCCAAAGGATTCAATGGCTTTCTCAAGTGCGGCGCCAACAGCTGTACCCTGTGTGGGAACAATATTGGTGTTGATGCCGTTCAGGAATAATTTTGCAGCGCTGTAGTCGGAGGTGATGGGCAATTGAACGTAAGCTTCTCCCGCAAAAATAATAATGCCGACCCTGTCGCCTTCCAGTTTTTCAATGAATTTTTCAATAGCCTGTTTTGCCCGTTCAAGCCGGTTGGGATTCAGATCTTCTGCAAGCATTGAATTGGAAACGTCGAGACAGATCATAATGTCACCGCCTTCGCGTTTTACTTCCTGCATTTTGGAGCCGGTTTGTAAATTACAGATCCCGAAGATCAGGAATCCGAATCCCAGCGTGAAGAGAATGAATTTCGCTATTTGTTTTCCCCGGGAGACATCAGGTATCATGGCTTTTACCAATGGATAATCTCCCAGTTTGGCAAGTAGTCTTTTTTTATTGATCATTACGATAATAAAGACAAGCGCCATAAAAGGCAAGAGCCCGAATGCCATTAAATATTCTTTATGTTCTAATCTAAACACGTTTATGGGATGCTTTTAAATACAAATTGCCGTAAGATGAACTCAAGTAATAATGCTATTGCCGCAGCAATAGCCAGCGGAAGAAATTTCTCCGCTTTATTGCTGTAACTTTTTTCGCTGATTATGGTTTTTTCCATCTTGTCTATTTCCTTATAGATCTTGTGGAGGCTTTCATTATCGGTCGCACGGAAATATTTCCCCCCCGTCATTTCGGCCACGGTACCCATTGTTTTTTCGTCGATCTCCACGTCAACATAATCATACTCCATCTGACCATTCGGATAAATAGCGATTGGCATTAATGCTTTTCCTTTTGTTCCTACGCCGATCGTATAAACCCTTACTCCAAATGTTTTTGCGATCTCTCCGGCGGTGAGCGGAGCAATTTCCCCCACATTACTCACTCCATCCGAAAGCAGAATGACAACCTTGCTCTTGGCTTTGCTTTCTTTTACCCGTGCAACTGCATCGGCGATGCCCAGGCCGATGGCGGTTCCTTCAGCAAGCATTCCGGCTTTAAGGTCAGTAAACAGATTCTTTATCACATTGTGGTCAGTAGTTAGCGGGCATTGCGTAAATGCTTCTCCGCCGAAGATCACCAACCCGATCCTGTCATTCGGACGGGAATCAATGAAATCCTTTGCTACTTCTTTCGCTGCTTCCAGCCGGTTCGGCTTAAAATCTTTGGCAAGCATGGAATACGAAACGTCCAGGCTCATCACAATATCGATTCCCTCCGCTTTAATATCTTTCCAGCTGCTCCGGGATTGAGGGCGGGCAAGAACAAGTATCAATAAAGAGACGGCTATGAGGCGCAGGAGAAACATGGAATGACGAAG
>JBJMLS010000134.1:0-9538 GCA_045805185.1 Bacteroidia bacterium | reverse complement strand
TTCGCATTTCACCACCAGGATTGTCGTATTCACCCCGCGAATGTCACTATATTGTTCGCGAGATTTGTAGCGCAACAAAACCAACTTATGCCTTTGCTGGAGCTTTCTCCAGCAAGCAATTTTTAAGAACTTTTTTTAAAAAAACTATGAGAAGAATAATCGTGTTATCAATGATTTCATTGGATGGAGTCCTGCAAGCACCTGGCGGACCGAAGGAAGATACATCAGGCGGTTTCAGGTATGGCGGCTGGACGGCACCCTATCTTGACGAGGTGTATGGCAAGGTGGTGCAAAAAGAGCTGAAGCCTGCCGACTATCTTCTGGGCAGAAAAACCTTTGAGATCTGGGCCGGCTACTGGCCCGAACACGGAGACTTCTGGCCGGGCATTAATAAAGGCACCAAATATGTGCTTTCTAAAAAACTGAAAAAGTCAGATCCGCTGGTTACCGGTTGGAAAAAATCCGTAGTCCTGAAAACCGTGGCAGATATTAAAAAACTCAAAAATTCAAAAGGCCCGGACCTTCAGGTCTGGGGCAGCAGCGAACTCATTCATCTGTTGCTCAAGAATGACCTGGCGGACGAACTCAGACTCAAAATTCATCCTTTGATTTTAGGCAAAGGAAAAAAGCTGTTTGACAACGGAGCCATTCCGGCAGCGTTTAAATTAAAAGAGAGTCTGGTTACACCCGGCGGAGTGATGATCGTCCATTACAAACGAGCCGGAAAAGTAAAGACGGGTACGGTGGGGGCTTAACGACTATATACCAGCGTCAGGAAAATTTATAGTACATAAAATATAAATCAGCGTGGAGCAGCTACCACATAAAAACGGGCGAGCCGAAAAGCCAGACGAGTAGGAATTAATAATAAAAATAATTTTTATGGCAGAAAATAAAGTTTCATTACACAGAGTCATTAAGGCTTCTCCTGAAAAAGTATATCGTGCCTTTACCGAAGCGCTGGCAATCGCTGCATGGTTGCCTCCCTACGGTTTCCTTTGTACCGTACATGATATGAATGTGCGCGCAGGAGGTACCTTTAGAATGTCGTTCCACAATTTTACCACAGGGCACGGTCACTCATTTGGGGGAGAATATGTAGAAGTCAAACCCAACGAGTTTCTGAAGTACACAGACAAATTTGACGATCCTAACCTGCCCGGTGTCATGACCACTTCCGTTTGGATTCAAAAAACCTCGGTGGGTACAGAGCTGAAAGTGCTGCAGGAAGGAATACCTGCTGTCATACCTGTAGAAATGTGTTATCTTGGCTGGCAGGAATCACTTGAAAAGCTGATCAGGCTGGTAGAGCCTCAAATAGCCGATGCCTGATTCAGTTTTAACTATATTAAAAAAGCCACTAGATTCAGTGGCTTTTTTATTGCCTGGTAACAGAGTGATCTTAGAGATCCAGGAATCTGAGGCAGAAGGAAAAAATTATAAGCCCATCCTCTTCTTACAACCACAATCTGATCGTACCTTTGAGGTTCATTTCAACCCGATCAAGTGATTAACGCGACAGAACAAGAAGAAAGAGAATACCTCGAAGAGATTAAAGATAAGCTTACCCTGGCTGTTAAATACATTGACGACACCGTCAAGCAGTTTTCCGAAGAGATGCGGCAGAAAAAGCAATACATCCATGAGCAGCGCTCGGGCATGGATGATGCGGATATGGTGGCCGCTGACCAATCGATCAACCGGATGGCTTTTACGGGTGCCGCAGCCGTGGAAAGGAAACGAAAACTGATCAAGCTGGCGCAGTCTCCTTATTTTGGCCGGATCGATTTCATCAGCAAGAATGAAAGATCTCCTGTTTACATCGGCATTTATTCCTTTGCCGAAATGGCCACACGCATCACCCTGGTCTATGACTGGCGCGCGCCCATCTCGTCCATGTTCTACGACTTCGAGCTTGGACAGGCATCCTACACAACACCTTCCGGAACCGTGCAGGGTGAGATTGTATTGAAAAGGCAATACAAGATCAGGGACGGACGCATGGAGTTTATGATCGAGAACGAGGTGAACATTCACGACGATGTTCTTCAGAAGGAGCTTGCCAAATCCTCCGACGACAAGATGAAGAACATCGTCGCGACCATTCAGCGCGATCAGAACGCGGTGATCCGGAACGATACGGCCCGTATTATGGTCATTCAGGGCGTGGCAGGTTCGGGTAAAACATCCATCGCCTTGCATCGGATCGCTTTCCTGTTGTACCGCTTCCGGGATACGATCGCTGCCAAAGACATTCTTATCATTTCTCCCAACAAAGTTTTTGCCGATTACATCTCCAATGTATTGCCTGAGCTGGGGGAAGAGCACATTCCCGAGATCGGGATGGAAGACATGGCGGCTGACCTGCTTGAAAAAAAGCATAAGTTCCAGACCTTCTTCGAACAGGTATCCACCTTGCTGGACTCGCACGACGCAGCCTTTATTGAACGGATGAGGTTTAAATCATCCTTTGAATTTCTCAGCAAGCTGGACAAGTATCTGCTCCACGTGGAGAACAACTACTTTAAAGCCATTGACCTCCGGATCGGGCAAACCGCAGTGCCGGCACATTTTATTCTCCAGAAGTTTAAGGGTTACCACCGCATGCCTATGTTGAAAAGACTGGAGCTGGTGGCAAAAGACATACAAACATATGTAAGAGAGGTAAAAGGGCAGAAGCTGAGCGGAAGGGATAAGACAAGGATCTGGGAAGCGATCCCCCGCATGTTCCGGTTTAATAATGTATTTGATTTCTACAGGGATTTTTATCAATGGATAAACAGACCAGATCTGTTCAAAACAGACCAAAGCATGACGCTGGAATATGCCGATGTGTTTCCCTTGATCTACTTCCGCATCCGCCTGGAAGGCATCAGCAGCTATGATCGTGTAAAGCACCTGCTAGTGGACGAGATGCAGGATTACACACCCGTTCAATATGCGGTCATATCAAGATTGTTCTCCTGCCGGATGACCATTCTGGGCGATGTGAGCCAGACCGTGAATCCATACAGCGCTTCCTCCGCCGAAACCATTGAACAGGTATTTCCTGCCGCGGATATCGTGAAGCTTTTCAGAAGCTACCGCTCTACCTGGGAAATTACAGCCTTCGCGCAGCGGATAATCCCTAATCCAAATATTATCCCGATGGAAAGGCATGGGGAGGAACCTGTCTTAGCACGCTTCAATAACAAAGGGGAGGAAATGGAAGGGATCAAACAAATGGTTAACGCCTTCAGGAACTCGGGTTACCTCACACTCGGGATCATCTGCAAAACCCTGCGCCAGGCAGAAGACGTATATCGTGCTGTAAAAGAAGAGGCCGTTTATCTGCTCACCGATGAGTCGACCTCTTTTAAGGAAGGCGTGATTATTACGAGCGCTCATCTGGCTAAAGGACTAGAATTCGACCAGGTAATTGTCCCATTTGCCAGCGCAGAAAATTATAAAACCGACGTAGATAAAAGCATGCTCTATATAGCCTGCACCCGCACCATGCATAAGCTCACGCTGACCTATGTGGGAGAGGTGGCTGGGGTGTTGAGGTAAATAGATGCAACCTATCTTCCCTTTCTTCTGTCTGGTACATAAGACAGTCAATCAGTTGATTCTTAATAATAAACAAAAACAGTAAATGAAATACGGTTCCGGATTTTTGTTGCTTTTATTTCTTAATTTCTTTGTTCCTTTTCTGAAAGCCCAATCAGTAGTAACTGCACAAGGGGAATTAAAAATGAGTTGTGGCTCTCCGGGAGTCAGTCAATCACGATTATCGGATAGTATTTATCGAAGCGCCTTTCACAGAAAAATGAATTCCCACGCAAACATGCGTTTGGCAGCAGAAACTGTTTATAAATTACCAGTAGTCGTGCATGTTATCACTTCCAGTGAATGTGAAGAGCTGAGTTCAGTACGATACAAGCATATCCCTTCGGATGAACTGATCCATTTTGAAGTGGAAGAAGCATCGCAACGCTTTCGTCATAATTATGTCGGAGCAAGAACATACACCAATCCCTATTATGGTATCGATACCGGAATAGAGCTGGCACTGGCTACCGTGGATCCGAACGGAGAATATACTCCAGGCATCGAAAGAATCGTGGATCCGGAGGCAGAAGGAAAACCATGGGAACTTATTTATCCAGTCATTGATAAATATAAATGGGATACCGAAAAATACTGTAATATTTTTATTGTAAAAGGCATGACCAATGCCTCCGGAGTTTTTATAGAAGGAAATGATTTTACCATTTATAGTACCAACACATTCTGGTCGGGTTTAATGAATCATGAATTAGGACATTATTTGGGTCTTAATCACATTTTTACTACGGAGAATGGTGGTTGCCCTTCTAACACCGATTGCCTGATGAGTGGTGATGGGATATGTGATACCCCGCCAAAATATTCGGCAGGAAGTCTGGATGAAGCATGCGCCGGGAATATAGTTAATTCATGTACCAGTGACGAAGCAGATGTAAGCACCAATAACCCTTACAGGCCAATTGTTATGGGAGGGATGGGAGATCAGCCGGATATGGTCACCAATTACATGGACTACACAGGAAATTGCTGGGATTCTTATACGTTGGGACAAAAAATCAGAATGCGCACTATGTTAGAAACAAAAACAGCAATGATTGCATTTTCAGCGATTGCTTTCAGCAACCCAACGCCGGCTTATTACCTGCATGTAAGAAACATAAATCTTGTGGAGGACGGATGTACAGGAAAACATATTCCTGTAGTGGAGATAGAAAACAAAGGAACCTCTCAGCTAAGCTCCGTCAACATTCTAATTATGGATGGCACTTCCATTTTTTCTCAACTTGGCTGGACAGGCACGCTTGCACCTGGTGAGTCCACTGAAATTTCTTTTCCGGGCGTGAACATTACGAATACGCTGTATGTACTGAAAGCAGTTTTTGAAAATCCTGACAATCAGTCAACCGCAGTCTATGAAACAGGAAATTGCAAACAACTGGATTTTGTCAATTACCATCCTGCCGATCCTCTTAGCATTCCTTTTGCTGCTTGCAATAATTCTGAATTAGGTACGGTATCCAATGATGTTACCCTGACATGGTCAACAGAAACTTTTACTCCCTTTCATGGATATCAAACCTGCAGAGAATGTGTAGGAGCACTCCTAAACCAATATACTGCACCTTATCTTATACAGCGTGCTTCTTTTGAACTTCGCTTGCGTGATTTTACTTCCTTTACTAAACCGGAATTAGGTTTTAAAATGGGATACATTCCTCATGAGGATTCCGGTCCTTTTGATACACTCTCTGTAAAAATATCCGCTGAGTGCGGTGCCTTTGAAACGGTATGGAAGGCTACAGGCTTAGAGCTGGCAACCAATAATCCGGCAGCTTATCATAATCTCGACGGTTATTATATCCCCCTATGTACCCAATATAAAGATATTGCCATAGATCTTGAGCAGTTTACAGGTAAAAAGGATATACGCATCAAAGTAGAAGCGAGAGGAAAGTTTATGGGCCCTTTGTTGCTGGATGACATAGTTATTAATAATAATATGGTCTCCGCAATTAACAAAGCAACAAAAGAAAGGGAATTCATTTTTACCAATCCCGTGGAGGATGAATTGATCATTGAATCAAAAAAGAAATTCGAGCTGTTTCAAATTTTGAATTTAACCGGACAAGTCATCCTTCGGAGCCAAGGCACACATATAAATGTCTCACACCTAAATCCAGGCCTATATTTCCTGGTAGCACAAAGTGATAATCGGAATATTGTACAAAAATTTCTTAAGGAATAATTAAGAATTCGTCACCCTCTTGCTGCCGCACGCGTTGCCCCGCTTGCGAGCGCGTTGCTTGTTTCTGAAAAAATGTATCTGCTTATTTTAATTGTTTTAAACTGAAGTTATAGCCATAACGCATCCCGCGTGCCTCTGGAAGGAGATTTTTTTTGTGGCAGGCGAAGCGTATCCTCGCAGCTCCCCAAACAATGAACCGTAATTTTGCTTGCCCTGGTAAGATGCATGCCTGCCATCACTTCGGGTTAGGAGGGGAGTGGAAATCCAGCTAATGATTATTTTTAAAATAGTTGCGTAAGTAAATACTTACACGTATATTTGTAAGCAAATACTTACATACTATGGCTGCAGAGGCAAGACGAGATGTTTTTCAGGCAATTGCCGACCCCACAAGACGGCAGATAATTAATCTGATCGCTCAGAAACGAATGAATCTGAATGCGATCGCTGACAGTTTTGATGTGAGCCGATCTGCTATATCTCAGCACATAAAGATTATGACGGAGTGTGGAATCGTGGTAATCAGACAGGAGGGAAGAGAACGATTTTGTGAACCTCAGTTAAAGGCCTTAAGCGAAGTATATAACTGGGTCGATCAATACCGTCATTTTTGGAATAATAAGTTTGATGCCCTTGATATTTATTTGAAAAAGGTTAAAACAGCAGCTAAATCTAAAAAAAACAACAAATGAAATCTGACAATAAAAACCTGAAGCCTGAATTGATCATAACAAGAGAGTTCGATGCCTCAAAAGAAATGGTGTTCAATGCATTTGCCAATGCAGAAGCATTGGCAGCATGGTGGGGTCCTCCCGGAGTTCCTATTACCGTAATAAAACTGGATTTTAAGCCTGATGGTGTTTTTCACTATAAAGCTGAAATGCAAGGCCAAACCGCCTGGGGAAGGTTTGTATATAAACAAATCAAAAAACCCGATCTATTAGAATTCATAAGTTCATTCTCAGACGAACGCGGAGGTATTACGAGGGCACCTTTCAGTGATAAGTTTCCACTGGAAATTTTTAACCGCATGGAGTTAACTGAGCAAAATGGAAAAACGACGATTGCACTAAAAGGTTATCCTGTAAATGCTACAGAAGAAGAAATTCAATTCTTTATTCAAGTCACAGCCGGTATGCAACAAGGATTCGCCGGAACATTTAACCAATTGGAAAATTACTTATCAAAATTCAATCGATAAACAGATATATGAATACTATAATGATTATTATCTTCTGTATTGCCATAATTATTGCATTGCTTTTAATTGTTGCAGCACTGGTTTCCAATAAAAGTTTTATAGAACAAACTATTACTATCAATCAGCCTGCACAAACGGTTTATGACTACTTAAAACATGTAAAGAATCACGACAAGTTTAGTATTTGGGCCATGATGGATCCTGAAATGAAACGAGAATACAGGGGTACTGACGGGACTGTAGGCTTTGTATTCTATTGGCATAGCGACAAAAAAAATAACGTAGGAACAGGGGAACAGGAAATCAAGCAATTGGTCAACGGACAGAAAGTTGAATTTGAACTACGGTTTATCAAACCATTTCAATCGACTTCAAAGGCTGTAATGACTACGCAACCGGTTGGTGAAAGTCAAACGAAGGTATCCTGGTCGTTAGAAAGTGAAATGAAGTTTCCAATGAAGATCATGAAACCGATGATTGAAAATATGTTAACTAAAAATCTTCAGCAAGGTCTTCAAAATTTAAAGACAATTTTGGAAACGAAATAACTTTAAGTTGCGAATTCATAATGACCAATAAGTTGATCCTCGCTCAGAAATGGGAGAGGATTATTTTTAGTATAAATCCGAGCGAGCTACGAACCGGTAAAAAAATAACATTGAACGAGTCAAGTCAGGTCTGAACATTCAAAAACCGCTGTTTATTCAGGATTACCAATACCTGTCGTATTCTGCCACTAAGGTTGTCGCATTTGCACTGTAATGGAACAATATTTTTTACTGAGATTTGTATCATAAACAACGTCATATGGCAAGCATATCCATTTATCTGAATTTTATGGGAAACGCGGAAGAAGCGTTTAACTTCTACAAAAAAGTTTTCAAAACTGAATTTTCTGCTCCTTTCAGCAGGATGAAAGACATGCCTGCCCAGCCGGGAATGCCTGCGCTTTCAGAAGCCGACAAAAATAAAATAATGCATGTGGCATTACCTATTCTTGGCGGGACGGAAATTATGGCCACCGATATGCTGGAAAGCATGGGTCATAAATTGATTGCAGGCAACAATATGACCATCAGCTTAAATCCTGATTCCAGAGAAGAAGCAGACCGCTTGTATAAGGAACTTTCGCAAGGCGGAGCAGACGGCGTTGCTCCTCATGATGAATTCTGGGGATATTGGGGAACCTGCCAGGATAAATTCGGAATCCGCTGGATGTTCAATGTTTTAAATCAGCCCGGCAAGAAATAGTCAATGATCGAATAGCACAATGAAACCTGTGAATTATTAATAACCACTAAAAAATAGAAAATGAAAAAGAACAGAATAATTTTTTGGATCACCACCAGCATCCTATTCCTGTGGGAAGGATTGATGCCTCTGAGCACAATTTTGTTTATGCCTCAATATGTCACCGCAGGGACCAAACCCCTGGGCTATCCTGACTATTTTGCATATACGTTGATCATCTTCAAAGTAATAGGCGCGACAGCGTTAATGATTCCGCAATTACCAGGCAAGCTGAGAGAATGGGCTTATGCAGGTCTGACCTTCAATTTGATTTTTGCCGTCATCAGCCACGCAGTGGTGGACAAAAATATCGGCTTCATTTTAATGCCGGTCGTGGTGGGTATTATCCTCGCGGTATCTTATATCTATAGCCAAAAAATTCAAAACAACGGCTAAACAGACTGGTATACTTCGCATCGTATTCAGATACGAGCGAAGTATACCATCTATTGACAACACTTCAATAAATAATTTTCCTGGAATACATTTTTTCTCCGTCAGACAGATACAGGATGTAAAAGCCAGAGCGTAAGGCACCGAGCGGCGTAGGTTCGTTGTTCCGGGTATTTCCGGAAAGCATCAGCATGCCTGCGGAAGTGTAGACATTATATTCTAGTTCTGCATTGCCAGGCCAGTCACTCACCGTAAAGCTTTTGTTTTCAGCATTCCAGTTTACGACTGCACTTAGAAGGAGCGAAGGCTTTATACCGGTAGTCGTCTGAACAAGCGCGGGAAAGTAATTATTGGCCGCGTCACACTCAGGATCGGAACTAAGGTAAATCTGGGCGATCAGATAAGGATAGGAACTCTGAGGGTTGGCCGGAAAAGGGGAGGCCCCTGCCGTTCCGTTATACGTGGCACCGGCAGCAAGAATTCCTGAACTGGTATTATCTATAAAACTTCCTCCGGCCGCCGCATCACCTCCAACCTGGTTGTCGGTAGACACATAGTTCTGTATCACCAGCTGATTGAAAGCAATATCCGTCGTACCAATGTTTTGGATCTGATACGAATATTGATAATCGCCCGGAGAAACTGAAGTGAATGTGATGCTGGTAAAAATAACGTCGCGCCCTGAACAAGCATGTGTTTTATTAGAAGCAAGGAGCAGGCAAAACAGAGAGCAGAGTAAATAAAGGGAAAGTAAATGTTTATTCATAAGAATGCTGATATGGTATATTGAAAGTATAATCGAGCAGCAAAAATACATGAAGTGGGACAGCGCCCATCAGCGGCTGGTCCGTGCGTAAGGC
>JBJMLS010000133.1:0-4901 GCA_045805185.1 Bacteroidia bacterium | reverse complement strand
CTATTGCGATCATAAGATTACAGCGCATGCTCCGATAATGATGAAGAGCAGTCCTACGCCTCCAAAAATAGACTCCAGCAGGTAATTGCTGTCAATAAGGATGAACTTTTCCGGCTGTTCAGGATCATAACCGATCAGTACTTCAGTCCCAACCGCGGGACAAGGAGAGATTCCTTCCCCTGATTGAGCCGTAATTTTTTTGCCGCTGTAAGTAGTATAACTTATAACGGGATAACTTATCATGTATGTTTTAGCCTCGTTTTTAAAGCGCTCTTCTTTTTCAATGATCTCAATGATCTTCCCCATTACTTTTTCGTATTTCTTAATCTTTTTGATGCGGACCACCAGCATCATGATTGTGAGCGCCAGCGGCAAAGTTCCCAATGCGATAAAAAAATAACCCCAAGGCAGATCAAATAAAGCTATGGCAATACAAATAACTATTGTAATGTAAGCAGGGTATTTCGAATAGAAGTTAAGCAGCATGAACGGAACTCAAATTTAGTAAATTTAAATAATAACTGTATTTTTATAAGGCATCCGGAATTCAAAGGGTAAGTTATTAAAAGGTGGAACGAAAGTATTGCTGCAGGAAATATTTTTTGAAAGTCACTAAATTGGGCCTGCTCATTCTAAAATGAAAAAAAAGCTGTGCATATTATTTTTGTTCCCTCTTCTTCTCTTTGCAGTTGGCAGCGAGGCGATCAATTACAGTTCCCTGGATTCTCTTTTCAAAATAAGTGGCATAATTTCGGATAGTACAAATCTTTTACCTCTTAAAAATGTAAGTATCCAGGTAAGTGGAACCTTATCAGGGGCGACAAGCGATAGCTCAGGTTTTTTCGAGTTACAGATAAGGGAAAAAGAGGCGGTCCTTGTTTTCTCGCTCACGGGCTACGAAAAAAAATTCGTGAGAATAAATCATAAGACAGGCGGAGTGCTGAATATTTTCCTTGTAAAGAAAATAACTATACTGGATGAAGTTGTTATCAGTCCTTTCCCAATTGAAATAGTAATAAAGAGTAGGAACAGCAACGTTTTTGATTATGATTTTTATGGTGATAATCTACTCCTCATCTCTTTTTCGAATAGTTTAAAAAGATCTGCATTATTCATTCTTGACCGATCCCTTGATACGATAGGGCGCCTGACTATCCCGGCTGAACCTGTGCGGTTATACAAAGATTGTATGGAAAATAACCATGTGGTGTGCAAGGACAGTATTTACCAGGTACATTATGACAAAAGGGGACTTTATTTACTTAGCCCTAAATCTTTGGGCGATTTTGAAAAAATACTTTTGCCTTGTATTGAAAAAGATTCTTTTAATATTTACCTGGAGAAGAAAGGGGACTCGCACATTGTTGTTACCGGTGAGTTCCACAATTATAAGTCTAATAGCCATAGTGTAATTTATAGCTCTGTTAATATAGCGAGCCATAAAAAAAGTACGCTGGCGGTTATTGCAGATGAGGCCACACTAAAGCAGAGCACTGAAGAAGACAGGCATGAACAGGAAAAAGCCGCGGCGGGTATGTATGCGCATTCTCCTCAATGGGCCGATAAATTGTTTGCAGAGACTATTCTTTTTAAAGAAATTTATGCGCCCCTATTCAATATAAAGGAAAAGGTGTATATTTTCGATTACATTAATTCAAAAATGAGAATATACTCATCCTCAGGAAAACCGGAAAAAGAGATCCCTATCACATTTCACAGGAAAAATGAGTGGAAAAGGCTCATGTGCAAAGACGCAAAGAGTGGGAGGATCTTCGCTGTATTCGAATCAAATGGGATCACCGAACTGAAAGAAGTCAACTTAACAGATGGGTCAATTATAAGTTCCGCTAAAATCCCTTTTGTTTTTATCGATGATATTAAGGCGGATAACAATTATATTTATTTTTTGTATAAAGGAAAGGAAGATTACGAAACAAGGTATCTTTCACGTTTAAAGCTGTAATGCTTAAAAGATCAGTGGGTATTCTGAAAGTTTATTTTGTGTCCGGATACTAATTGGGCTTTCCCTGCGTTGTGGGTCTATGAAAATCGAACACCCCGGTTTTAATTACAACGCTCATGGACATACCTACGCAGGCTTCAGGCAGGCTGATAATCGCATTTCAAAATACATTCACGACGCTCTGGGCGAGGCAAGGACGGTATTGAATGTTGGAGCAGGAGCAGGCTCTTATGAGCCAATGGACAGGCATGTGGTGGCGCTTGAGCCTTCACAGGTAATGCGTGCGCAACGCCCCGGGCAGCATGTTCCTGCCCTTATCGGAAAAGCTGAATCGCTTCCTTTCGATGACAGGTCCTTCGATGCTTCTATGGCAATGCTAACCGTTCATCACTGGCTCTATATGAAAAAAGGTTTGCGTGAGCTCAGAAGGGTCACGCGCGAACAGATACTTATTCTGACATTTGATCCGGATGAACTGAAAAATTTCTGGATCGCGGACTATGCCCCGGAATTGATCGAAGTCGAAAAATTGCGCTACCCGACCATTGACTTTTTAGTGACTGCTCTAAAAGGCAGAGCTGAAGTGATCAGGATACCTGTTCCTTTTGATTGTACGGATGGTTTCCAGGAAGCTTTTTACGGAAGACCTGAAGCTTTTCTCGAACCTGGCGTGAGGAAATCACAATCCGCATGGGGATTTTTGGCAAAAGGCGTAGAGGAGGAAATTGTCGCACGCCTGCGTAAAGATCTGGATTCTGGTGTATGGGATAAGCGTTATGGTCATTTCAGAATGCAGAAAGAATTTATGGGCGCGCTCAAGCTTATAATTGCTTCCAGGGATTGAGCCGGTAAGATCACTTTTCTGAATCTTTCAAGACTTCATTGTTTTATTTTTGAACCCAGGGAAAGGTATCACCCTTCGCTGGTTTATTTATTTAATTAATTCCGCACTTATAATATTGGATGGATTGATCTGGACGCAAAGCTGTTTCATTTCTGCAAACTGTTTTTTTTCCAGCAGTGATTTAAATGCCTGCATATTTCCAGTTGCCACATAATAATAGGTTTCCGGCTCATCGGGGAAAAAATCGGAGATCATTCCGTTAATACTTATTCCGCTTGTAAGCTTAAAGGTTGCAAACCGACCCTGTTGGTTACAAACTACATATTCACCTTTTGTCATTAATTGAGTTATCATTATAAAATTGTCATTATGAAGAATAATTGTACAAAATTCATAAAAACAAAAAGCTTCATCAATTTATTCGTCCGGCGAAATAAATGTTTAAGCGAAATGTTCGGAAATAAAGTTGAAAGGAACTAAAATTGTGTAAGTAAAATTATTGCTGTAATGCTTAAATAAAATCACCGGCAAAGGATCAAATTCTGTAAGTCACATCAGGCAGACAAAATCTCTAATTTTAGTTTTGCGAAGTTGGCTCAGCTTCTTCCTGCGTTAGCTTCCATAATTTATCCAGCTTCGGCGCAAGCACGATCTCAGTTCTCCGGTTCTGTTGTTTTCCTTCTACGGTTTCGTTGCTGGCTATTGGCTTGAATTGTCCGCGTCCACAAGGTATTATTCGTTCAGGCTTTATACCTTGCCCGATCATTATCCGCGTTACATTCGTTGCGCGGTGCACACTAAGGTCCCAATTGTCCCTGTTCCTTGATGTACTTATCGGAACCGGATCGGTATGACCTTCAACCATAATCTCAAGATCGCTTTGCGACAATACCGCAGATAACATTTCCAGCGCTTCTTTTCCGCGGGAATTTACGTCTTCACTTCCTGAAGGGAACAATAATTTATCCGATAAGGAAACATAAAGCTTTCCTTCCCGCATATCTACCGTCAGCTCATCAGGAGAAAAGCATTTTAAAGCGCTGCATACCTGTTGTTTTAAGTTATACACTGCGTCGCGCTGCAGGCTCATTGCATTTTTCAGTTCTTCAAGTTTTTTTTCTCGTTCTTTCAGCGCTTTTTCCTTCTCGCTCAGCTGTTGTTGTTTTTCCTGCAATTCCGCCGAGCTTGATGCCTTCAGACCCTGAATATTGCTTTTCAGCTCTTCATTCTGAGCGCTCAATATGGAATACTCTCCTTTGCAATTCTTAGCCATATCATTGTATTTTTTTTTGGAAACGCAGGAAGAAAATAAAGAAAATACAAGGCAGGAAGCGGTAATTATTTTTATGATTTTCATGGTTCGTTTTTTTTGGATTGGCGTTTTCAAGAGCCGTGCCAGGCATGAAAATATAATGGTGAGCGTAGTGCGGAATGAATTGAAAGGGAAGGCGATCTCAATACGGGAAGAAATCCCGGAATGAAATTTTTATTGATTAAAACAGGCTGAGTTGATCGGGATCCTGCTTTGGCGGTTTTGCTTTTCCGAAGACGGTACGTCCGCCATACTTATAGGATTCGGCCCGCTCTTTCGCGATCACCTGGTTGAAGTTCTTGTTAGGCTCAAAATTCTTTTCCAGCAATTGCGCCACGATGGTGAGGTTTTTCAAAGCCTGTTGTTTTTCGCTATGACCGATCTTTGCCTTTTCAAGCGAGTTTCTGAATATAGAGATGGTTTCATCGTAAACTTTAGTCGGCACAGGAAATGGATGCCCGTCTTTTCCGCCATGCGCAAAAGAGAAGCGCGCGGGATCGGTAAAGCGGGAAGAAGTGCCATGGATCACTTCGCTGACCAAAGCGAGCGATTGAATGGTGCGGGGACCCACACCTTCTAACAAGAGTAATGATTCGAAATCATGCAGCTCCTGTTCATGCGCAAGTGCAAGTATGCTTCCCAAACGTTTCAGATTAACGTCCTTCGCACGGACATCATGGTGTGAAGGCATTATAATTTTCCGCGCTTCCTTCAACATTAAGCCTGGTTCTTCCTTTACAATGGAAATGATCCCGTTTTTAGCGTCTGCTGCGCCCTTATCT
>JBJMLS010000132.1:0-19050 GCA_045805185.1 Bacteroidia bacterium | reverse complement strand
TCGTGTAATACCTACGGCAGCTTCAGCGGTGCAGGCCGCATCTTGTCCGGTTGCAATGAACAAAGCGCAAAGACCATTTGCCACGTGTCCCTGAGCGCCAATGGCTCCGCTCTGGATGACGCCGATTGTAGAGGATTGCCAGTAATCGACCATTGCCTGCGGTGTGGTCTTTAAAATGTGTGTAACGATATCTTTTGGGATATGCACCTCAGAAGAAACTTTTTTCCCACGAACTGTGGTAAAAGAAAGTGCGGTCGCTTTTTTGTCTCCGGAATAATTTCCTTCAATGAACCAGAAGGTTGGCTTCACCGGGCTCTCGGCAACAATGTATTTACAGATCTCATCCGTGCAGATCGTAACCATGTTTTGCCCGGCTGCATCACCGGTTAAATATTCAAATGTCAGGATGAGGTGATTGCCTTCAATATTGGACCTCACATCCATTAAGCGCGCGTAATTACTGTTTTGACTTGTGATCTCCCGGAATTTTTCTATTTGCGGAAGTACCCAGATGAGGAACTGTCCCAACTCCGCGATATTTACGAATTTAAATACCGGACTGCGTTGAACGCCTTCCACCAGGCAGATCGAAGTGATTCCTCCCGCCATGCGGCTCGCCCTTGCGCCTCTGTCATACGATGCAACAAGTGCGCCTTCGCTGGTTGCAAGCGGACAATAAAAATCTCCGTTCGCATCAGTTCCAACAACGTGTAAGGGGCCAACGATCCCCGTTGGAACCATGCTCATTCCGATGTAATTCTCAATATTTCCTTGTAGCGATCCGATATCGGAAAAGCTTTTCTTACCGGTCAGGTATTCAAATTTTACAAGCCTGTCTTCCAGGTAAGCGATCCTTTTTTGGGTGCCTTCCAAACTGGACCGGCCCTCAATGGGAAAGCGTCCCTGCGGAATAGCATTGACCTTTTTATTTTTTATATTTTCGATCAGCTGAACAGTGTCCTTCGATGCGGTTAAAAAACGCATGAAGCGGTTGGCTTTATCGTTGTTGCTTGACATTTGCCTTTGATTTTAATTATTTGCCGTATGAAAGCGGGCATTCAAAGGTAATCAAAAGAGATTAAGCGGCTTTTTGACAATTATCAAATAATGACGGGGAAACAAAAAATGGTTTGAACCTGCTTCTTAATCCGGTTTAAATTTATCAATTTTGAATAGAATTAAATGAGCAATAGAAAATTTATATGGAACATTCCCAATGTATTGTCCCTCTACAGGATTGCTTCTGTTCCTTTTGTACTTTACCTGATCTATTCCGGGAAGCAGCAGGCCTTTGTGATACTGCTCAGCATAAATCTTATTACCGATATTCTTGATGGTTTTATTGCCCGGCGGTTTAATATGCAAACAGATCTTGGTGCAATGCTTGATTCCTGGGCAGATGTTGGAACCTACATTCTTGCTTTTGCAGGACTGCTAAAATTTGAGTGGAGCTTTGTAGTTGCATACAAATGGGGACTTGGAATGTTCGCAGGATTATACCTTCTGTCGTTTTTAGTGACGTATATAAAATTTGGAAGGATCTGTGGATTGCACCTTTATTCTTTTAAAATAACCGGTTACCTGCAGGGAATATTCATGCTTGTGCTTTTTTCAGTAGGATGCATTGACTGGCTGTTTTACCTGATGACCGTAATTGGCTGTTGGGCGAATATCGAAGAGATCATTATTTTTCTATTGCTGAAAGAGCCCAGGAGCAATGTAAAAGGTGTGTACTGGGTCCTGAAAAACAAGCAACATGTTTGATGTAGTATTGATCATTACTGCGGTCTATTTTGTTATTGGGGCGATAGCTATTCTGATCATAGGAAAGCGTTCCGATCCTGCGCGCAGAAGACAACTGTGGCTGAAATACGGTACTTACCTTGTAATCGTATGCGGAATCCTTTTTTCTACCTTGAACAATAAATTATTTTTCTGGTTATGCATGGGATTGGTTCTCGGAGGATCCCTGGAAATGCTGCTGGTGTTTTTGAAGTCGCGTAAAACAGGAGTGTTTGTGACCTCCCTTCTTCCTTATTTTGTGTTTGCAGTGTTATTTATGCAATTCGCATCAGTAACGGATCCCGCCATGCATTTGTATGTCTATGCAATCGTGTTTGTTTTTGACGGTTTCAGCCAGTTGTCCGGTCAGTTATTTGGCAGAAGAAAATTAAGCCCATCCATTAGTCCCAATAAAACTATAGCCGGATTCTTTGGAGGTCTTGTTATGGCAGTGGCTACTGGATTTCTTTTGCAATACCGCTTGTCAGCCGGACTGTTCTTTTCAGCATTTTCCCTGGCGCTTGCTTCATTAGCAGGAGACCTGTTGGCTTCCTGGTACAAGCGGCTCAATGGAGTAAAAGATTACAGCAATTATATTCCGGGACATGGAGGGATTCTGGACAGGTTCGACAGTTTTATTGCTGCCGGGGCATTAAGTTTCCTGTTGATCTGAAAGTACCGGTTAAGATCTACCGGGATTCGAATTCCAACGTATTGTGCAGGGATTCCTCTTCTCTCCAGTCCACCTTTAAGCTATTCCTTTCAACCGAAAGTATTTTGTAGGCAAGCTTCTCTGTGCTCTCCGGCTGAGTGAACTGAAGATAAACCCCCGCTCTTTTCCAGGTTCCTGATCTAGGCGTATTATTTGAAATGAGTTTAAAAGTGCCATCTGAATTGAGCTGCAACATATCATTCTTATTGTTCTCTCCAGGTGCTTTTACAATTCCAAAGAGTTCCCAGGATTTCAGCTTCCATTCTTTTCCAACAAGATCAGAATCTTTAAATGGAGAAGCGGCCGCTGTTTTTGTTTTTGAACCTGTCGGTTTTTTTTTCGTCTGTGCAGCTAAAGTCGTTCCGCAAAAGATCAGCAAAAGGAAAATAATATTTTTCATGGGGTTATTTTTTTCTAAGATCCAGGTTAAGTTCAGTCAATTGTTCCGCGCTTATTTCAGAAGGAGAATCGATCATCAGATCACGCCCTGAATTATTTTTAGGAAAGGCAATAAAATCGCGAATAGAGTCGGAACCCCCGAACATGGAGCACAGCCTGTCGAAACCAAGTGCAATTCCTCCATGTGGCGGCGCGCCGAATTCAAAAGCGTTCATTAAGAAGCCGAATTGTTTCTGCGCCTCTTCTTTGCTGAAGCCAAGGATCTCAAACATTTGTGCCTGCAGGTCGCGGTTGTGGATTCTTATTGAGCCGCCCCCGATCTCAACGCCATTGATCACAACGTCATACGCATTAGCACGTACGGCGCCAGGATTCGTTTTTAATAATTCGATGTCTTCAGGTTTTGGAGAAGTAAAAGGATGGTGCTTTGCATGCCATCTTCCCGCGAGTGAAGCGAGCAGGTTCGGATCTCCGTCGTTCCATTCGAGCAATGGGAAATCGATCACCCAATGACAGGCGAAGGTATTTTTATCGCGCAGCCCCAAACGGTTTCCCATTTCAAGCCTGAGCTCTGAAAGCGCCTTGCGTGTTTTTTCTTCAGCGCCGGCAAGGATAAGGATCAGGTCGCCGGCTTGCGCTCCAAAAGCTCCCGCCCAGTTTTTCAGATCCTCTTCATTATAAAACTTATCAACGGAAGATTTGATCGATCCGTCATTGTTCACACGTGCATACACTAACCCAGTGGCGCCAATCTGCGGCCGCTTTACAAAATCGGTCAATTCGTCCAGCTGCTTGCGGGTGTATTCCGCAGCTCCCTTAGCGCAAATACCTACAACAAGTTCAGCATCGTTGAATACTTTGAACTCTCTTCCTTTTACGAGCTCATTCAGTTCCACAAATTTCATTTCGAAACGAATGTCGGGTTTATCGTTTCCATAATATTTCATCGCGTGCTCGTAGGTCATGCGCGAAAAAGCAGGAACATCAATTCCTTTTACGGTTTTGAATAAATGGCGCACCAGTCCTTCGAAGGTCTGCAAAATATCTTCCTGCTCCACAAAGGCCATTTCACAATCGATCTGCGTGAACTCCGGTTGCCTGTCAGCCCGGAGATCTTCATCCCTGAAGCATTTCACGATCTGGTAATACCTGTCGAAACCGCTTACCATCAGCAATTGCTTAAATGTTTGCGGAGATTGAGGCAAGGCATAAAACTGACCGGGATTCATGCGTGAAGGCACTACAAAGTCCCGTGCGCCTTCGGGAGTTGATTTGATCAATACAGGGGTTTCCACTTCGAGGAACTGAAGCTTATCGAGGTAATTCCGTGTTTCAATAGCAAGACGGTGGCGCAGTTCAAGATTTTTCCGCACCATGTTCCTGCGAAGGTCGAGGTAACGGTATTTCATACGCAGCTCATCGCCTCCGTCAGTTTCATCTTCAATGGTGAAAGGAGGAGTTTGCGCACTGTTCAATATGGTTAATTCACTTACTTTGATTTCGATCTCGCCGGTCTGAATATTCCTGTTCTTACTTTCGCGTTCAGTTACAGTGCCTTTTGCCCTGATCACAAATTCTCTTCCCAGCTGACGCGCCCGCTCACATAATTCTTTATTCACCTCCATGTTAAAAGCCAATTGCGTAATTCCATATCGGTCGCGAAGGTCAATGAAGGTCATCCCTCCGAGATCGCGGCCTTTCTGCACCCAACCGCACAGTATTACTTCTTTATTTACATCGGCTGTTCTAAGCTCTCCACAAGTAACGTTACGTAACATAATGATAAATTAGGGTACAAAAGTACGAATTTGCAATAAATAACCGGGTTTTAAGGTATAATGCTCTTACATTATTAACGCCGCATCAGCTCAGCGGTTTTTTCCAGCAGCCAGATCTTCTGCGCAAGGTTTTTTTCCTTTTCTATTGCCTTATAAAGAGGCTCAAGCTTTGACTTGTCAGGACCGGATCTTAGCTTATATAATTTCTGAAAGTACTGGATAAATTTCGAGAACTGCGCTTTTGATTTTTCGCTAAGCAGTCCGATTTGCTTTATGGCGTGTTTGTAGGAATCGATCAGCGGAAGAACAGATTCGTGCTCGCCCTTATCAAAATAGATCTTAAGCAGCAGGTTTTTAATTGCCATTTGCCTGAGGGGACTTTCGTAACGTGCATTTTTTAAATAAGAGAGCGCAGACTTATATTCTTTTTTGCAGTATGAAATATTCGCCATGCAAAATCCAACAACGCTTTCCGATTGTTCAGGTGGGAGGAACTTTGCATATTCTTTTATAAACTTTTCTGCAAGGTTTGCCTCTTTCGCATCAATAGAGAGCATCACAATATTGGAAAACAATACAGGGGGCATGAATCCATTTTGCAGGAACAGCTTTTTAAGGATGATCGCTTTGTAAGCAGATAAGGTTTTCTGAAGATAGCCCAGATCTCCCTCTGCATATTTATTGCGGCAATAGCCCGAAATCGTAGTGAAGAAATTCTGCTGGTCAAACTTGTGTATGTTATCAAGCTCATCGCTGAAAACAAAATCTTTCAGCCTGATGTAATCTTCTTCCTCCTGCCTTGCAAGGAGCCTGGTATTGATGATGTACATCTCAACAACTTTTGGAATGTTCTTTTGTTCTCCCCGGAGAATCTCTATGATCTTTTCCAGGTGATCAAGGGCGAGTTTTTTTTCGTGGCTGTAGATACTGGAATGCGTGAGGAAAACAGACTGAAGCTTTAGTGAATACAATAGATAAAATGCATTGAGCGAGGTAAGAGAGCCGGTATAATCCGATTTTTTTGAGATCATGAATTCCTGTCCGAGATATTTGTGCTGCAGGTGATCGATCTGAATATCATCTATCAGAAATTGTGCATGAAGATTCCAGAGCTCCGTTTCCTGCTTTGTCAGGTATTTCTCTGCTTCTTTGAGACGGATCTCGAAAAGATTGTCGAGGCCGCGCGCGTATAACTCAGTGAGCAGGTAATAATGTTGCTGCGAAGTTCTTTTTTGATAAACGGAAAAAGCAAGAAAGCGTTCCAGCTGATCGAGCAGCTCTGAGCTCAGGTAACGGATCCGTTCAGCTTTGAAGGGTTCCCCGGGGAACAGTTTGCGGAAAATGCGCTCTTTCCCGCACGCTTCATCGGTAAAATCAGGCCAGTGACCGGCAAGCTTATCCAACAAATGAACAAGACTCTGGTTTGTATTGAAATAGGAACAGCCCAGGTATTCTGAGAACTGTTTCAGCTCAGTGTTATCAAGGGTTTTGAGGACAAGGACCAGTTTAGTATTATTCATCTTTTTTTAAAAAAAGCGGGCAGATCCAGGGGCTTTTTTCCACTTTCGAGGCAGTTTTCCGCCAACATTTCCCGAAAATTATCTTTTCAGCATCCCTTCTCTGGCTGTAATTTAGAAGAAAGAACTTGGTGAACAGGAAGCTAAGGTGAAAAAAATTAAGCAAAAAAAAAATAAAATTATGAGACAGCGTTTCAGAATAAACCCATCTTTCTTTTTCAGCAGATTAGATAGCAGGGAAGTAAGCCGGGAGCTCCTGATCGTACTGATCATTCGTACCAGACCAGGAAAATACAAAAGGGAAGGGCTGGAAAAGATCTCTGATCAGGAGTTGAAACAATTACTTGTATGCCTGGTCATTTTATATGGAATGCGGCCGCTAGAAGCCGAGACCGAAAGCAGCTATTACGGGGATGATTATATGTGGAACTAACTTTTAAAAATTAAAAACAGCAACATGAAGAATAAATTACTTACCACTTTTTTACTGATCTTTTTAACGGGAACATTGAACCTGCTCAATGCCGCAGCTCCAACTACCCAGGCATCGAATGTGCAGATCAGCTGGAAATCGCAGACGGGCGCTACCATTACCTGGACGCGGGGCAACGGATCGGCCTGCATGGTTGTGATGCGGTTGAATACCAGCGCCGGCTATGTTCCCGCATCTCCGTCAACTACTAATTATTCTGCCAGCTCAAATTATGGATCCGGCTCTACAGTTAACGGCGCTATAGATAATTACATCGTGTATAAGGGAACAGGTAACTCCATATTTGTAACTAATCTGGGGGTGAATACGCTTTACGATGCTTATGTGTATGAGTATAATATCAGCGGCTCTACTTATTATTACAATACGAATTACGCGTCGAGCTCGGTAGCCATAAATACCATTGCAGCGGATCCTTCTTCCTGCGGAGGACTTACTTCAGCAGGTTCCATTACGAATTCCAGCGCTACACTTTACTTTAACCCGGGCGGCGGCAGCGGACGCATGATCACTGTTTCTCCTTCCGGATCCTCAGCCAGTTCGCCTTCCGATGGTTATTATTATGCGCCTTCTGCTATTTATGGCAATGGCGGCCAGCTGGGCGCGGCTTATTCCGTATATACGGGCTCAGGTACCAGCGCAACCGTAACGGGACTGACGGGAGCAACAACCTATAATGTGTACGATTATGAATATGTGAACGGTACATATCCCACCTCATCTTATTACAATTATAATTCAAGGAACTATACATCCTGTAATTCCTATTCATTTTCCACAACGAATATTCCTCCGACAATTTCGGCTATTTCAAACATAAGCGTTTGCGAAAATTCAGGTCTGCAATTTTTAAACCTCTACGGAATTTCAGATGGCTCTTCCAATGAGAACCAATCGGTAACGCTATCAGCTACGTCCAGTAATCCGGGATTGATCGCGAATCCGGGTATTTCTTATTCCAGTCCGAACTCAACAGCCCTGCTGATTTTTTCCTGCGCCACTGGTGTGTATGGATCAACCATCATAACTGTTACCGTAGACGACGGCTGGAGCTCTAACAATACAGCTATCACCAGCTTTATTATTACGGTCAATCCATTTCCTTCCGCGGCCGGGATTATCACTGGTCCTGCAACGGTCTGCGCAGGCGGAGCGAACCAGGTTTACAGCATTTCTCCGGTCGCTAATGCAACGGGTTATGACTGGACACTGCCCGCAGGATGGGTCATCAGCGGTGGAAGCGGTACCAACAGCATTAACGTTTCAATTCCCGCTTCGGCGGCAGCTGGTAATATCAGTGTATATGGAACGAGCGCTTTTGGCTGTGGAAACGGAGCATCTTCCGTTAAAGCTATTGCAGTTGATCAATTACCTACAGTGGCCGCAGCCGGACCCGATCAGGTGATCTGCAGCAATACCACGCAACTTCAGGGCAATAACCCGACTGTTGGAACCGGTTCATGGTCGGTATACAGTGGCAGCGCTGGTTTCAACAATGCCTCACAATACAATACAAATATAACCGGGATAGCCAACGGACAAACTGCCGGCGTACAATGGACAATTTCGAACGGGGTATGTCCCGCTTCGAGTGACCAGGTGAGTATTACCTACGATGTAACTGCGCCGCAATGCCAGATCTATGCTGACTTTTTTACGAGCAATTCAAATCCCTGCACGGGTTCAACAATAACCTTTACCGATAACTCAGTTGGCGCAACAGGATGGAACTGGAATTTTGGAACAGGAGCAAGTCCGGCCAACGCTACCGGCGCCGGGCCTCATACGGTATCCTACGCATCAACCGGGCAAAAAACAATTTCACTCAATATAACCGGACCAAATGGTGCGGACAACGAAACAAAATCAAATTATATCGATGTAATTGCAACGCCCGGACCCGCTTCAGCCATTAGCGGTGCAAATCCGGTTTGCGCCGGAAGCGCCCAGGTACTTTATTCTGTAAATCCAATCGCCGGAGCAACTATTTATGTGTGGACCTTTCCTCCGGGCGTTTCTCCGAATACCGGTAATGGTACAAGCGCACTATCCGCGGATTTTGCAGCTAATGCGGGTTCCGGAAGCATTAGTGTGGCTGGTCAGAATGCCTGCGGTACCGGTACTGTAAGTACACTGAGCGTAACTGTAAATCCCCTGCCTGGTATTCCTTCGGCTGTTACAGGAAACGATACGGTCTGCCAGGGTCAGACGGGCGAAAACTATGCTGTAGCTCCTGTTGCCAATGCAAGCTCATACACCTGGATCATGCCTCCCGGCGCTAATATAACCTTTAGCAATGCAAACCAGGTAACTGTGGATTACACTGCTTCTTCGCTTTCGGGTAACATACAGCTTTACGGAACCAATAGCTGTGGCAATGGCGATACGGCTATCCTGCCTGTGCTGGTAAATCCCTTGCCCGGAGATCCGATTCACCTGGCAGGGCAGAGCTATTTAACCCGCTGCCCCGCTGCCAGCAATATGATCTATACAGTAAGCAATTGTGCAAACGCCACGGGATATATCTGGACCTTGCCTTTGGGTGGCAGTATAATTACAGGCGATAGCACGACAATTATTGGCGTTGATTTTTTACCTGGCTCCGCTGATGGAAGCTTAACCGTAACTGCTATCAACAGTTGTGGATCAAGTGATACTGCTGTGCTGGCCGTTTCTTTTGAACCCGCACCCGATGTTCAGCTTTGTGCCGTAAGTGTGGATACAGCATCTGTTCATAACGAAATTCACTGGACGCGCCCTGTTATGAATAAGATCAGCTACTTTAAAATTTACCGTAAAGTAAGCGCGCTTGTTGATCTGCTTGTTGACTCGGTAGTGTATGCGGCTCCTTCCGAAATTACGGATACGACCAGCGGGTACGATCCGAATACAACCTCCTATGAATACACGATCTCAGCAGTAGATTCCTGCGGTTATGAATGGCCGAAAGCTCCTTATCACCAAACGATGTTCATGCAAACAAGCCTCGGGGCCGGAACTGTAAACTTAAGCTGGAACCTTTATGTTGGACAGACGGTGAATTTTTACCGGGTATACAGGGATTCTACTGGCCTGGGCAACTGGGAGCTGCTCACCGGAACCGTTCCTCCTGCGTCAACTGCATGGACGGACAACAATCCTCCTGTGGGAATTTCGAACCTGAGATACCTGGTTGATGTAGACTGGCTGACGACCTGTGATCCCAGCCGCGGCGCTATTAATACCTCACGCAGCAATATCAAGACAAACAGTACGGTAGGGATTAAAGAAAATGCGGCGCCCGGTCAATTCTTCCTGGTGTATCCCAATCCTTCACACGGTCAGCTTACAATTGAATTGAAGCAAGCGCTTACTCATGTCGGAATTACAGTCTACAATAGCCTTGGAGAATTGATATACAGCGAAAAAGCCGCGAACGGGCAAAACCGTATGCTCATTAATACGGAAGAATATGCAAGCGGCATCTACACTTTTATCCTTAATTCGGATAAAGGAAGGGCCATTGAAAAAATTGTGATCGAATAAAAAAGTCTTTTGTTTGTGATAGATTCTCCGTCCGGTATTTTTCCGGGCGGAGTTTTTTTGTTCCGGAAACCTGCTTTTACATACTGAATTTATTCGTTAAATTTGCCTTATGTTTAAGCAGATCTTATCTTTTTTATTCATCACAGCCGTTTCAGTTTTGCCGGCCCAGTATCTTGCTCCGCCGCCCCAGCAGCCAGGTGAACAGAGCCTCGTAAAATGGATGAGCTTTAAGGAGGCACAGGAACTGAATAAAAAACAGCCCAAGCCGTTTATCATTGATGTATATACGGATTGGTGCGGCTGGTGCAAGAAAATGATGGCGACCACTTATTCCGATCCCGGCCTGGCGAATTATATCAATACTTATTTTTACCCCGTAAAATTCGATGCTGAAACAAAAGATACGATCGAGTACAATGGAACAAAGTATTTTAATAACGGAACGGGGAAAAAGCCGCCTCACCAGCTCGCGGTTAAATTACTGAATGGACAGCTCACCTATCCCTCCACCATATTTGTTGCAAATAATTTCCAGTTCAATTTGCTGACCCAGGGTTACCTTGAGGTCAGAAAGATTGAGCCCATTCTTATTTTTACTGTGGAAAATGTATTCAGGACCACAGCTTACGAAGAGTTCAAACAGAATTTCGAAAAAACATTTTACGATACCACTAAAACAGACAGAGACCTGAAATGGTACAGCATGAAAGAGGCATTGGAGCTGCAAAAGAAAAAGCCGAAGAAGATCCTGGTCAGTATCCACACTTCATTCTGCAATTCCTGTAAGGTGATGAACAAAACCACTTTCAGCGATGCAAAGAACCTCGAGTACATCAATAAGAATTTTTACCTGGTCGATCTCAACGCGGAAAGCAAAGAAGACATTGAGTTCAATGGAACCGTATTCAAAAATGATGGCGCCGGCAATTTTCCCTTTCACCAGTTTGCGCTGGCTTTGACAAAGAATAATTTTGTTCTTCCTTCCACAGCCATCGTGGATGAAAAGCTTCAATTACTGGATGTGATTCCCTTTTATTTATCCCCGAACGCTATTAGTCCCATTACGCATTATTTTGGCGACGACCGGTATAAAACCGAAAAGTGGGATGATTTCCTGAAGAAGGAAAAAGAAGGGGAGAAGAAATAGAACTGATTTTCGGGTACCCTCATGCAGCAGCATTCAGTCAGAATCTCATTCAACCATTAAAAAAGGCAGGCCGCTGATCTTTGCTTTCAGCCAGCGGATAAAGTCAAAATATTCGAAAGGCTCTTTTTCAAAGGAATTATTCACCAGCTCTTCCAGCTTCTGCAGGAGGTTTTCGTAAGCGTGTTTCAGCGTGTCTTTAGCCGGGTTATCGGAAAGTACGACCGAGAATTCCAGCAGGGAGCGTTCAAATTCATAAACCCTTTTTTTGTTTTTTAAATAAGTTTGAAGATTAGATGCCGCCAGCGGGAGATAATCCGTATTCTTCAGATCGATGTGAATGAGTAAAAAAAGGATCTGGGCAAAGCACTTGATGTTTTCGTTTTCCTCGATCGATTTATCGTTAAGCAATTCATTGCACCATTTCAGCGCGCTGTGCAATTTCGCGTTGGCAAGGTATACTGCCGACATGTGAAAATAAAAGAAAGCCTTGCGGGTCTTGTTCAGCTTATTCTCATGCCTGGCCAATCCGTTTTCAATAACCTCCACGGTTTTCAGCGCGTCATCGTAACGACTCATGGTTTTGTACAAGGAGAGCTCAATGCTGTTCACCGTAGAAAAAAGCTTTACCTGCAGGTCATCATTATTTTCAAGTTCAAAAAGTTTTCCAACGTTTCTTAGTTTTTCAAGGTAAACAAAGCTTTCCTCCGTTTTTTTCAGTTGAGAGCAAACAAAGATAATATTGCTCAGTCCGGAAAAATAAATGTTGGGCTCTTCTGAAAAGAGATGGATGTGGTTCTCGACCAGCTCAACATTGGCTCTTAAATGCTGGTAACTGTTCTGGTAATCGCTTATGCTGAAATAATAGGCGCTATATGTATGATGGTAAATGTAGCTGTTCTCTACCGACAGGGTTTTACCCTGTTGACCGAAGCCGCTGTCGATAATGGTCTTTAATTCGTTCAGTTCTTCCTGGGTACGCGCTTTACCTGCTTTGTTCATGTGTGAGAATAAGCGGCCCTTGATGTTCCAGAAGGTATTGAATGTAGCGAGCTGTTCTGTATTAAAGGAATCGGAAGTATAGATCGCTTTCAGATCTTCTTCCGAATTGCCGGAATAACCTTTGTATTCCAGTAATCGTTTTTCCCAGTTGCTGACTTCAACCAGGGTGGAAATTTTCTCATAGCGCAAGGCTGTTTTTTTAACCCCTTTCAGGATCTTTTCAGCTTGTTTGTAAAGCGCTTTCCTGAAGAGGATCTCCACATAGTGTAATTCGCGCTTTAATGAAGCTTCCACCGAGCTTTCCGCATATTGCGCATTGAGACTGCGTAATATTAACTCATACAAGCGGGCCTTGCTGATGGAAAATTTGTTGGTCAGGCTTTCTCCTTCAAAGAATTTCAGTAAGGCTTTTTCATTGTAAGTTTCCTGTTTGTAAATGGCATCGAATAAAGTATCGGAAACCGTATCCGTGATCTTGGAGCTGCGCTGCAGGTAATTTTTGAAATAGCGGCGCTCATTGCTGTTTAAAGAGCGAATGAGTTGGTGCAGGTTATCGGAGGGACTTTTCATTTATAAACACCAGAGACCCGGAGGCGCAGAGTTTTTAGAATGATGAATAATAGTAAAAATTAATCTAAATTATTAATATAGCGTATAAAGCCGTTTTTAACCAGGGGAACATTGAAATTAATAAGTAAGCCGAGCCTCTTATCGGTTAGCTTTAAATAACTAATTAGCTGGGCTTCATGTACAGGTAATACTGAATCAATTGACTTTAATTCAATAATAATTTCGTCTTCAATTAAAAGATCAAGTATAAAATCTTTATTTAAGTTAAATCCTTTATACTTTAATGGAGCTTTGACCTGACTCTTTGCAGCAATGCCCCGCAGTTCAAATTCTTTTAACAGACAAGCTTCGTAGACTGATTCGGGTAAACCAGGCCCCATTTCTTTATGTACTGCGATAGAGCAGTCGAGTATTATTCCTGTCAATGCATTGATCCTGTCTTTTGTTACTTTTGGTTTAGTTGAATCTTGTTCCATGTTGGTTTATTTAGTGTTTAGGTTATAGTAATGTAAAAATACGCTTTTTTGTTTCAAGAGGGAACCTGCTGTTATGTAAGGCTTGCCCCCTTCCTCCGGGCCTTCGGGTCTCTGGTGTTAATAAACTGAAGCCGCAAGGCTTTTTGTGTATAAACGAGTATATTTGTAAAATGACCAAATTTCTCATAGTCGGGCTTGGAAATATTGGCGAGGAATACGCCGGGACCCGTCACAACATTGGCTTTGAGGTAGTGGATCAAATCGCGAAAGATGCAGAAGTAAAATTCAGCAGCGATCGGCTGGCGGATGTTTGTCATTTGAAGCTGAAAGGAAAGCAGCTGCTGCTGATCAAACCTACCACGTATATGAACCTGAGCGGGAAAGCAGTGAATTACTGGATGCAGGCGGAAAAAATTCCAGTGGAAAATATATTGGTGATCGTAGATGAATTAGCTTTGCCTTTTGGAAAGATCCGGCTGGGTCCGAAAGGAAGCGATGGCGGTCACAATGGTTTAAAAAGCATCCAGGAAACATTAAGCACGACAAATTATCCCCGGCTGCGTTTCGGGATCGGCAACGAGTTCGGAAAGGGCTACCAGGTCAATTACGTACTTGGAAAATGGGGAGAAGAAGAATTGAAAACATTGAATGAGCGGGTGAAGATCGCGGCTGATGCTGTAAAGGCTTTTACCTTTATTGGATTGGATAGGGCAATGAATAGTTTTAACACAAAATAGCTAAGCGAAAGAATTTAAAATAACAGTTTAAAAAACCGCTTGGCCGCACCTTATCGCAGATGATACCAAAGGACACCATAGATAAAATTATTGACGCTTCCCGTGTAGAGGAAGTGATCGGTGATTTTATTACGTTAAAGAAACGAGGTGCCAACCTGCTGGGTCTTTGTCCTTTTCATGGTGAAAAGACGCCATCCTTTACAGTCTCTCCGGCAAAGGGAATTTACAAGTGTTTCGGTTGCGGTAAAGCGGGAAACTCAGTAAATTTTATTATGGACCACGAGAGCCTTACTTATCCGGAGGCTTTGCGTTACCTCGCGAAAAAATACAATATTGAAGTTGTAGAGAAAGAGATCAGTCCTGAAGAAAAGGCGCAGATCAACGAGAAAGAAAGTCTTTACATTGTTGCTTCTTATGCACAGAAATATTTTACCGAGAATCTTCATACAACAGATGAGGGCAAATCGATCGGACTGAGTTATTTTAAGGAGCGCGGGTTTCGTCCGGACATCATCGAAAAATTTCAATTGGGCTACAGCTTCGAAGCCCGCCGTGCTTTCAGTGAGGCGGCAGTAAAGGCCGGATATAAGCCGGAATACCTTGTGAAGGCGGGTTTAAGCATCTTGTCGGACAAGCATGTAGAAGGTGAAGAAATAAAAGTAACGGATATTTTTGACCGTTACACCAGTCGTGTTATTTTCCCCATTCACAATGTAACCGGACGCGTCATTGGCTTTGGCGGAAGGATACTGGGCAATGATAAGAAGCTTGCCAAGTATATTAACTCTCCGCAGACCGATATTTACGATAAGAGCAAGGTTCTTTACGGTTTGTATTTCGCCAAGAAGACGATCATCCAGGAAGACAATTGTTATCTCGTGGAAGGATACACCGATGTAACGTCGATGCACCAGGCAGGGATCGAAAATGTGGTTGCTTCATCCGGCACTTCGCTTACTGTTGATCAGATCAAACTTATTCACCGCTTTACCAGTAACATTACCATTTTATACGACGGGGACTTCGCCGGGATCAAAGCAAGCTTCCGTGGGATAGACCTGATCCTGGAAGAAGGCATGAATGTTCGCGTCTTGTTATTTCCTGATGGCGATGACCCGGATTCCTTCAGTAAAAAAGTAAATACGGAAGAGCTGAAGGAATTCATAAAGAACAATTCCAAAGACTTCATCACATTCAAAACGAATCTGCTTTACGATGAGGCGAAGCATGACCCGATCAAAAAAGCAACGCTCATCAAAGAGATCGTGGAAAGTATTTCACTTATCCCCGATTCCATTCATCGTTCCGTGTATGTAAAGGAATGCAGCAGGCTGATGGATATTGAAGAGCAGGTACTGAACATCGAAGTGAATAAGATCCGCAGGCACAAGGCGGATAAGCGTTCACAGTCAGCTGAAAAAGCAGGCACAGCTGTCAGCGCGCAGGAAATTGCCGAGCAGGAGATCCTGGAAGAAAAGAGAGAGTTATTGTTGCATGAGCAGTTCGAGCAGCAGGAGAAAAATATTATCCGCCTGATGATGTTGTATGGAAAGCTTCTTGTGGAAGTGGATGCTCATGATAACGAAGGCGAAGAGATCACCTATGAATTATCTGTTGCCGAATATATTATTTTCGAACTGGTCCATGATCAGTTAAGCTTTGTTGATCCTATTTACCAAATGGTATACGAAGAATTCGTGCATCAGATGAGCGAGGACCGGATTCCTGATCAGCAGTATTTCCTTCATCATCCCAATCCTGCTATTTCACAGGTTGCCATTAACCTGGTTGCGCAGAATTACGAATTGAGCGATAACTGGACGAAGAAATACAACATACATGTCGGTAAGGAAACAGATAACATTAAAAAGACAATTGAGCACGATTTGTTCATTTACAAGGATAAACGTCTTCATGAATTGATCAAAGAGCAGCGGGAATTATTGAAGACCGTATCGAATGATGAGGACCTGACAGACATCATTATTACCATTAAAGGATTAGAGACGCTGAAGCAGAGAGTAAATAAATTACTGGGGAGAACTGTGATCCGCTAGGCTTAACTATTAAAAGCCTCTTTCACTTCAATCTGCATCATGCATTTAAAATGTCCCTTAGGGCACTTTCTATAGCCAAGCTTGGAACAGGGACGGCAGAAGAGGCCTTTCACTTCAAGGATCTTACTGTTGGGGCCCGGAAGATAAGGATACATTCCGAATTCAGGGATCGTATTTCCCCAAATAGAAACAATATCTTTTTTGAAAGCAGACGCAATGTGCATCAAGCCGGTATCTGAAGTAATGACCTTATCAGCTTGTTGAACGAGTGAAGCGGATTGATCCAGCCTGAGATCGCCACAGGTATTTATGACGTTCCCTTTAGAAAGTTCTGCAACTTTTTCAGCCAGCGCCCTGTCAGCCTTTCCCCCCAGCAATACTACAGGTTTATCCGCAAGATCACAGATCGCTATCAACTTATCGACAGGGATCTGTTTTGTAAAATAAGAGCCGCCCACAACCAAAGCATAGAAACCTTTTGCAAGCGAAGGATGAAGAGCAGTTGTATTAACCTGGTCGGGAATGGGAATAAAATAATCCAACCCTTGATTGTCGTTCTTAACGCCTAAAGTTTCAAGTGTTTCAAAATAACGGTCAACAATATGCACATTCGGAAGAGCGTTGATCTTCAGGTTTACCTTTAACCATTTTGCATAATTGAGTTTATTAAAGCTAAACGTCTTTACACCAAGCTTTAGTTTGAGCGTTAAGGTGCGCAGGTTATGGTGCAGGTCGATGACAAGATCGTACTTTTCCTTTTTTAATTCTTTTAATACTTCATCAATTTCTTTCTCAATGGAGTAAACTTTATCCAGGTAAGGATTGTTCTGTACAATGGAACCGAATGTTTTTTTGGTGAGGTAATGCAGTTCCACTCCTTTCACCTGCTGTTTGATACAGCGAACAACAGGCGTAGTGAGCACAATATCTCCGATGGAAGAGAAACGGACAACCAGGATTTTCACAAGCTAAAAGTAAGGAAAAAAAGGTAATTTTGCTGAATGATGTTTACAGATACGCATACGCATTTTTACGCCGAAGAATTTGACGCAGACAGGGAACAGTTGTTAAAAAACGCACTTGAGCTTGGGATCCGGAGGTTTTACCTTCCAAATGTGGACAGTGGATCAATAGCACGCATGCTGGAGCTGGAAAAGGATCACCCGGAATATTTTCACGCAACAATGGGTTTGCATCCCTGTTCTGTAAAGGAGAATTACAAAGCAGAACTCGACATAATAGAAGAATGGCTAAGTAAAAGAAGTTTTAAAGCAGTCGGGGAAATTGGCATTGACCTGTATTGGGACAAAACTTTTATGGAAGAGCAGAAATATTGCTTCCGCAGGCAGATCGAACTTGCTCTGCAGTATAAACTTCCTATTGTTATTCATTGCCGCGAAGCGTTTGATGAGATCTATGCCGTACTTCAGGAATATGAAAGCTTGCCTCATGGGATCTTTCATTGCTTCAGCGGAACACTGGAGCAGGCACAGAAAGTAATTGATCTCGGATTCAAGCTGGGAATAGGGGGAGTGGTCACTTTCAAAAATTCGGGATTGGATAAAGTAGTGGAACAGCTGGACCTGAAGCACCTTGTACTCGAGACAGATGCGCCCTATCTTGCACCTGCGCCTTTCCGCGGTAAGCGCAATGAGCCTGCGTACTTATACAACGTGGCAAAGAAGATCGCTGAGCTGAAAAATTGTTCGCTTGAAGAGGTGGCCGGAATTACAAATGCAAACGCTGATCTGATATTTGAACAAATTCCGCATTGAGGTTTTTAAAAAAAATAGCGGACGCATTCATTTTCACCAATATCTACCTGGCGGTTTGTGTAACGTCGCTTGTATTTGAAACTTCAATTATTTTAAACGGTAAGATCACAGATTACAAGTATCCTCTTTTTCTTTTTTCCTCCACCCTGTTCCTTTATTGCTTCCATCGGGTCTACAAATGGAATTCGCGTACAACAAGTGAAATGGCGGCAGAGCGTCACCTGTGGCTGCAAAGGAACAAAACGCTTTTTTACGGAGTGATGATCCTGGCGGGGACCATGGTAATTACCTGCCTGCTCTTTTTTGTGAAGTTCAGTATTGTTTTATATATGCTTCCCGTTGCGCTCATTTCATTTGGCTATACCATTCCCTTTATTCCCTATAAAGGGAAATTGTGGCGGCTGCGTGATGTTCCGGGAATAAAAATATTTCTGATCACGCTTGTATTGGGTCTGACGACCGTCTTACTGCCGGTGCTTGCTTATGCACATGTGAATGTATTAACAAGGAGCGACGTTGTTTTTATGTTTGTGCGGAGAATGATCTTTATTTTTGCCATCACCATACCATTTGATATCAGGGATCGCGAATACGACGCGCTGAAAGGAACAAGAACCCTTCCGGTGGTACTTGGTATTCGCAGATCAAAGATCATTGCGCTTGTGTCGCTCGGATTTTTTCTTCCATTAGCGCTTATCCAGGATACATTCTACACGCCCGTCAGTATTTATTATAAGCTGGCCCTTGCAATTTCCATTGTGCCCGCTGTTGTTGGGATCATAAAATGTGATGAGAAGCGATCGGATTATTTTTATTCCGTGTTCATGGAAGGCACAATGCTTTTGCAATGCCTGTTGATCATTGCAGCGAATACACTCGTGTAAAAAGAATTCCGAGGTAAAATGTTTTTTCTGCGTCGCGTTTAAATCCATTTTCAGAGAGAAAGTGGTTAAAGTCCGGAAACTCGATCTCGCCGGGAAGACGTTGAGAACGTCCAGTGGTTCCGCGGTGACGCTCGTATTTTCCGGGACGAACGGAACCGGGGCCAACGGAAAACCATTCATGCATGGGCCGAGCGACAAC
>JBJMLS010000131.1:0-13524 GCA_045805185.1 Bacteroidia bacterium | reverse complement strand
TTTATTCATGGCGTTGGAAATGGAAGGCTCAAGCAGGAGATCACCGCGATCCTGAAGAATTATCCGGAACTGGGCGTTCAGGATGCCTCCTATAAGAAATACGGTTTTGGAGCCACGGAGGTGATCATTAATCATCACAGGAAATAGCGCCTTTTTTCAGCCAAACTAAGACTGAATTTCTCATCCCAGATCAATTTTAATTCATATAAATTGGTGTCATTAGTGGCGCTCAAATTATTTAGCCGCGAATTACACAAATGATCGCTAATGTAAACACCTGTATAGGATTTCCCTTCCGCTAATTATTTATTGTATCTCTGTTTTACCGCAGAATATCCAATTAAACTACCTGCGTAATTCATGGAATTGGCGGCTATTTTCTCTTTTTTAATGCGTATCTTTGTATAAGGCCATTCTATCGTGGCGCCGAAAGGCGTCAAGGAAAGTCCGGGCAACACAGAGCATCCTGCTTCCTAACGGGAAGGGTCGCGGTAAAACGCGAAACGGCAAGTGCCACAGAAAATAACTACCCCGGCTGCGCAAGCATTCGGGGAAAAGGTGAAAACGTGAGGTAAGAGCTCACGGTTTTGTTCCGCCAAGCGGAACAATCCGGGTAAACCCCAGGAGTTGAAAAACCAAATAGGTTGCGGGCAGAACTGCTCGTTCTTTTTCCGTGATCCGGTAGCTATCGGAACGGAAAGCCGCAATGGGTAGGTTGCTACAGGTAACTGGTGACAGTTATCGCAGATAAATGATAGAAGTTCCCCGCTTCGGCGATGGAATACAGAACCCGGCTTACCGGCCTTTTTTTATATTTTTATTTTAGAAGTAAGCCATTTCAGCTGTTTACTTTTTAACAGAATTTTCCTTTATGAATTTTAAAAAAACTCCTTATCTTTAAAAAGTAAGAGAGCATGTATGGGAAGACACTTACTCAACTATATTTTTATTGCTTTTCTTCTTTTTTCCTCCGTGGAAATGGGGGCTCAGTGTCCTCAGGTCTACGATGGTAACGGCACCCCTTCTTCCGCTCCGAATTGGATCAGCTGCTCCGGATCATCCTTTACACTAAATTTTTCATCGCCTTCCGCATTGACCGGCTACAGCATCGACTGGGGAGATGGCACAGCGGTTTCTTCAGGAGCTTCTCTCGCTGCCAATACCTTCATCACGCATACTTATGGCGCTACTGTAGATACTTTTATTGTTACGCTCACTACTACAACACCCGCCTGTACAGTAAGCGGTGTGGTTGTAATGGAAAAACCGGTAAATGCTTCCATACAGATCCCGGTTGGAGGAGTGACAACGGCCTGTGCGCCCGCAGCTCTTCAGTTTACCAATTCCAGTACCGACGTTTCAGCCACCACCACATTTACCTGGGATTTTGGAGACGGGTCGCCTGTTCTGATATATGATGAAAGTAATGCGGGACAAACCGTAACACACACTTACCAGAAAGGCACGGTGAATTGTCAGACTATTGTTACACTTACTGCGGAGAACTACTGCAGCTTTGGCAATCCAACCTCTGCACAATTCAATCCCATCCAGATCTATGATATTGACGATGCAGATGCAACACCTGATGCTTTTGTGAAATGCTGGCCGGACAATTCGTTTACCTTTAACAATACAACGAGCAGGAACTGTGTCCCCCAGGGCAATGTCGCACAACGGTATGAAAAATGGAACTTTGGGAATTATTGGGGTGCAGGTCATGATTCCATTATTGACTGGACGCCGTGGCCGCCTACATTTCCTCATACACTGGCTTATCCTTCAGTTGGCAATTACGACATCATGCTGATCGATAGTAATACCTGCGGAATTGATACCGCGCTTATTTTCGTGAGCATTGTGAACCCGCCTACTGCTAATCTCACCGCGCCTGTTACCAGCGCATGTGCAGGATCCACGCTTACATTCAACAATACCAGTACAGCCGGTTATTCCTACCAATGGAATTTTGGCGATAATCCAACATATACAACCACAGGAGGCGGAGCCCAGACGCACACCTACAATGTAGCGGGAACCTATACAGTATCGGTTATAGCTTTTGTGCTTGGGTCAAACGCTTCCTGCAGTGATACCGCACAACTTGTTGTTAGCATAAAAGCCAATCCTGTCTCTGCCTTTACCAGAACACCTGCTGCAGGATGTGACAATCTCACAGTGAGCTTCACGGATGTGTCTACAAATCCCGTCAGCTGGAGCTGGAACTTTGGAAACGGGAACACTTCAACCTTACAGGCTCCGCCGAACCAGAATTATACGGTAGGGAATTATACGGTTACGCTGACCGTCACAGCGGCTAATGCCTGTACCAATAGCAGCGCCCAAACTGTAAAGGTGTTTATTTCTCCTGTCGCAGCATTTACCACCAGTCCGACTTGTCAGAATTCCATTACGCAGTTTACAGACGCGTCAACATTTTCAGCGGGCGATCCTATCACTACCTGGAGCTGGAACTTTGGAGATGCATCAGCCTTAAGCGCGGTTCAAAATCCCATGCATACTTATACCAGCTCTAGCGCTTTCACTGTAACCTTAAATGTTTCAACAGCGAACTGCAGCGGAAGCTCGGCCATACCCGTCACTATTAATCCTCTCCCTATTGCGGCATTCACGCGTGCGCCAGGCAGTGGATGCGGTCCGCTTACCGTGAGCTATACGAATACTTCAACAGGAGCATTGAATTACAACTGGAGCTTTGGTAACGGAAGCAGTTCAACAACTGTAAGTCCTGTAAAAGTATTTACAAACACCAACAGTACGGATACTGTTTTCACGACCCAGCTTATTGCAATTACAGCTGCCGGATGCAGGGATACAATTACAGACACAGTACACGTTTTCGGAAAGCCAATTGCAGGATTTACTTTTGCAACACCTCCCGGCTGCGCTCCTTTTCCCGTTACCTTCACCAATACGAGCCAGGCAGCAAGCAGCTACAGCTGGGATTTTGGCGATACCCAAACAAGCACTGTGACTTCGCCGGTTCATACCTATCAGAATACGAGTCTCTTCGTTCAGAACTATTCGATCACCCTGATCACAACAAACACCGGCGGTTGTACGGATACGCTCATCAAGCCGATTACCGTAAATCCTCAGCCACTATTCGGTTTTAATATTGTTCCTGCTTCGGGATGCACGCCTTTACTCGTCAATTTTCCTTCCGTTGCAGGAGCCGTTCTTTACCAATGGAATTTCGGGGACGGCAATTCCGCAACCGGCGGCAACCCGGTTCATACCTATACAAATACTACTTCGGGAGACACCACTTATACTGTTCAGCTCATAGCGACCAATGCGTTCAACTGCAAGGATACAACCACAGGAAGCGTACTGGTTCATCCCAGGCCTTCCGCAGCATTCAGCATATCTGCGCTCAGCGGTTGCTCCCCGCTTGTAATAAGTTTCAGCAACACTTCAAGCAATGCAAGTAGTTATTCCTGGAACTTTGGTGATGGCAGCGCTGTATCTTCAGCCATAACGCCGGCTCATACATTTGTGAATTCTTCCACCACTGCAACAGCTACTTATAGCGTACAGCTGATCGCTGAAAATTTATCCGGATGCAAAGATTCTCTTCTAAAAACGCTCACTGTTTTTCCCACTATCATAGCAGGATTTTCTACCAATGACACATTGGGTTGTTCCCCCTTCAATGTAAGCGTTACCAATTCTTCTGTTGGTGCAAGTTCCTACGCCTGGGATTTCGATGATGGATTCCTGAGCGCTTCAACCAATCCTTCGCATACATACACAAACAATACTTTAATTCAGAATGCGTATGTCCTGGAGTTAATAGCAACCAATGCTTCAGGATGCAAAGACACCCTACAAAAAGACATTGCTGTTTCTCCCAAGCCCTTAGCTGGCTTCACTCAGAATGTAAATGCGGGATGTCAGCCGCTGGGAGTTAATTTCACAAATACCACTGCAGGAGTGAATACTTATTTGTGGGATTTTGATGACGGAAGCGCCACGTCAATTGTGAGCAGTCCGGCGCATAATTTCATCAACAATTCCTCCACGCTGAAGGACACTTCCTTCGTCAGCCTGATCGCAACCAATAGCTTCGGATGCAAGGACACGCTTACCTCTCCTACCGTAGCTTATCCAAAGATCATTGCGCAATTTTATGCGGATACGCCGATCTGCGCGCCAGTAAGCGTTATGTTCCATAACACTTCACAAGGAGCCAATTCGTACAACTGGAACCTGGGCGACGGCAATTTCAGCAACCTGGATTCGCTCTCACATCCCTACACAAACAATGGCCCTGGTAATTTAAGTTATACCGTAACGCTTACTGCTACTTCAGCTTTTGGCTGTACTTCAGTATTTAATAAAGCTTATACCATATATCCCATGCCGCAGGTAGCTTTTACGGCGAGCCCGGTTTCGCAACTATATCCCGCGACTACTGTTACGCTCAACAATACTACGCCTAATGCATCTGGTTTTACCAGCTCCTGGAGTTTCGGCGATTCAACCACAAGCGTATTCACCACACCTGCGCCGCACGCCTATACCTATTGGGGAACACACAACATTACGCTTGTGATGAGCAGTCAGTTCTGCAGTGATTCAGTAACGCATGCGGTCACGATCATTCCACCTGTACCCGTTGCATCTTTTCAGGGTTCCTTTACCGGTTGCAGGCCGCTGAGCGTTAACCTGCAAAATACGTCCTTGTATGGAACTTCTTATCAATGGAACTTCGGAGATGGCATTGGAAGCTCCTCCGTAAAAAATCCTTTTTATGTATATAACACAGCCGGTACATTCACCATAACCTTAACAGTAACCGGTCCCGGCGGAGTGAATACGGTTTCAGGGATCGACAGCGCTGTAGTTTATCCGATACCCACAGCGGTATTCGGTGTCCTGGATACCAATGTTACAATCCCTACCGATGAGATCGTATGCGTGAATGCAAGCTCGGGAGCGGTAAGTTATCTATGGAACTTTGGCGACGGAAACACGTCTGCCGATCCCAATCCTACCCATACTTATTCAAATGCCGGCGATTACCAGGTTTTCCTTATCGCTTATAGTTCCCATAATTGCGTTGACACGTCTGATTACAAAAAGATGATCCATGCTGAGGAAGCCAGCGAGCTTATCATTCCGAATGCCTTCTCCCCTAATTCTGCCAGCGCTTCTTCTGATGGCATTTATGATCCTAATTCAAAGGATAATGATATTTTTCATCCTGTCATACACGGAATAAAAAAATATGAGCTCAGCATTTACAGCCGCTGGGGCGAACTTTTATTTGAAAGCAAAGACATTAAAATAGGGTGGGATGGTTACTATCATGGAAAGATCTGTACCCAGGATGTTTACATCTGGAAAATAAAAGCAACAACCAACGACGGAAAACAAATAAACAAAGCCGGTGATGTATTACTGGTAAGACCCTGATTATGAAAAAAAACAAAATCGCATACCTGTTGATCTTTCTGTTTAGCGCAACTCTGCTGTGCGCACAGAAAGACAAGAACTTCAAGAAAGCCTTGAAAGAAGCGAATACGCTTTTTGCAATGGATGATTTCAGGAACGCCCTGAACAAGTATCTGCCTCTGTGGCACAAAGACAGTCTGAATGAAAAAATAAACCTGAACATTGCGATCTGCAAATACAAGTTAAAAGAATTCCCGGATTCCATTTTACCTTACCTGGTAAGGGTAGATAAGAGCAGGGAACTGGAAGCGCAACTTTACGAAGCGAAGGTCTTTCACCTGGAACATAAATTTGATGAAGCCGTACTGCATTATAATAAATATAAAAAATTCCCGGAGGTCCAGCGTGAATTAAAGGACGGCGAAGTTGACAAGCTCATCGAAAGCTCAAAGCTCGCTTCACAGATGATGTCCCTTCCAAGGAAAGCCTCCATTAAAAATCTCGGCAATGTGATCAATACCAAATATCCTGAATATGTGCCTTTAATTACCCCCGATGAATCGGTGCTTTACTTTACTTCGCGGCGTCCGGGAAGTACGGGCGGGCTAACTGACGCCTGGGGAAATTATTTCGAGGACATTTACATCAGTACAAATAAAAAAGGCGCCTGGACAGAGCCGAAGAATCTTGGCGCTCCGGTGAATACCGCCACACATGACGCCTGCGTGGCCCTGTCTGCTGATGCCCAGCAAATGATCATTTTCAGAACAAGCGAGGACCAGCTCAGCGGGGATCTTTACCTGACGCATGCAACAATTGATCACTGGGGAGAACCGGAAAAATTAGGCCCTGAAATTAACAGCGAATACAAGGACCTGAGCGCCTGCTTCAACCTTGAAAATTCCATGATCTATTTTTCCAGCGACAGGCCGGGCGGACTTGGAGGAAAAGATCTATACCGCGTGAAGCGTCTGCCCAACGGTAACTGGAGCAAGCCCTTCAATCTTGGGGCTCCTGTAAATACAGCCGGCGATGAAGACGCTCCTTTTCTTCACCTTGACGGAACCCTGTATTACAGTTCAAACGGAGGAAATACAATGGGCGGCTACGATATTTTTAAAACCACCCTTGATGAGAACAATAATTTCGCCCTTCCTGAAAACCTGGGATTTCCTGTGAACACTGTCGGTGATGATATTTTTTTCGTGCTGAGCGCCGATGGAAAACATGGGTATTATTCATCGCTTAACGAAAATCCGGCCGAACCGGGCTATGAGAGCGAGGACATTTATTTTATTGACATGCGTTACGGAGAAAATGATATTAAGGTCCGCAAGGCCAGAACACTTTCGATCAATGAAGATAAAGAAGCTCCTGTGTCCGCAAAGATCACCGTGCTCGATTCAGAAACGAATCGTGTGGCAGGAATTTACAATACCGGCTCAGGATCGGGGAGATTTATTTTTATTGTAAATCCTTACGACAGTTATAAGATCATTACTGAAGCCAAAGGTTATGAAACAGTGATCACCCACTTAAAAGCATTAGTAGATGAAGCAGAAGACGAGTTACCCGAATTGAAGATCGTCCTGAAAAAATTATGAGTTATTTAAAGAGATACTTTTCTTTTGTGAAACAGAGCAAATTGCTTCGTTTTTTCCTGTTCATCCAGGCCTCGCATTTACTTGCCCAGGATCCTCAGTTCACGCAGTTCTATGCCGCGCCGATATATCTTAATCCTGCTTATACGGGTGTAACTTATGAGCACAGGTTCATCGCCAATTACCGGAACCAGTGGCTCGGGATCGCCAAAGCTTACCAGACCTTTGCAGTCTCCTATGATTACAATATGAACGCGCTGAACAGCGGATTAGGATTGATGATCATGCGCGACGCGGCTGGTTCTTCCAGGTATACAACAACAAGTATCGGAGGTTCCTACGCTTATCATTTTATGATCAATAAATTTAGGGAAATGCGAATGGGGATCCAATTTAATTATGTGAGTAAAGGAATCGATTATACCAAGCTTGTCTTCAATGATCAGTTGCTGCCTGATGGCGGAGCTGTTTCTTCTGATGCTGCAGTGCTTGGGAAAGCCAATTACCTTGACCTTGCCGCGGGCGTACTGGAAAACTCTACCGAATACTGGATCGGATTTGCGGCGCACCACATCAATTCGCCCAATGTAAGTCTTACAGGAGAAAATACCAGGTTACCTCCTACTTTTTCTTTACATGGCGGTTATCGCTTTGTGAAAGAGAAAAAAGGCGCCCGGCTATTGAAATACTTTGCACCTGCTGTAAATTACAGGCACGAACAAAAATACGATCAGCTGGACATTGGCGCTTACTGGGTGCATTTTCCGATGAACCTGGGTTTCTGGTACCGCGGCCTTCCATTGAAACATTATCAGAAAGGATATCCGAACCGTGATGCGCTTTGCGTACTGGTTGGATTTGATCTGAAAGAATACGACATGCGGATCGGCTACAGCTATGATCTTCCCTTGCAGCGCCTGATCGGCAATACCACAGGATCGCACGAGATCTCCCTTATTTACGAGATCGCGAAAAAAGGAAGAAGAACGCGAAAAGTATTGATCTCATGCCCGAAGTTTTAGGCTCAAGATGCAGAAAGGAAAACTCATACTCTTCGTTTTTTTACTTTGCCTTTGCGCAAAGCTGCAGTCCCAGATCAATGATCCTGATTCCTTACGATCGGCCCTTAAAAATGCAAAAAGCGACAGTACGCGCTGCCGTATTATCTACGCTATTGTTGTACAGGAACTGGATGAAGAAGAGGATTGGAAATTAGCGCAGCAATTAGTAAAGCTTTCACTGAGCCTGATCTCAGCTGAAGGCGTTTCACCCTCACAGAAGAAAATTTACAGCAACTATCTTTTGGAATCGTACAACCTGCTCGGGCATCTATCCGGCAATCGTGGTGACGCGGCAACAGCGCTCGACTATTACCAGAAAGGCCTGAGTCTTTCAGAGAGATCGGGTGATAAAGTAAGCACTGCGGATTTCTTAGGCAATATCGGCTACCTGTACAGCACGCTGGGCGATCAAACGCGTAATTTTGAATACACTCAGAAAGCCTTACTTCTCTACCGAGAGGCGGACAATAAAACCGGGATCGCCACAGCGCTTCTTAATCTCGGCTATATTTATGAACACAGGGGCGACCTTGAAAAGGGCCTTAGTTATATGTCCGAAAGTTACGCCATCCAGGAAAAGCTTGGCAATAAAAGCGGCGTAGCTTATGCGCTCGCGAACAGCGGAAGGATCTATCAGAAACAGGGAAAATTAAAAGAGGCACTGGATAATTTTCAGCGCAGCCTAAAGATCAGGGAAGAGCTGGGCGATAAAAAAGGGATTGTTTATTCGCTTCATAAGATAGGTGGCCTCTACCAGGAACAGGGGAAATTACAAGAGGCATTGGATTACGGACTTAAGAGCTTTGCACTTGCCCGCGAAACCGGGTATCCCGACCTGATCAAACGCAGCTCCCAATTGCTGTACGAGGTATACAAGAAGAAAGGGGATTTCGGAAAAGCGCTTGGAATGCACGAGCTGTACATCCAAATGAAGGACAGCATCAGCAACCAGGAAGTTAGCAAGGCTGCCCTGCAAAAACAATTGCAATTCGACTACCAGAAGAAAGAAGCCGCAATAAAAGCGGAACAGGAGAAACAAAGCCTCCTCGCAAAAGAAGAAAGCAGCCGACAGAGGATCATCATCTATTCCATCATTATCTTTCTTTTGCTGGTCACCAGCGCTGCCATAGGCATACTTCGTTCGCTGCGCCTTACCCGAAAGCAAAAGCGGATCATTGAGATCAAGAACAGAGAAACAGAAGAACAGAAAAAACTCGTTGAAGAAAAAAACAAAGATATTACAGATAGCATACGCTATGCAAAACGCATTCAAAATTCCCTGCTGCCATCAGAAACATACCTCAGCAGGGTGCTAAAAAATAAATAACCGATCAGAAAGATCCGCTAAGCCGATATTGTAACTAATGAGTACCAGCGCGCATAAAATTTTTACGGTAATGGGTCTTGCCTTTGCCATTCTCATTTCCTGTTCGAACCCCTCACTAAAACATAAAGACAAGTGCCTGAACGAATACTTCGGAAAGGAAGAGCAAGGCGTAAAAACAGGCAATATAAAAATGATAGGCATTGAAACGCCTCAGGGAAAATTCAATGTATGGACCAAACGCTTTGGCAATAACCCTAAAATAAAAGTATTGCTGTTGAACGGTGGTCCCGGCTTAACTCATGAATACTTTGAATGTTTCGAGAATTTCTTTCCGCAGGAAGGGATCGAATTTATTTATTACGATCAGCTGGGATGCGGCAATTCGGACAATCCCAAAGATACGGCCCTTTGGAAGCTTGACCGCTTTGTAGAAGAAGTGGAACAGGTAAGGAAGGCGCTAAAGCTTGATAAAGATAATTTTTACTTATTGGGTCATTCCTGGGGCGGAATACTTTCCATGCAATACGCGTTAAAATACCAGGACAATTTAAAGGGCCTTATCATTTCAAACATGATGTGCAGTTGCCCCGATTATGGAAGGTATGCCGATGAAGTCCTGTCAAAGCAAATGGATCCTGAAGTATTAGATACTATAAGGGCGCTGGAGAGCAGAAAAGATTTCGGCAATCCCAGGTACATGGACCTGCTGATGAAAAATTATTATGCGGAGCACATCTGCAGGATCCCGCTTGATCAATGGCCAGAGCCAGTGAACCGTTCCTTCTCGAAGCTGAACAATTCGCTTTATGTTACCATGCAGGGTCCGAGTGAATTCGGAATAGCAGGGAACCTTGCCCAATGGGATATTAAATCCCAATTGCCAACTCTTAAAGTACCCACGCTCACCATAGGCGCGAAATACGACACCATGGATCCTGAACACATGAAATGGATGTCGGCACAGGTTCAGAATGGAAGCTTCCTGTATTGTGAAGGCAGCCACATGAGCCTGTATGATGACCAGGGTAACTACATGAATGGCCTGATCCATTTTATTAAGGCGGTAGATGCGGGGGAAAATAAAATCGATCTGAACAGGCCCTGAATGGAGAACGGTTCTTTTGTTATCTTTAATCTGAGAAAAAGCATTTATGAATTTGCAAAGTATTATTGAGGGGATCTATAAAGATGTACAGCAAGGCAAGCACGAGGGAAATGTTGCCACGTACATTCCCGAGCTCGCTGGTGTTGCCCCGGAAAAATTCGGGATCCATTTACTCAGTACCAAAGGAGAAGAATTTTTTACAGGGGACGCTACTGAAAAATTTTCCATCCAAAGTATTTCCAAAGTACTCAGCCTTTCGCTGGCCATGTCGGTAGTAGGCGAAAAAGTATGGAAGCGCATCGGTGTGGAGCCTTCGGGAAATCCCTTCAATTCCATTGTGCAGCTGGAATACGAGAACGGCAAGCCGCGTAACCCGCTCATTAATGCCGGCGCATTGGTAGTGGCCGATATTCTTATTTCAGAATTTTCGGATCCTAAAAAAGAATTGCTCGATTTTGTACGCAGGCTCAGTGGAAACCCCGCTATCGGATTCAACGAAAAGGTTGCAGCCTCTGAAAAGGAATACGGCTTTATGAATGCCGCGCTGGTGAACATGATGCGGTCGCGCGGGAATATCCACAACGATATTGACCTGGTGCTCGACCTTTATTTTCATCAATGCGCCATTGAAATGAGCTGTAAAGATCTGGCGAATGCATTTCTTCTTTTTGCCGATCACGGAAAATCTTTGCACTCCCCTGAACCTATATTAAGCAGGAGCCAGATCAAACGGATCAACGCGATCATGCTCTCCTGCGGATTTTACGATGAGTCGGGAGAATTCTCTTACAAGGTAGGATTGCCTGGCAAAAGCGGCGTTGGCGGAGGAATTGTCGCTGTGATGCCTGAAGCCTTCAGCGTCGCGGTATGGAACCCAAAGCTCAACAAGAAAGGAAATTCGGTAATGGGAATGCATGCATTGGAACTGCTGACAACACGAACAGGAATGTCGATCTTTTAGTGGCCAGGTATAACGCTAAAATCCTATGAAAAAAATTACGCTGCTTACTTTTCTTTCCCTCTTTGCTTCAATTGTTTATTCCCAGGTTTCCACTTTTTATGTGTATCCCAATTCAACGGATAACTATTATACCATGGCGCAGGACAGCCATTACGTCGCGATCAATACATCCGTCACGTCGAACGGAAAACTCTTCGTATTTATTGGCGGAACAGGTTCATCAACGAAAGCCTATAAGCATTTGCCACAATTGGCGGCAAATCTCGGTTATCATTCTGTATCCATTGCCTATCCGAATTCGCCTTCTATTTCAAGTTCCTGCGGAGGAAGTGCTAACTCTTCCTGCTACGAAGATTTCAGGCAGGAAGTATGTTATGGAACACCTTTGAATTCCAGCGTTTCTGTAGACACTTTCAATTGCATTTATACCCGACTGGTGAAATTACTGAATTACCTTGCTCTGACTTACCCTGCAGATAACTGGGGACAATTCATCAGTTCCAATCAGCCGCTTTGGGCAAACATCGCAATAGGAGGGCATTCGCAGGGATCGGGACATGCTCTGTACTTTGGTTATACGCAGAGTTGCGGGCGCGTACTGATGTTCTCCGGCGCAAATGACTATAGCGGGTTTTATAATGCACCAGCTACTTGGCTGTTCAATACCTCAGCAAGTCCGGCAACTAAATTCTACAGCTTTCTACATTTACAGGATGACGTTTTTCCTTACGCGAAACAATATGCGATTGTGCAGGCAAGCGGTATGACGGCAGGCGGAGATGACAGCACCCTGGTCGATAATAATTCCTCGCCTTATGCGTATTCGCATTGCCTCTACACGAACCTCAGCCCACAGTTTCCGGGAGTATACAGTTCGTGGCACGATGCAACCGCGGTTGAATTTTATTCTCCTCTCAATGGCGGTCAGTTTGAATACGAGCCGGTTTGGACCTATATGTTAAGCGATCAGAATACTTTTGGCATTACAAATGTCGGGGATAAAAGAGCCTTAAGCATATTCCCTAACCCGGCCAATGGAACGCTGAGCATATTGATACCCAAAAAAGAAAAAAACAATAGTTTACAAGTCATCAGTAGTTCCGGAGAATTGATCTATTCAAAAATTATTTTCGAAAAGGAAAAGATAGAATTGAATCTTGATGGATTTCCCCCAGGAATTTACCTGCTCAGGCTTGGAGAAAGAAGCGCAAAGCTGATAAAGGAATAATTCAAGGCGTTCTTTTCACCTGGGCAAGGTGATGCTTCATGTGTCTTACGTAATCGGTCATGAAATATTCCAGCGAAGTTGCTTCCTCAGGCGGAACCGCGTGCCAGGCGATCTTGTCCAGGCTGTGTTTCTCGATCCTGCGCTGACGTATCTCCGAGGGCGTTACTTCCATTACCCAGGCAATATGGAGATTCAGCAGGCGCCACATCTGCAGCAGGGAGATCCAGGAGAGCTCGTTGTAATGCTGCATCTCTACAAATTTATCCTGGTCGTATCCATAAAAAACAAGGTCGTGCTGGAACTGCGCCCTTACAAAACGCTGCTGATTGATGATCGCCGAATCGATAAGGTGACCGATGATCTCTTTACCTGACCATTTACCGGGCGCGGGCCTCACAGAAGCCTCCGCATCCGCTATTTTGCTCAGGCTTGTGTAATTTTCCTCCAGTGCATGCCGAAATCCGGCAACGAAATGATGAAACTCCATAAAAAATTGAGGTCTTGTTTCCAAATGTAGGAATATCGGCTAATCAAATAAAATTATTTCGTTCTCAATAAACACAAGGTTCTCAGACAGGCAAGCAGCCTGATCTGATAAGTTAAGTCCAAATGAATAAACTTGAGCCGAACAATTCGGGATCCAGGCCCGTCCTTTTAACAAAACGCCCGTCGAAAAAATGCTTGCCTGATCCGCTTTATTTTATATATTTGATTAACCAAAAACAAGCATTATGAATAAATTTACCGCAGTTGTTATAGGAAGTATGCTTTCTGTGAGCGTCATTGCCCAGAACAGCTGGAAATGGGGAATTACTGCAGG
>JBJMLS010000130.1:0-9573 GCA_045805185.1 Bacteroidia bacterium | reverse complement strand
TCTTCGGGAAGCTACAATATAAGGCAGCTTGCTAAAATGATTCCTGAAGGAAGTATCGCGCCGGTAATAATGGACTTCTTCGCAGTATGAATTCAAGTCCGGCTTTTCTCCCCGGCCGTATTCAAAGCAATGCAGGATGATCTTAACCCCGGCGCCGTGCAATGCTTTTATCTTGTAGAACACATCAATAACGCCTCCGTAGTTGGCGGGGAAAGGAACATCAAAGGAAACAATATTAATTGCCGTTTGCATATTTGGGTGTTGCAATTTATTGTATTTTTAGTTGCCGCAAAGGGCGCGATGATTTTGATATGAACAGGTTTTTCTACAGTTTATTGTTCCTCGTTGGATCTACGGCTTTTGCCCAGGAGGTGAAGGAGGACCTCGTCAACGCTGCCATGACCCGTTTTTCAGGCAATGTTTATGTTTACGGATACAAAAGTGAAGGAAAGGACCTTTATTTTAAGGTGAGCCGCTTTTCGGAAGAATTGCAGCGAATAAAAGACACCAGTATTCTCCTGGGCGCTGCTGAACCGAAAGATTTTCATCCTATCGGTTTAGATACCATGCATGCCTTTCTCAGCTTTAATTTTCAAAGGGTAGATAACGATAAGTTCCTGAAAGTGATCCGGCTCAACAAGAACCTGAAAAAGATCGCTGTGATACCCGAGGCTGAGGTGACAAGGGTGAACACATTCGCAGCTTTCGACGATGAGAAACTGTTTGTGAACAACGACCTGTATATCATCCGGACTTCTTCAAAAGATTCCTCCTATAAATTATACCTGCACAAATTTCATCTTACGGATCCGACCAAAATTTACGAGTACAAGATGGAATGGCAATTCAATTTTGAAAGAAACAGGTACAAGCGCTGCCACGTGATCATGGTGAATGAACGTTATGTATATGTATACGCGAATGTGCTTTCGGGACCCAAGACTGGGCAATGGATCCTGCTCATCGACGTGGAGAATGGTGAAATGATCCACGCCGAAATGCTGAACGAAGGAATGAACGATTTCTATTTTCTCTATTCCGGTTATTATTACAATGCCGCGACAGGTGATCTCGTGATCTGCGGCGCGAAGGTCCCGAAGGCGGGAAATGAGCTTGAAACAGGAAAGTTTGACCTTGCAGTTAGCAAATTAAAAACAGTGAATACGTTTATTTGCAGACTGGATTCGAATGGCTTTGTGAAAGAAAGAAAAGATAATTTTATTCCTGTGCCTCCTGAACTGGCGAAGGATAAGGAACTGAAGAATTATTTATTCCGTACCCGGAAAATACTTTATTACAACAACGAATACAGCCTCTTAACGGAGATCGTGGCCGAAGCTAATCCGAAGCTCTATAAAACTTACGGCTTCATTTTCACACATCTTTCGCACGATGAAGCCGGAGTCCTGAAGCTCAGCGCCACTTCCTGCAACCTGACTTACCGTGATCCGAAGATCCTTTCCGCAAAGCAGATCAGCGATAATTATGAGCTGGTTAAATCAAAAGATACCGATTGGCTGTTTTATAAGCCCGCGCTTGCGCGTTCGTATCTCGACTGGCCCTGGGATATTCAATTCAGCGGTAAAACAGTAAAAGGTTTATCAGAGCTGGAAGTAAGAAAAGCAAACAAGCTCACGATCTATCAGTACCTGATGAACAACACTAAATGGGAGAACAAAGAACTGATCTCCGGTACTGCATCTTCAGGCCTCAAAGTAATTCCGCTCAGCACAAAAAAATACCTGAGATTTTCAACTGATGAACCGGATGCAGTAACTAAGTTGAGCAGATCTTTTTCCCTTGTATTAAAAGATTGGTAAGAGCTTATTCCAAATGAATATAGGCTCCAACTACAGATGTAATTTCTTCGGATTAATTCTTCATCCATGAATTTATATTCATCGGGAATATCAGGAATAATAATCTTTTTCTTAGCAGCAGCATCCGGGAACATTTCGAGTATTCTCTGCCTGTGTTTTTTTCCATTACAAAGACCGTATCGGCCCAATTGATCATTTTCCCGGTAATCCTGATCCGGGCTAAGGGTTCAGTTCCAGCTGACCTGACTTCGAGGCCGGGTTGACGTTTATAAGTAGCTTCTGCAGTAGGGCTGCGCCATTGGTTCCTGCTACAGACAAATAACAGGTTCATTGTTTGTTCTTGGTGCGCAATATTGCATAAAGAGAATAGATGAGAACTAGCGGCAGAAGTACGAGTGAGCAAATTGAAAACAAGATTCCGTATAAGACAAATCCTGAAAATAAAATAAAATCAATAATTGTTACCCTGGTTTCTTTCGGGAACTTATCCAGGGAAAGGCTTTCCCGAAGAACTGAGATCTTCATGTCCATCGCTTCTTCTGTAGAGAATTTATCATGATAAAGATTTGAAGTTCTTCTTCCGCGTGCGTATGCCCGGATCACTCCCATGAAGTTGAGGGGGATTCCAAGCATAATTCCACTGGTATCGATCACAAATGCAGCCCAGTATTTTTTACAGCCGGATGCAATTTCCCAGGCGCTGATCTCACATTCGCCGGCAAAAGAAGTATCGTAACCAGTGAGCAGGTGATGAATGTCGTGTTTAGGAACTGCCTTTCTTCGCGCATCAAAATTGGGAATATAAAAATGCAATTTTGATGTGAGCTCAATTTTCACACTGGAACTGCTGTTTCCGCCATCCTGATCGAGTCTATTGTCAGAATAGAACTTGCTCAGCGCTTCACGGGGCGTTTTCTTTTCCATATCGGATTGTTCAATTTCCATTCTCATTTTACATCTTCAAATCAAGGATCATTTTCTCCCAAACCTTCTTTTCCTTCTCCCAGTTATTTTCCGCCGCCGCTTTTTCCAGGTTTTTTTTCCAGGTCTTATATTCAGCGGAGCTCAGCATAAACTGCATGCGCTCTGCTATGTGTTTCGGGTCATGATTTTCGATGAGACAACCGATATTGTATTTCTCAATAATGGCTTTGATCTCCGGCAGCGGACTCGCAAGTATGGGGAGATTGGCATGAATGTAATCGAAGATCTTATTCGGAAGACTGAAATGGTAATTGATATTGCTGTCTTTGTCCAGCGTAATGCCAATGTCCGCGTTCCGGGTATAGTGCATTAACTCTTCAGGTCTCATCTTTCCCTTCAGGATCACTTTTTCACTTAATCCCAGGCGCTCTACTCTTAACTCCAAACTCTTAAAGGCATCGCCCCCGCCGATAATTAGAAAAATTGCATTGTCAATGTACTGCATGGCATCAATGGCTTCTTCGGCCCCGCGCTGAATATTTATTCCGGCTCCCTGCAATAGGACTATTTTTTTAGTTAAGGACAGCCCGAGATCTTCTCTTGTTTTCAATTGTGCATACGCCGGCAAATTCGGGATATTCCGTACAACCTTAAAATTGCCCTGGTATTTTTTATTGAACCAATCGGCAATGCTTTGGTTAACAGTGATGCAATATTTTAATTCAGGAACAATGCTGCGCTCGATCCGTTCCCAGGTTTTTTTCTTGGAGGGTGTTCCTGCCAGTTCGGGCACTTCGCAAAAGATCTCATGACTATCGTAGATGAGCTTCGCGCCGGAGAGTTTTTTGTTCAGGTAATTAGGAAGAAGCGTGTCGAGATCATTGGAAACAAGCAGGTCCTTTTTCCGGAAGAGCAGGAAAAAGAACAGGCGAAAATGAAAAGCCGCGTAGAATGGAACGCCTGTCTCAAATAGCAATTTCATGCGTTTGGTACGGTAGGGCCTTTCCGTCATGGGTAAGCTGTCTCTCTTCACCCTTCCAACCAGCGTAACATCCATTCCCGCCTCATGGAGCAGCATACAGGTTTTGTGCACCCGCTGGTCGGTAACCAGGTCATTGATCACCGACACGATCGCCCTGTGTTTATTGCCTCTTGTCAATTAAATTGTGGATATGTTGCGAAGGTAAGTTTTTTTAGGCTTTTGTTTTGAATTACTTTTGTTTCATAAGCCTCTATTCAATATGCAGATCAACGGGAACAAATCTCTTTTAGTATACAATACTTTTCATATTGATGCTTCCTGTAAATATTTTTCTGAAGTAAATTCACTGGAAGAGATAAAGGAGCTGCAGCAAAGTCCGGAATACAAAAATAATCCGAGATTGATCCTTGGCGGAGGAAGCAATTTACTGCTCACGAAGGATTATGAAGGACTCGTTATTAAAAACAGCATCAAAGGAAGAGAGCTATTGCGTGAGGACGAAAAAAATTATTACGTAAGAGCTGGTGCGGGAGAGTACTGGCACAACTTTGTGCTCTGGTGCATTGAGCATAACTTTGCAGGAGTAGAGAACCTTTCACTCATTCCCGGTAATGTTGGCGCCAGTCCCATGCAGAACATCGGGGCTTATGGTGCAGAGATCAGGGAAGTATTTCATGAGCTGGAAGCGGTACACCTGGAAACGGGTGAAAAAGTTATATTTTCAAATTCCGATTGTCATTTCGGTTACCGGGAAAGCGTATTTAAAAATAAGTACAAAGGACAATTCATCATTACTTCCGTTACGTATCGTTTGAATAAAGTTCCTGAGTTCAACATCAGTTATGGTGCAATTGAAAATGAATTGAAGTCAATGGGAGTAAAAGAACTGAGCATAAAAGCGATCAGCGACGCGGTGATCCGGATCAGGAGCAGTAAATTACCCGATCCGGCTGTTATTGGCAACGCGGGCAGTTTTTTTAAGAATCCCGAGATCAGCAGGGAGAAATTCGAAGTACTAAAAGAAAAATTTCCTGCCATTGTTGCTTACCCTTTGGAAAACGGAGGAGTGAAACTGGCCGCGGGATGGCTGATCGAGCAATGCGGTTGGAAGGGAAAGCGTTTTGGCGACGCGGGCGTGCATGTGAACCAGGCTCTGGTACTTGTAAATTATGGCAATGCGAAAGGTTCGGAGATCTATGAACTCTCTCAGCAGGTCTTGGATTCCGTGAAAGAAAAATTTGATGTGTTGCTCGAAAGAGAAGTGAATATTATTTGAGGTACGGACTTGAAGAGCTGAATAGGATATTACCATGAATTGCAAAATACGATATAGTCTGTTCACCATTACCTGCCTTCTCAGCGCCTGCACTTCCCAACGCTACACCGATAAGAGCCACGATAAGGAATACAAAAAGGAGAATAAGGAGATCGACGCGAGCTATGTTGTTTATCATGAAGAAGAGCTCAGCAGTCGTTTGTATTATTCCATCAGCAATAAAGATGTGATTTATAAAAAAACGGACACCAGCAGGTTCTTCGTCGCTTCACTGAAAATATTCTATAAGATCATTGCGGAACCGGATTCCAAACAGATCCTTGATTCGGCAACTGTAAGCATCAGTGATAAGGTAACTGAGGTTATTCAAAAGCGAATAAACGGCAGCCTGCCTTTTAAATACAATGCGGGCGCAAAAAGTTACATGGAAATTTCCGCCTGGGATGAGAACAGGAAAGCGAAAAGCACCGTGCAGCTCCGGCTCAACAAAACAAATGCAGAGACGGCCCAGAATTTTTTATTACGGCGCACAGATTCTTCTGTTCTGTACAGTAGTCGCCTTCCTTTAGGAACAGTTGTTTCTGTCGAGCACAACCGTTACCATCCTGCTTCACTCGTATTCGAATTGTACAAGCGCAACAATAAGCTGCCCCCACCGCCTTTCAGCAATGTGACCTATGCGCCACCGGCTGATAAGCCTGACAGCAGTTTTATACAGGAAGCGGATAAAGCCGGCAAATTCAGTTTTGTTCTCGCCAGGAGCGGGATCTATTGCATCAAGCTGAGCGCGGCTTCACCTGCTGGCTGTTCCGTATTCTCGGTGGACAAGGATTTTCCAAAAGTTAGCACGCATGAACAGATGATCGCCTGCACACGTTATATATTAAGCAAGGATGAGTTCAATAAGCTGAACGAAGCGGCTGACAAGCAAAAAGCAATTGACGAGTTCTGGCTCGGCATCGCAGGCAACGCGGACAGGGCCAGGGCGCTGATCCGGAAATATTACAACCGCGTACAGGATGCCAATGATATGTTCTCTTCCAGCCAGGAAGGATGGAAAATGGACCGCGGGATGATCTACATTATTTTTGGACCTCCGCAAAAAGTGTATAAGAATCCTACATCTGAAATATGGACTTATGGAAATGAAGGCACTCCTAATTCCATGCAACTGGTTTTTGATCAGGTGGAAAACAAGTTCAGCGATAACGAATATTTTCTGAACCGTCAGCAGATCTATAAAGATCCCTGGTACATTGCCGTGAATGCCTGGCGCGAAGGCAGGGTGTACCTTGACCATTGATTTTTCTATTCACTTTCTATTTTTTGGGTTTTTCAGCGTTTTCTAACTTATTGATAAGTAGCGAATTGTTTATTTGTTTTTTCGGAAACCTGAAAAATATTACATGTGTGTGATTCACTCTCTTGTTGAATTTTTCACCGCTTCTTCCTGAGCTTACTTTGTGCTATCAAATTAAAAGATAACACATGAAAAAATTAGTTTACCTCCTTTTTATTCTGAACCTGGGGATCCTTAAGTCTCAAAGCTGCTTTCAAACGATCGTTCCTCCAACAGGATATTTCTTTACTTATCCTGTCAACACTGCCGGGGAAAACATAACAAGATGTGTCAACAATGATGTAATTCTCTCCTGCGTATTGACGGATAATGCTACCGGGGAGAACAGTAATACGTTAATACGGTATGACCAGGCAATGAATGTGATCTGGTCGAAGAAAATAAATGTTGCGGGTTTCCCCGATATCGCTTATGAGTTTCATAAGGTAACGGAGCTTCCGAATGGCGATCTTTACGTTTATTTTCTCGCTTACGATGATGATTATTATGCTTACCATTATGCCATGCGTATGAATTCTTCAGGTGATCTTACCTGGTCGAAGAATTTTTACGTGGATCATGATGGGAATCCTTATGGACCGACAAAACTGAAGGTAAATGTGAACGGAGATATGCTGGTGGTTCTTTCTTATGTGGAATCCGTACACGTGGTAAGACTGAACTGTACAGGGACAATTGTTTTCGGCTGCACGATTGAAACGGATAGTACAAAGAATCCGGGCTTTGATTGCGAGCTGAGGGATGATTGCTCCATTATTACCGCGAAGGCCGATTCGGATAATGACCTGATAAAAATTGATAATGACGGAAATGTGATCTGGTCGAAGCGCTATACGGATACTAGTTTTTATACCCAGCCGAGAAGCATTTGCAATGCCGCGGATGGAAATTTTCTGGTAGCGGGCCTGATCAATACCGATCAGCAGAATGGCATGCTGATGAAGATCGACTCAGCAGGCAGTATTTTATGGACAAAGCAATTCAGCTCTTCCACTTTAGGAATGAACGGATTTGATAAGGTGGTGGAGAAATCAAATGGAAACATCCTGCTGTATGAATTTACAGCATCAAAAATTGTGGAATGCGACGCTGCGGGAAATATCATCAGTACAAAAGTGATGAGTGTTCAGAATGCAATGTCGTACGAGCTTACGCCGACTAATTTTATGTTCCTGGGAACAAAATACATGGCGGAGAGTAATGATTACGCGACAATACTTGTAACTGATGATCTTTCTTTCGCTCATCCTGATATTTTTACCGAGAGCGCTGAGATCAGCTCCGAACTGAGCGTTTATGCCCCAACCTTATCAACTGCCTATACCGTAGAAGCAATGGATTTTGCCACCATGCCGGATTCTGCAGTCATGATCAACGACATGTCGGCAAATCTTGCCGTTACCGGGAACTGTATTTCAACTACAGGAATAGCAGGCAATACAGAAAGTTCGATCAATGTATTTCCTAATCCTGCAAGCTCTGAATTTACCATTGACCTTGGATCCTTGAACGGTCCAGTAAGCCTGAGCTTGTGTGATGTGAATGGAAAAACGGTGAAGACATTGGCGATAGAGAATTTAAGCGGGACCGTAAAAATGAATGTAAGTGACCTGAACAGCGGAATGTACTTCTTAAAAGCAGGGATCAGCGGGGACGCGCCGGTGATGAACAAAAGGGTAGTGGTGAGTCATTAAGGTTCTTCGAAATTTTCATTAACAAAAAAACAGCAAATTGAAGAGCTGTAAGATATGCTGGAAACTATACACCGGTTGAGAAATTAAAATTCTTAAATCACTAAGGCTTGGGTTATTCTTGCATCAATATTATCGAGCTTCTTTTTTTTGTATATTTGTACTGTAATGATTGGTCAAGCCTCTTTCCGAAAGGAAATGTAACCAACCAGAAGATACGAAAAGCCTCTGAGAAATCGGGGGCTTTTTTATTGGCCTTCAGATTCATTTGTAATTTGGAGAATAATCTAAATTCTTTTCAGTGAAGCTTTGGAAAATAAAAACTACGAAAATCACATTTCGGTTCCCATTGCGCTCTAATTGGCCATCATTGTTTCACTTATCCCTGCTATTCCGCCACGCTCTTTTTCTCCAGCTTCTTATGAATAGGCGTTACCTCCATCAAAGCAGCGGAACCATACCAGGGATGCAGTTCCATGACCAGTGAACCGGCTTTGATGGCGGGATCTGTTTCGGTTAGCTTTTGAGCTTCTTCAATTGTTTTTACATTGAAGATGTAAATGCCGCGGATAGACTGATCATCCATAAATGGTCCTGCGACAACAAGCTTTCCTTCATTTGCCATGCGGATAATGTTCTGAAGGTGCGCGTTCTGCAAGCTTGCCCTTTCGGTAGAATCACTGCTTCGATTGGGTCCAGCTTTTAAAAAGGCCATTACATACTGCTTCATGCCATACTGGTCCGCGCCAAGCTTTTTGGCAAGAGCCTCGTCGTAAGGTGATTTTTCTTTTTTGGCTTTCGAAGCGGTGGGTTTTGTTTTGCTTTGAGAAAAACTATCAAGCGAAAATAAAAGGGCGATTCCGAAAAAAAGTAATTTATATTTCATAGTTAGTTAATTTTATAAGTTCCTTCTGGCTCGCTGTCGCTTCGAGCATTCCAAAATGTGTTCTCGACTGCTCCTTCGACTTGGTTCGGCTTCGCTCACCACAAGTCGCTCAGGACAGCGGCTCGAACAGACGATGATCTTATTGTTATATTACTTCAACAAATCCCCCTTCGATTTGGGACGCTTGTGTCCGTACCAGGCAAAACCTTTGAGGCGGTGCTCAGCGGGATCAACCTCCGCCATTGGAAAAATGGTGGAAACAGGCTTAGTGATGAATGTAACCCTGTTCAGCTCTCCTTTTTTCATGAAGACGTGCATGCTCAGGCAGTCGGTGCGGTTGAGGCCGACCAGCTTTTTCTTCTCGTTCTTGATGTAATAGACGGCCTGCGCATTTCCAATGATGTCCACTTTACTGATGGTGTCTTTTACAAAATAGCCTTTGATGTCTTTTCCTTTCAGTTGATTGTACTTCACATTCGTTAACTGTGCAACGCTATCGGTCTGGGGCAGACTGTCCACCTGCGAAACAATAAAAGCGTTATTGCTCATTTCAAAATACTTAATGCTGTTCGCTCCTGTCACCACTTTTATTTCCTTCGCGGTAAGCTGGTTGCTGCCCGACCATAACAAGGGC
>JBJMLS010000129.1:0-6969 GCA_045805185.1 Bacteroidia bacterium | reverse complement strand
CCCGCTGATCTATTTTATACCCCTCGCCCTGGCCGCTGAGATCCTTGGAACAGTCGGGGGATTCGGGTCTTCACTTTTCTTTGTTCCGCTTGCCGGATTTTTTTTCGATTTCCATTCCGTACTTGGCATTACTGCTATTTTTCACCTATCCAGCAATGTTTCCAAGATCGCGCTTTTCCGCAGTGGGTTTGACAAGAAGCTGATCCTGAGAATGGGAATTCCTGCAGTAGCGTTTGTTATTCTTGGCGCCTGGCTGAGTAAATTCTTCAACAACAAATTGCTCGAACTTATGCTTGCCTGCTTCTTAATTATTATCAGTCTCATATTGCTCATCTTTAAACGGGCGGCGCTTAAACCTACCCTGTACAATGCGATCGGAGGCGGCGCCTTCTCAGGTTTAACTGCCGGACTGCTGGGAACCGGGGGAGCCATTCGCGGACTTAGCCTCGCGGCATTCAGCCTGGAGAAAGAAGTATTTATCGCTACTTCCGCAATTATTGATCTTGGGATCGATCTCAGCAGGAGCCTCGTCTATTTTTCGAACGGCTATATCCATCAGCATGATCTGTATCTAGTGCCCATTCTTCTTTTGGTAAGCATTGTGGGGACATTTGCAGGTAAAAAATTGCTAAGGCTCTTCTCTGAGCAACAATTTAAATACACAGTACTAAGCCTTATTCTTATTGTTGGAATAATCACACTGCTCAAACAGCTGTGATCAGCAGGATCTGATAAAAGTCATTTCCCCGTCGAATTTCCGTCATACATGCCAGCACACGCATACTTTAGTTTTGTCCCGATATTAATATGGAAAACAGCCCCGTCATAAAAACCCTGCGCCTCATCTCCTGCCTGCTTTTATTGTTTAATGGCGCAGGAGCTGTTTATGGCGGTTACCTGCTTATGGCGGATCCTGATGGGTCGCAAGTACAATTGCCCCTGAGCCTGTTGGATCATTCCCCGTTCCGTAATTATTTCATGCCAGGGCTGATCTTGTTTTCCTGTAACGGTATCCTTAGCATTCTCGTGCTGTTTGCCTCTCTTTTCAAGGCGAAACATTACGTATTGCTGATCATGCTGCAGGGCTGCGTCCTCCTGGGCTGGATCATTATGCAGGTGTTTATGATACAAACCATTTCCTACCTGCATTTTGTTTTGGGAGGAATTGCCTTATTCCTGCTGATCGCTGGCATTGGCATTAAAATACAGCGTCTGACATGAATCAAGAGCTTCAGATTACAAAGGCATCCGGAGAAAAGGCCAGGTTCTCCATGAAGAAACTGTGCGCATCCCTTATTCGTGCAGGAGCAAGTGAAGAAGAGGCTGATACCATTGCACAAAAAATAGCTACTTTCTTATACAAAGATATTCCGACCAAAAAAATATACGGAATGGCTTTTCGCCTGCTGAAGGAAAACTCCAGAAGCCTTGCTGCGCGTTACCATCTTAAGCAGGCCATCATGGAGCTTGGCCCATCAGGTTATCCTTTTGAAAAGTACTTTGCAGAGATCCTGAAATGCCAGGCTTATACTGCGCGAACAGGAGAGCTGGTTCAGGGGAAATGCGTTACGCATGAGATTGATGTGATCGCCGAAAAAGATGATCACGTTTCAATGATCGAATGCAAATACCATAATCAGCGCGGCATTTTTTGCGACGTTAAAGTTCCTCTATACATCCAGGCCCGTTTCAGGGACGTGGAAACGCAATGGCTGCAGCTTCCGGGAAAGCAGGGTAAGAAGTATCAGCCCTGGGTGGTAACCAATACCCGTTTCTCAACTGACGCCCTACAATATGGAACCTGTGCAGGAATGAAGCTGATCAGCTGGGATTACCCGGCAAAAGGAAGTCTGAAAGATCAGATCGATGAGCTTGGCCTTTATCCCATCACTTGTCTTACTTCACTAACGCGGGTGGAAAAGCAGCGTTTACTGGACAAAAACATTGTTTTATGCAGGGAGATCCTGAATAACAAACCCCTTCTCGAAAACGCAGGGATAAAGCCATCAAGGATCAATAGTGTGAACGAGGAAGCGGAACAATTGTGCAGCCGGCTTGTACAGAAAAAAATCATACCTCATGGATAAATCAGCGCCTTTAACGATCAGCTTCCTTGGAGCTACCGGCACAGTGACAGGTTCCAAATTTCTTATTGAAGCCGGTGAAAATAAAATACTGGTAGACTGCGGACTATTCCAGGGGTTGAAAGAGCTGCGCCAGCGTAACTGGGACAAGCTTCCCTTTGATGTGCCCTCCTTATCCTGCGTACTGCTGACCCATGGTCACCTGGATCATTCAGGCTATTTGCCGCTCCTGGTTAAGCAGGGATTTAATGGAAAGATCTTTGCCACCAGGCCAACCATTGAGATCGCAAAGCTGATCCTGAGCGATAGCGCACAGATCCAGGAAGAAGACGCTGAGCGGGCGAACACATTTCATTACAGCAGGCATAAGCCAGCTAAGCCTCTTTATACGCTCAGGGAAGCGGAAAAAGTGTTTCCTCTTTTTTCTCCAACACCGCTTGATCAATGGATAGAACTATTCCCGGAAATTTTGTTCCGGTTCCGTTATAACGGACACATTATTGGCTCAGCATTTATTGAGCTGAAAATAAATAACAGGCTGATCGTATTTTCCGGCGACGTTGGACGCAGAAATGATCCGCTATTGCTTGCGCCCGAAAAGCCGGAGAGAGCCGATGTGCTTATTATTGAGTCTACATACGGCAACAGGGTTCATGCCGCCGATACGGAACAATTGCTGGCAGATGCCATAAACAAAGCGGCTGAAAAGAACGGCACCATCATTATTCCCGGTTTCGCCGTGGAGCGCAGCCAATCGCTCATGTATTATTTATGGAAGCTCCGCAATGAAAAGCGCATTCCTCTTTTGCCGGTGTATATGGATAGTCCCATGGGAAGCAGCGTGCTTGGAATATTCCAGCGGAATCTTTTGTGGCACAAATTATCTGCTGAAGAATGTGTACAGATGTGTAAGGACATTAAGATCATCCGGGAAGTAAAAGAAACAGAGGCGCTGATAGCTGATAAATCTCCTAAAATAATTATTGCCGCCAGCGGAATGGTTTCCGGAGGAAGGGTTCTCACCTACCTTGAACATTACCTTGGCAGGCAAGATGCGACAATACTTCTGGCAGGCTACCAGGGAGAAGGAACCCGGGGAAGAGCTTTATTGGAGGGAGCAAAAGAACTGAAGATCCATGGAAAACTATGGCCGGTAAAAGCAGCTGTTGCTTTAATTGAAGGCCTGTCAGCACATGCGGATGCCGAGGAGCTGATCTCCTGGATGAGCGCTTTGGATCCCCAGCCAGAAAATATATTCATTGTACACGGAGAAAAAGAAGCGGCAGAAGAATTGAAGGCCCGGTTAAAAATAGCATATAACTGCAATGCACTTATTCCAAAAATGAATGAGCATTTTCATCTTGACAAATAATACCTGAGCCTTGCCTGTTGTACAGCGTCAGCAACACAATTTAGTACGTTAAACTCTAATAAAATCGTCTCATCTTTTCTGATAACGAAGCAATCTTGTGGCATCGTGAATTCTCACCCGTTTGCCGCAGAAAGAAATGACTTTTTCCCGCTTTAAATCATTAAGAATACGTATTGCGGATGCAGTTGTTGTTCCGGACAATTCCGAAATATCTTTGCGGGTAAGTGTAATATCGAGGCATTTATTGTCGTCATATCCAAATTTCTCCCCTACCGCTATCAGCGCCATTGCCACGCGGCTGAGCATATTCTTGCACTTCAGGTCCCTCAGTATCTCCGAAAGCTTTTTATTCTCACTACAACTTAACCGTAGCATTGCTGTAACCATTTCCTGCTGAGAGGAAGCAAGTTCCATAAAAACTTTTCTCGGAATAAAACAGATCCGCGAATCTTCCAGGCACTTTGCAGATTGGATATAACCCGCCCCGTTAAACAGGGACTGGTATCCAAGAAAATCAGAATTACCGGCCAAACCTGTGATCAGGTTTCTGTCGGCACATTTTTTATACAGCTTTACCTTGCCCTGCTGAATACAAAAAACTCCCCTGGCAGGTTCGCCCTCCTGGTAGATGTCCTGTCCTTTTTTAAAGTTGATTGAAACCGAGTTACATGAAACCTTAGCAGAAACAACCGACCCTTCAAGTCCCCCGAAAATACTTTTGGAAAATGATCTGCATTTAAGGCAATCGCCATATCCGTTCATAGGGCTCCAAAAATAATATGCTTTTTTAAATTGGAAGTGTGATTTAAATCATATCAGCAGCTACTTTATTACATAACTAACTATTCAAAATTTAAGTCCGGAAGCCTGCTGGAAATGGTATTTTCGCTGCCACTCAATTATGCATACCTTCAGGAATAAAGCCGAATTAAGGCATTGGCTAAAGTGTTATCAAAAAGCCATTGATGTTAATATAATTACCTCCATTACAGATGAGGAAGGACGCATCATTTACGCAAATAAAAAGTTCTGTTCGGTTTCAGGCTACTCGAAAAAAGAACTTATCGGAACTTCGCATAGCATTGTAAATTCAAGTTACCATTCCGGCATTTTCTTCGGTAAGCTGTGGAAAACTATTAAAGCCGGCAGAATATGGCGGGGTGAAATAAAAAATAAAACCAAAGAAGGGAAATATTATTGGGTGGATACCGTGATCATTCCCGTCCAATTGACAGGAAAGGTTGAGTATCTTTCACTTCGTGTGGTAATAACGGAAAAAAAAGAGCTGGAGAGAATACGTGAAGAATATGTCAATTCACTCGGCGAACTGCTGTTTATTACCTCTCATAAGGTCCGTCAGCCTCTTGTTTCCATCCAGGGCTTGATTCAACTGGGAGAGGATAAGGTATCGGGTGATGAGTTAAAACAGATAATCGTTTACCTGAAAGCTTCCATAAGTGATCTCGACAAATTTACCAGGGAGATGACCCATTACCTGCACAAATTAAAAGATCAGGTGCAGAAGTGATTTTTTTTTCCTGATATTTATCAGCCATCACGGAGTTTCTTATCATAGTTTGATAGGATCAGGCGTCCTACTTTTGAAATAAAAACAAAAACACATGAGTCATTTAGGCGACAAGGTTGTGAACTTCTTTAAAGAAGCAACAACAAAACTGGAAGAGCTGCAGGTGCAGGCTTCCTTAGGCAAAGCAGAGCTATCGGACAAGCTTGAAGAGATCAAATCCGAAACGAAGCATAAAATTGCAGAGCTGAAAGCGGAAGCCAAAACATTGGTGGAAAACAACCAATCGCGTTATGAACAGCTGAAGGGAAAGCTTGAACACCTCGAAGTGCAGCTGGCCTTAGGAAAAGCAGAAACAAAAGAGGAACTGCAGGAACAAAAGAAGAAGCTTAAGAACGCGATCAGGGATGTGAAGGAAGTGCTGAGTAAGGATTGAAGGCCAGAGAAACTAAAATAAAAAGCCGTCCTGTTATACACAAGACGGCTTTTTAATTAATTCATTTGCTATTTTACAAATCTTATATTTTTAATCAGATTGTTCCCTTCCGTTATGTGAAGAAGATAAATACCATTTGCTAATGACGCGGTATTCAAATGGAACTTATTCTCCCCTTTCGACGCATTTATCGCTTCCGTAGCCACCAGTTGACCGATAGAGTTTACAATTGCAATTGTCAAGCCCATAGTCTTATCGGCGGTAAACATTACTACCGCGTTATCCTCAACCGGGTTAGGATAAAGACTAATGCTAAAGCCTGCAGAGTTTTCCTGTATAGCCGTTGGATTAGGAAGAATAGTAAGTTGCGAAATTCCGGGGGCTGAAGATGAGATTCTGAATACTCCTGCACTGTCGCAATAAGTATCCGTACATGCTATGCTATCTGTAACAGTGAGGCACAGCTGGTAAAATCCCGGAGTTGCATAATTATGCATTGGAAACTGTGCTGCAGAAGTAGTTCCGTCACCAAAATCCCAAAGATAATATAAGTTAGTTCCTGTGGAAGTATTGAAACCATAATATAAAGACGGATTCAATGTATCCGCCCAGATCACAAAGCCCGCGCTGCAGCCGGGAGCAGTTACTCCCTGTACATTCACGGAAACCGTATCGGTTGAGGAACAGTAATTCAAACTGTCACCTGGATCGAGTGAATACGAATTAATGGTAACTGTATATGTTCCATTTGCATTATACTGGTGTGTTCCGGGATTTCCGCCGAAAGCAGACCCATCCCCAAAATCCCAGGAATAAGAAGTCAGCCAGGATCCGGGTGTATTGGCAACTGCAGTAAAAGTAAATGAGCCGCTTCCATTATCTACAGGTTGTATCACCGCCGCACAGCTTACAGGACCTACATAAAGTGAATCGATACAAAACTGGTTACTGCATGTAGAAGAAAAAGTGGAATCATAAACTGTGTAGCAAACCTGGTAAACTCCCGGCGCCGGGAAAGTATAATTTATCGTATCCTGACCTGAAGATACAAGGCTACCATTAATGCTTAAGGATTGTCCCGTCATCGTTCCACCGGTTGAGCTTCCTGCAAATCCATAAGTAAGCGAACCCGTGGTGTCTGCAGTAGCGGTCAGAGCTGCAGTTATACTGCAGGAAGGCAGTGGCGCACAGGTGTTAAGGAGATTTTTATAAACCGTGAGTGTGCTGGAATTAAAATCAGCTGAGACAAGTTCATAATCGTTGTCATTATCAAGATCTCCGGAGCAAAGAAAATAAGGAGTACTTCCCGTATTGAAATCAATCCTTGTAGCAAGCGAAGAAGAAGAGAATGCGCCCGAAGCGTGTATATTCCGGAATACTGAAATAGAATTTGATTGTGAATTGGCTACTGCAATATCAGGCAAGCCATCTGAATCATAATCTCCTATTGTTGCACGGTAAGGAGCAGTTCCGGTAGTAAAGTCAATACGCGCGCCGAAAGAAATTGCACCTGCCGAACTAGTGTTGTTAATAACAGAAAGGTAATCATTGG
>JBJMLS010000128.1:0-5001 GCA_045805185.1 Bacteroidia bacterium | reverse complement strand
TAGCTGCAGGCGCTGACTGAGCGGAGCGGAAGGTGGTGATCCGTGAATCAATTCATTTTTCCCGGGCAGACCATGAAGAATTCAGGTATGGTTACTTCGAATTCTTTCCCGTCGAGCAGTTTCTTCATTACGTAAATGCCGCTCATCTTACCCATTTCGGTCACAAGGTTGCAACCCGAATTGTAAATGTATTTTTCTCCCGGCTCCAATACAGGTGTTTCACCAACAACGCCTTCGCCTTCAACCAATCGGTGTTCGCCGTTGCTATCGAAAATATTCCAGCGTCTTCTTAGTAATTGCACAGTAAAATCATTGGTGTTCTCAATGGTAATTTCGTACATGAAAAAGAAGTGATTATCGCGGGGGTTGGAGTGACTTGCCAGGTAGAGCGTTTCCACGCTTATTTCGAGGCCCTTGGTTTTTGCTTTTACCATAATTTAAACTCGGTTCCGTAAATATACGAAAAAATAATACCAAACAGATTTGATAAAAAAACTGTAAAACAGGTACTTTATTTTTTAGAAAAAAAAAATCCATTACGGTTTACGGAAAGACATAATCAATTGAAATACAGGTTATTAAAAAGTTTAAAAAGATTTCGGTCGAAATTCCGGGAGAACCTGCTTTTTTCTTGTATATTTGTAACCCATTTTTTCAGGGAAGGTGGATACAAAAGTTTAACCCCTCCGGTAGCCCTGAACCGCCGGATACAAGTAATTAATTTAAAAATGTCAGAAAGTAACGCAGCTGTGGAAACACAGGAATTCGATTGGAACGCGATCGGGAAAAAGAATGATAATTATTCATCGGCCGAACGCTCGAAGATGGATGAATTGTATGAGAAAACGCTTAAAACAGTAAATGATCTACAGATCGTTGAAGGTACAGTGGTTTCAAAAAATAACCGTGAGGTTGTTGTAAACATCGGATTTAAATCAGACGGAGTTGTTGCTCTTTCTGAATTCAGGTATAATCCTGATCTTAAAGTAGGTGATAAAGTTGAAGTTTTTATTGAAAATCAAGAAGATAAGTTAGGTCAATTAATCCTTTCCCATAAAAAGGCCCGTGCTAATGCAAGCTGGGATCGCGTTAACCGCGCTCTTAGCGAAGATGAGATCATCAAAGGTTATGTTAAATGCCGTACAAAAGGTGGTCTTATCGTTGACGTATTTGGCATCGAGGCTTTCTTACCAGGTTCACAGATTGATGTGAAGCCTATCCGCGATTACGATATTTATGTGGGTAAAACCATGGAATTTAAAGTGGTGAAGATCAATAACGAATTTAAAAACGTTGTCGTTTCACACAAAGCGCTTATTGAAGCTGAGATCGAAGCTCAGAAAAAAGATATCATCTCTAAACTTGAAAAAGGACAGGTATTGGAAGGTACCGTTAAGAACATTACTTCTTATGGTGTGTTCATCGACCTTGGCGGTGTTGACGGATTGATCCACATCACTGATCTGTCATGGGGACGCATCTCTCACCCGGAAGAAATCGTGAAGCTGGATGAGAAGATCAACGTAGTTATCCTTGATTTTGATGATGATAAAAAACGTATTGCACTTGGATTAAAGCAATTATCTACTCATCCTTGGGAGGCATTGAGCCCTGACCTGAAGATCGGAGATAAGATCAAAGGAAAAGTAGTGGTATTAGCTGATTACGGTGCATTTGTTGAAGTAGCTCCCGGAGTTGAAGGTTTGATCCACGTTTCGGAAATGAGCTGGAGCCAGCACCTGCGCACTGCACAGGATTTTGTGAAAGTAGGAGATGAAGTTGAAGCTGTGGTTTTAACCCTCGACCGCGAAGAGCGCAAAATGAGCTTAGGTATTAAGCAGCTTACTCCTGACCCATGGACGGGAATCATCGATAAATATGCAAAAGGAAGCCGTCATACCGGTACCGTTCGTAACTTCACCAACTTTGGTGTGTTCATTGAACTGGAAGAAGGAGTAGATGGTTTGGTTCACATTTCTGACCTTTCCTGGAGCAAGAAGATCAAGCATCCGTCTGAGTTCTGCAAAGTAGGAGATAAAATGGATGTTGTGGTGTTGGAGATCGATACAGAGAACCGTCGTCTTTCTTTAGGTCACAAACAACTGGAAGAGAATCCATGGGATGTATTTGAAACCGTCTTCACTGAAGGATCAATTCACCAGGGAACCATCACTTCTGTTAACGATAAAGGAGCTGTAGTGAGCTTAACGTATGGAGTTGAAGGATTCTGCCCTGGCCGTCACCTTGTAAAAGCGGACGGAACCAATGCGAAGCTGGAAGAAACTCTTGATTTCAAAGTGATCGAATTCAGCAAAGATTCTAAAAAGATCATCGTATCACATGCACGTACACACGAAGAAGTGAAAGAGCATGAAAGAAACGCTGAGAAAAAAGCGAAAGAATCTGAAAGAGAAGACGCTAAAAAAGCAGTTAAGAAAGTGAAGGATAGCGTAGAGAAAACCACATTAGGCGATATCTCTGCACTCTCTGACCTGAAAGATAAATTAGACGGCAAGAAATAATTGCCTTTGTCCTTAGATCCAGTTCTATGCATAGAGCAGGGATCACAGAAAACATCCAGGGGTGGTTCCCTGGATGGTCACTAAAAACACGCCATGGTTTTTAGTTTTTTGAAGCCCTCCTGCTAAACACAGGAGGGTTTTTATTTTAATCCAGTCCTGCTTTTTTTGAGCCGGTACCTTCCCCAATCAACCTTATTCCTGGTTCAATTTTCTTTTTTTTGCTTTTTTTTTAACGAATACAATAAAGCTTCGCTATTATCGTATATTAGCTATAACATTAAGCTCTGAACAATAACCCAAAATCCCCCGCAAATTTAGCCTATGGTAAAAACATCTACTTCTACTCTTACTTCAGAAAATCTCTCAAAAAACGAAAAATTAAGCAAAAGAAAACTTAATGATTCAGTTTGCGAACCTTCTGATGAAACTATTCAGAATATTCTTAATTACTCAAAAGCGCTGAATGTACAGCATTCGGAAAAAACAGGAGTAGTGACAAATGTTATGAATTAAAAAACAAAGTAAGGATCAACAAGCCTCTCTGCACTTCAGGGAGGCTTGTTGGCTTTATGACCTCCTGGTTTGCAAAAATAATTTCCCCGGATCATTCTGATAATAAAAACAGCGAATCCCGCTACGTATGTAACGGGATCCGCTGTATGACTCTTGTGGGAGAACAGAAACTGCGTTCCATCCAAAACCCCTATCTCACAACAGCCACAGTACCTTTCAGGTCGTGTTTTTTATTGAAGATATCCTTAAGCTGAACCTTCCAGACAAATACATCCTGCATTACGGTTTTTTCGCTTCCGCCCTGGAACCTGCCATCCCAGCCACGTTCAAGCTCATTGGTATAAAAGATCATGTTTCCCCAACGGTCGAAGATCCACATGTTATATTCCTGTATGCCTATTCCTTCACCTTTGAAAATTTCATTCTTATTATCGTTGTTCGGACTAAAGGCATTGGGTATGTAAAATGTATATGCGGGTTTGATCTCTACAGGCTTTGTAATGCTGTCCTTACAGCCATGTATGTTCGTTACAACCTGAGTAACCATATAAGTTCCTTCCGTTTCGCTGTTGAACGTGTGTGAAAAGGTTCCATTTGTGCTGTATGCCCCATCGCTGATAAAATACTGGTAAGTACTTGCTCCATTCGACTGGTCCACTATGTTCACGGATGGATCAATAATATCAGGTGATTCGGAATTGTCGGTGGTGATCGCAAAACCGGCATCAGGAGTAGGAAATACATTGATTGCCGTGCTTGCGGTATAGGAACCCACACATCCGCTGTCGGAGATAGCTGTAAGCACAGGATGATACTGACCGGTGCCAAAACAATGCTGCGGACTCTGGAGAGTTGAAGGCAGTGTATTGTCCCCGAAATTCCAGCTCCAGTGACTAATGTTTCCTGTAGCGATTGTACTGCTATTGGTAAAATTAATGCACAGGCTCGGACATCCCTGCTGAACCGGTGCGATGAAATTCACTACCGGGTTCGGGTTCACCCTTACCGCTTTCTGGATGGTAGTAACACAGCCATTACTTGTCTGAACCTCTAAAGTAACTAAAAAGGTTCCCGTTGTGGTATACGTATGGCTTGGATTCTGGCTTACATTATCAACTATGCCGTCACTGTCAAAGTCCCAGTTCCATACTGTAATATTTCCCATAGAGGTAGTAGAGTGATCCGCGAAATTCATCGCTTTATTCAGGCAAACGCTTTGAGAGCTGAAAGCAGCCACAGGGTTAGCATATACCGTTACAGGCATTGTGGCGCTTGCACTGCAGCCATTGGCGCTGGTGGCTTTTAATTTACAGATAAAGCTACCGGCCGATGGGTAAACAAAGTTTGGATTGGCAACTGTTGCGTCCACTGATCCGTTATTATCAAAGTCCCACTCCCAGTTGCTTATTGAGCCGTTATTGATGGAAGTTTGATTCGTAAGAACCGTAGGTTGATTGAAGCATACAGAGGTTGAACTAAAGTTCACTACGGGTAAAGGATAGATCACAATATTCGAGCTTGTCGATCCGGTACAACCCTGACTGGAAACAACGGTTAAGCTTACATTAAATGTGCCTGCGCTGGAATAGGCGTATGAAGGGTTCTGCATGGCTGAACTTCCGCCGTTCCCGAAGCTCCATTGGTAAGCGGTAATGCCCGCCGGTGATGGAACAGATGATGTATTGGTGAACTGGGAAGCTGCATTCTGACACGCGTTAGCCGATAGGAAAGAAGCGGTAGGGTTGGATAAGACAGTTACAGCTGCGCTATAGGAAGAAGAACATCCTTGTGCGCTGCTCACATTCAATGTTACGGTATAGTTTCCTGCAGTGGCGAAAGTGTAATTAGGATTCTGACTGGTGTTGTCGATGGAGCCATTACTATCAAAATCCCAGTTCCAGCTATTGATGCTGCTTCCGTTTACAGAAGAAGCATCCAGGAATGAAGTGGCCGTCCCTGCACAGAC
>JBJMLS010000127.1:0-14701 GCA_045805185.1 Bacteroidia bacterium | reverse complement strand
TCGTCCCACAGGTAATTGTTCTTGTTCTTTTCATAGAATTCCTTTAAGCCGCTTGTATCTTTTACTGCTTTGCTCCATACTTTGCGATCGGTAAGCTCGAACAACAATATTCCATCGCGGTATTCCTGCAGCAGGTTCTTAAAATCCGGGTATTTGGATTCCAGCATACTCTCCTCGTAAGCGATACAGGCCTCGTCAACAAAATTCTTGTACTGCTGCTCTATAACGTATGCTTTTGCATCGGTAATGATCAACCGACGGGTTTGGTGAGACTCCAGGTATTTTGCAAAATCATTCTGCGTATATTTTTTTCCGGCCAGGCTGAACATTTCCTTGTCCAGTTTTGCGGCTTTATCAACTGACCATTTTCCCTTGAAGTAAGAGCTGTCAATAGTTGATACGATCTCATCCAATGCAGGAAAAGTAGCCGGCTTCTTTTTGAGATTGCGGGTTTCCGTGAATTTATTCTCTTTTTTAATTCTTGCGATGAGTGCCGAACGGCCTGCACTGGAGCGGCTGTCTTTGCTTACCTTCTGTTTCAGTTCTACTTTCATTGCATCAAAATCAGCGAGTCCTTTCTTGTCGAGGCGCTTCACAATATGCCATCCGTAACGCGTCATGAAAGGAGCAGAATAATCTTCATTGTTTTTAAGTGCAAAAGCTGTTGTTTCGAATTCAACAACCGGCATTTTTCCAGCGCCGAACCAGCTCAGCTGACCTCCGCGCGGCGCAGATTGCTTGTCCTCCGAGAACTGGCTCGCCAGATCTTCAAACTTTTCTCCTTTTTTTAATTTATCGTAGATCTCAAACACTTTCTTTTTTGCATTTGCAGAATCTTCTGATTTCATTTCTTTGCTAAGGCGGATCATAATGTGCGCAACAAGGATCTCTCCCTGGCTTGGACGCTTATCCATTACTTTGATAATGTGATAGCCGAAACGGGTCCGGACAGGCATGCTGATCTCTCCCGGCTTGGTATTGAATGCCATATTTTCAAAAGGGTAAACCATCTGTAATGCCGTAAAATATCCCAGGTCACCTGCATTGTCTTTTGCGGAAGGATCACCTTCATTCGCGCTCTCTTTTGCCAGCTTCGCAAAATCTTCACCCTTTACGGCGCGTTTACGGTATTCCATAATCCGGTTATAGGCTGCGAGCGTATCTTTTGGAAGCGCATCTTCCGCGCATTTGATCAGGATATGACTTGCGCGTACTTCCCATTTCATACGCTCGTAAGCTTCTGTAACAAGACCTTCATTCACATTTTTATCCGTAAGGTAGGGCGCTGCCAATTGCTTCCGGTATCCCGCCAGCTCATCTTTGAAAGATTTTGCCGTATCGAGTCCCATTGCCTCTGCTTCTTTTACTTTCAGCTTAAAGTTCGTGAATAACTCCAGGTATTCTTTGACCGATTTTTTATCGCTCGCCATATCCTTTCCATTATTCTTTTTGTAGACATTTTCAAATTCCGATTTGGAGATGGGTTTGCCATCAATGGTCATGATAACCGGATCTGTGCTTATAGCGGAAGAGGTTTGCGCAAAAGCAATTGTTGAAAGGCCAAGTGAGGCAAAAAGTAAACAGACAGCTTTAGTTATTTTATACATAAGATCAATATTTTTTAGGAGAGCAAATCTAACAAATTTTGAAACGGAAACATACAAAAAAAATGTTCAAACTGAGTTTGAAATGATTTTAACAAAAATTAACCGGAACCATTAAGGATGAACACATTGGATCCATAAATCGCCGCCAATCGCTAATTTATACGAATTGTACAATGGAGGCAATCCTTAATTCGCAGAACTCACTGTCATGTGCAATTCACGAATTTAAAACTCGGATTTGAGGTGGAACTTAATATCAGGATTTTTTTCCTGCGTGATCTGAAGCAGCCAGGCCGATTCAGCCAGAAAAACCGGTCTGTGCTCCTTATCATAAGCGATATGCTGAGATTTATCCTGGATGAATGCCTCCAGCTTTTTTTTATCCTCACAATCGATCCATAAGGCTTTGTAAAGATTTACACCATCAAATGTACAGGAAGCATTGTACTCGCTTTTCAACCTGTGCTGGATAACTTCGAACTGTAAGGCTCCAACTGTTCCCAGTACTTTTCTTCCGTCCACTTTTTTAGTAAAAAGCTGGGCCACTCCCTCGTCCGTAAGCTGTTCCAGGCCTTTTTGCAATTGCTTGGTCTTCATTGGATCACGATTCGTTACATAACGAAACAGTTCAGGTGAAAAACTTGGAATTCCTTTAAAATTCATCTTTTCTCCCTCTGTAAGCGTATCGGCTATTTTAAAGCTTCCTGAATCGTAAAGACCAATAATATCTCCGGGATAAGCCTCATCAATTACCGATTTATCCTGGGCCATGAAAGCAGTTGGATTACTGAAGCGCATCTCCTTTCCCTCTCTTACATGGTAATAATATTTGTTCCGTTCAAATACGCCCGAACAGATCCTCAGGAACGCGATCCTGTCGCGGTGCTTTGGATCAAGATTAGCGTGGATCTTGAATATGAATCCCGAAAACTTTTCATCTGTGGGCTTAACCACTTTTGTGTCTGTTTCCCGTTCCAGTGGCCAGGGAGCAATCTCAATAAAGCAATTCAACAATTCACGGACTCCAAAATTGTTTACTGCGCTGCCAAAAAATACCGGGCAAATATGACCGTCTTTGTAATCTTCCGCTTTAAATTTGGGATAAACTCCTTCAACGATCTCCACGTCTTCCCGTAACTTATCAGCAAAATCCTGGCTGATATGCTGCTCCAGCGTTCCATCGGTCAGGTTTTTTATTTCTATTGAGTCCGCGATCACCTGCTTGTTATCACCTTGGAACAGATCAAGTGACCTCTCATACAGGTTATATACTCCCTTAAACGTTTTCCCTATGCCGATCGGCCAGCTTAGCGGGCGAACTTTTATCTTCAGTTCTTTCTCGATCTCATCCAACAGGTCAAAGGCATCACGGCCTTCACGGTCCATTTTATTGATGAATACGATCACAGGTGTTTTGCGCATCCGGCAAACTTCCAGAAGCTTTCGCGTCTGTGGCTCCACCCCTTTAACACAATCAATGAGCATGATCACGCTATCAACCGCAGTCAGGGTTCTGTAGGTATCTTCTGCAAAGTCCTCGTGACCCGGGGTATCCAGGATGTTGATCTTCTTTCCTTTGTATTCAAAAGCCATTACAGAGGTGGCAACGGAGATCCCTCTTTGCCGCTCGATCTCCATAAAGTCGGAGGTGGTATGTTTTTTTATTTTACTCGACTTAACCGCGCCCGCGCTCTGTATGGCGCCTCCAAATAAAAGCAGCTTTTCCGTAAGCGTTGTCTTACCCGCATCCGGGTGGGCGATGATACCAAAGGTGCGGCGGCGTTGTATTTCTTCGAGGACGGTCATGAGGACGTTGAATAAGGCGGCAAAAATACGAATTAGTTGGAGATGGGAGGTGAAAATATTTGTAAAGGAATCTCAACTGCGTTCGCACAAGAGATGATCGCGCTTATTAGCGGGTCGCTTATCAGAGCCCAAGGGCTACTTCCCGCTCACCTTAAATTCTGTTCTCCTGTTCATTTGCTTATGTTCAGGAGTGTCGTTCGGAACTTTTGGTTTGGTATCTCCATAACCTTTGGAACTTAAACGGGCCTTGTCAATTGCTCCGTTTGTTACGAGGTAATCCAAAACTGCCTTAGCGCGGTTCTGCGAAAGCAACTGGTTCTTCTTCTTGTCACCTGTATTATCGGTGTGTCCGCCCAATTCGCCTTTGACCGTGGGATTCGCTTTTAAAAATGCGATCAGCTTATCAAGCTCGGGTTTTGATTCAGGCTTAAGATCGAATTTATCTACGTCGAAAAACACTTTTAATTCAATCGCATATCCAGTATCAATTGGCTGAAGCGGAATATCCAGCTTGTAAGGATTGTTATAATCCGCTTTTATATCTTTCAGGTTAAAGTTATCAGAATAATAGAGGTAACCATTCTTTGAAACGTTCAGTAAATAATTTTTGTTAGCGGTAAGCGTCACCAGGAAATTCCCGTCACGTCCTGAAAAAGATTTTACCACGAGTTTCTGAGTTTCAAGATCGATCAGCTCAAAGGAAGCTTCCAACGGTTTTTTAGAATTGATATCATACACTTTTCCCTTTACATACGTGATCATTTCAGGCTGAAGATCTGCGGGCAATTCAAATTGATAAATGTCCAATCCGCCATAACCAGTCTTCCGGTCGCTGGCAAAGTAAGCAATTTTACCGGAGGGATCAACCAGCAAACTGTTTTCATCGTTCCAGGTATTGATCGGGTAACCGAGGTTGATCGCCGGTCCCCAATCGCCTCCGGGCTGCCTCTTGCTCATGTATATGTCCAGTTGGCCCATGCCCGGGTGGCCGTCGGATGAAAAATAAAGTGTCATGTTATCCGGATGAATGTATACCGATTCTTCTCTTCCATCGGTGTTAATGTTGTCGTTCAATTTTACCGGATCGCCGAACTTTCCATCTGTTCCAACCTGGCTCATGTAAATATCCTGGTATTTTATCCCTTCACGGGTAACTGTACCGCGAACAAAATAAAGCGTTTTTCCATCAGAGGAAAAAGAAGGCTGTGTTTCCCAGTTAGCCGTATTCACTGGTGGGCCAACATTCACCGGCTTGGTCCATTGACCATTAACTTTTTGCGCGTAGAAAATATCGCAGCTGCCTTGTCCTTTTCTGTCTTCTGCCCCGTAATTCCCATACATATCCGGACAGGAAGCATAGAACATATATTGGCCATCCGCTGAAAGTGTCGGCGCACCCTCGTTACCAGGTGAATTTATATTTGTAATTGGAACTGCCTGCTGCCACACTTTATCCACTTTTTCACTGGCGTAAAAATCCTCCTGTCCCGCAGTTGTAAGCCCTCCTTCATGTCTGAAATTTCTTGTGAACAGCAAAGTATTACCATCCGCAGTAATAGCCGGGAAATATTCGTAATTATCCGTATTTACCCCTTCACCAAGATTTATTGGGTTAAATGGCTTCGGATTCTTCATTGCTTCAATACCAAAACTGGCGATCCTGCTGCATTTTTCCGCGTTGTCTTTTAAGTTGGGATTGATCCGGGGAAATCCTAAGAATTTGTCAATGCTTTCTTTTGCTTCAGCATACTTTCCAATACTGATATAAAGAACACTTAATGTATAAAAATTATTGGGGAAGAATTTTGGATTCAGGTCTGTTGCTTTCTTAATGTATTCAACGGCTTTTTCCGCTTTATTCGCATCAATGTACAAATACCCAAGCGCCATGTATGGCTCCACAAAATTAGGATCGAGTTCAATAGCCTTCTGAAAATGTTTTTCGGCTTCAGCGTCTTTTTTCACCTCATATAATTTCTTACCTTCTTCTAAGTGCTTGATCGCTTTTTTATTGGTAGAAGTGTAAACACCCGGAGGTAAGCTGGATTGAGCGGTCCCTGTTTTTGTCAGAGTAAGAAGGAAGAGAAAAACAATAATTCTGAACTTCATGTTTCGGTTTTAGCGGTGGTTGTTTAACAAATATAATACCTCTTTGATTATCTTTAGCGGAGCCGAAGGGTACCTTTTATCATGGAATATTCATATACTTATGCGTTTGCAGGGAAGCCATCCATTTTGGATGCTCCATTACATAATCAACGATGAGTGGCATCATTTCCTCCCGCTTGCTCCACTCTGGTTGTAAAAACAATTTGCATCTTTCGTTCACTTTTGCGGCATTCTCTTCCGCCCAGATAAAATCGTGCCTGTTATGGACAATTATCTTTAATTCGTGCGCCTGTTGAAAAATATCCTTCAGGGGAGGCATTGTCTTTTTAGGCGAAAGGCAGATCCAGTCCCAATCTCCACTTAAAGGATAAGCTCCTGAGGTTTCAATATAGGTTTGAATGCCTTTTCCTTTCAGGCTCTTAGTTAATGTTCCCAGTTCGTATTGAAGCGGCTCGCCTCCTGTAACGACAACAGCTTTGGCGGGATGAGCAGAAGCGTGTTCAACTATTTTCGCTGTTTCCGTGAGCGGATGAAGACCTGCATTCCAGCTTTCCTTTACATCGCACCAGTGACAGCCTACATCGCAACCACCGATCCTTATAAAATAAGCCGCCTTGCCACTGTTGTAGCCTTCACCCTGTATGGTATAAAACTCTTCCATTAAAGGCAGCAATTCGCCTTTTTTCAATCGTTCTTCCTGCAAGGGCTCAAGTCCCGATAATTTATACATAAGGCTGTAAAGTTAACAAAAAGCCCCGCTCAGCCTATTGCGGAGCGGGGCTTTTCCCTTATTTATTGCAGGTCAGGGATGAACATCAAAGGTCCATACGTTATCCCGTGTAGAGGTGTGACAACTGGTGCAGAAGTTAGAATCGTCGGTGATCTTTTTATCGACTGAACCGTCAGGTTTATATTCGCCCCATTTCCAGCTTCCGTTCATCTTGTAGATCACAGCGTATTGTTCAACAAGATTGCTCACGCTGTTCCTCAATTCTTTCACCAACATGGAAGAATCAGGAAAAGTAGCGCCATTGGGGAGTTTTCCACCCGCAGTACAGGCGTCATGAGCCTTTTTATTCATCCGTAAGCTATAAGGTCTGCTGTTATGCGCCGGATCAGATGTAAAGGTAGTTGCTCCCGCCCCATTAGCATAGAGGAATTTGCCTGAAGTATCTTTCGCCATCGTGATCAATAAGTCATCGGTAAGTACGCTTCCCGAAATTGCACCTTTATCTTTCGTACAGGAATAAACAATAATGGCGAACAGGATTGATCCGGTTACAATTAATTTTTTAAGCATGAGAGCATTATTTTTACCAAATATAATAAAAAAACAAAACTATTTCCGGAAGGATCTTAGCCAGTCAAGGGCTTCTTTTTCGTCGGTAAAGAATTTTATTGGAGTTTCCGGCCGATTGAGCTTCGAGAGGAAGGTAGTGATCCATTTTTCAATGATTGAACGCTGGATGACAGCTCTGGCGATGGTTCTCTTTGGATCGTCATCTTCTTCCAGGTATTTTTTTGCTTCGTCACTGATCTTCCAGCTTACCCGGGAATCCACAAGTTTAAGAGCAGGTTGGCCTGCAGATAGATTACGGACCACCACAAGATTATCGGCGGCGTCTTCTACATCCAGCTCAGCTCCTTCTTTTATCTGCATCCTGATGATCCCATGCTCATCAAGAACTATAAACATCGTGCGCGTTTCGGTACGGTTCACAAAATTTTTTTACAAAAATAAACAAACGCCTATTCCCATCATTTATTATATGATGAGCGGTAATTTTATTTTCTCAGCGTTGTGTTTGTTGTACTGATATCAAATTTCAAAGGATTTTTCACTTTCTCTTTCATCAATGCGAGGTCAAGCACTTCTTTCATCTGGGTCACATAATGGAAGGTTAATCCCTTGAGGTATTCCGGTTTGATCTCTTCCACATCGCTTTTATTTTCTTCACAGAGAATAACTTCTTTGATACCTGCGCGTTTCGCGGCAAGCAATTTCTCCTTAATACCTCCAACTGCAAGCACTTTCCCCCTCAGTGTGATCTCTCCCGTCATGGCAAGGCTCTTCTTTACTTTTCGCTGGGTAAACGCTGAACCAAGGGCCGTCAGCATTGCTATTCCGGCGCTTGGGCCATCTTTAGGGGTCGCGCCTTCGGGAACGTGAATGTGAACGTTCCAGTTTTCAAAAACTTCAGGATTAACATCCAGGTAGTCGTAATGCGATTTTAAATATTCATAAGCCAGCGTAGCGCTTTCCTTCATTACATCACCCAGATTTCCGGTAATGGAGAATCGCGGCGTTTTTCCTTTACTGAGGCTGGTTTCTATGAAGAGGATATCTCCGCCAACACTAGTCCAGGCTAAGCCGGTAACAACTCCTGCCACATCATTTCCCTGGTAACGGTCCTTGCTGTGAGAAGGTCCAAGAATTTTAACCACATTCGCCTCGCTCAGAACCGGAGTTATTTTTTTCTTCATTGCTACGTCCTTGGCAACGCTCCTGGCAAGTTTCGCCAGTTTCTTTTCCAGCCCACGAACGCCGCTTTCTCTCGTATAATCTTCAATGATCTTTTCCAATACCTTATCGCTTAGCTTCAGCTGGTCCTTTTTCAAGCCGGTTTCCTCGATCTGCTTAGGCAATAAGTGTCTTTTGGCAATTTCCAGTTTTTCTTCAGTCGTGTAACCGTTCACTTCAATGATCTCCATCCTGTCGCGTAAGGCTGGCTGTATGGTCTGCAATGAATTTGCGGTAGCTATGAACATCACATTGCTCAGGTCATAGTCCATTTCCAGGAAATTATCGTAAAAAGTAGAGTTTTGTTCAGGATCAAGCACCTCTAATAAAGCCGAGGAAGGATCCCCGTGAAAATCGCTGCCTACTTTATCGATCTCATCAAGAATAAAGACAGGATTCGAGGCCTGGATTTTCTTAAGGTTCTGCAGGATGCGTCCTGGCATTGCGCCAATATAGGTTTTGCGGTGACCGCGGATCTCGCTTTCATCCTTCAGTCCGCCAAGGCTCATGCGAATGTATTTGCGGTCAAGGGCGCGCGCAATACTTTTCCCCAGGGAAGTTTTACCAACGCCGGGAGGTCCGTATAGACAAATGATAGGCGATTTCATGTTTCCTTTCAACTTCAATACAGCCAGGTGCTCCAGGATGCGTTCCTTTACTTTTTCCAAACCGTAGTGGTCCTCGTCGAGGATCTGCTCTGCGTGCTTCAGGTCAAAATTATCTTTCGTGAATTCGTTCCAGGGAAGGTCCAGTAAGAGTTCGAGGTAATTCGTCTGAATTCCATATTCAGCTGCGTTTGGATTCATTCGCTGGAGCTTCTGAACTTGTTTTTCAAATAGTTCTTTTACTTCCTTGTTCCATTTTTTAGTCTTAGCCCGCTCTTTATATTCTTCGATCTCCTGCTCGTAATTCGTTCCGCCTAATTCTTCCTGGATAGTTTTGATCTGCTGGTGCAGAAAATATTCACGCTGCTGCTTATCAATATCAACTTTCACCTTATTCTGGATCTGGTTCTTCAGCTCCAGCATCTGAAGCTCTTTGGTAAGATGAGCGAGCACCATTTCAGCCCGCTCTTTCAGATCAGCTATTTCCAGCATTTTTTGCTTTTCAGCAGAAGGAACATTGGAATTGGAGGAAATAAAATTGATCAGGAAGGAAGGACTCTCAATATTGGTTATTGCAAAACTGGCCTCAGTTGGTATGTGCGGCGACTGTTTAATGATCTGGATTGCATTATCTTTCAGCGATGCTACCAGGGCCTGGAATTCTTTATCGTCTTTATCAGGTCTTGTTTCATGAAAAGCGCTGATCCGCGCCTTGAAATAGGGCTCAGTTTGTATGTATTCTTTTGTTACAAAGCGTCTTTTTCCCTGAATGATCACAGTCGTGCTGCCATCGGGCATCCGCAGCATTTTTACGATATGCGCCACTGTTCCAATTTTATTCAGATCCTCAGGAGAAGGATCCTCAATCGTATCGTTCTTTTGAGAGATCACGCCAACCGCCTTATCGCCTTTGTAAGCATCGCGGATCAGGCTGATGGACTTATCGCGGCCTACGGTGATCGGGATCACAACGCCAGGAAAAAGAACTGTGTTCCGGAGCGGCAATATTGACAGCACATCCGGAACATTTTCGGAATTCATGAACTCCTCGTCTTCGGATGTGAGCAGGGGAATAAATTCAGTATCCTCTTCAATAATGGAATTCAGGCCTAGTTCGTGATTATATAGTTCGTTCATGGAGGTTTTTTTCAGTTTATGTGTGCACCCTAAAGCCAAGTCTGTGCCATAAGTCAAACAGGCCATTCTGACAGGAGCGGTAAACTCAATCTTAGAATAAAAAAGTCCTGCTTTTTTTGGCAGGACTAATTTAGGAATACTTTTACGAATCTTCTTATAGAATTACTGCTTCAACTTATCAGCTTTTGCTCTCGCTTCTTCCATGATCTTATCCGACTTTACTGCAGCTTCATCATTTATTTTTTGTGCTTTGGCATCCGATTCCTTCCTTAATTTCTCAGCTGCTTTCTTAGCCGCTATCTTAGCTATAGGATTGCTCGCATTGGCTTCCAGGTCGTCCGCCTGCTTGTATCCTTCGGCCTTTACCTGTTCCGCGACCTTTGCTGCTTCCGCCTTTACATTGTCTGCCTGCTTTTGTGCGTCGGCAAGTATTTTTTCCGCTTCCGCGCTTGCCTTCTGTTTTACATCGTTGATCACTTCTTCCTTCTTTTCCTCTATCTTTTCCTTGACCTGTTCTTTCACGTCCGCAACAACATCTTTGGCCATATCCTTCAGCCCTGTTTTGATCTCCGGCTTGGTGACGGTTCCTGTAAACAGAGCTGTTACATCTACTTTCTCGCCCAGCGAATTGAATTTTCCACCCTTTTTATTTGCTTCAGAGATGAGGCTGTTCAATGCTCCAGCCGCCTGTGAAGGAAGAGCTTTGGTTGGGATCTCCATTTTCCATTTGTAGTCAATTGTCTGATCGAAGCCTGTTGAGCCGATGATCTTTGTATTGATATCCTGGATCTTTGTGCGCACCGTATCTCTTAAATGAACACGGCCATCTTTAAATTCATAGGGCGCTGTAATATTCGAGAATTCCATTTTCTTCAGCTTGTCCATTTTCAATGCATCTCCTAATTTCACGAAAGGCTCAAAGCCTTCCACGGAAACCGAACTTGTTTTAAATACACCATGCCCGGTAAGCGTATTCATGTCCGGCTCCATCTTTTCGTTCAGGGTACCTTTCATGTCGTTAACTGTCGCAGTGAACTTTCCCTTTGCATATTTCCCTGCCGGAGCCATTTTTGCGAAAGATCCAAAAGCATCATAAGTTTTACCAATATCAAAATCATTAATATTCAGATCAAAATCAATTCCTGGCTTTTTCAGGTTCTTCGTGTCGTAGGCGCCGCTGATCACCATGTTGCCATCCAGCAGGTTCATTTTTAAATTGGTCATGTCGACACGCGCATTGCGGATCACGATGTTACCTGCAACATTCGTAATATCTATTTTGTCATAGATGAGCTTGGCAATGGAAGAGTTTAACACGAAGTCAATATTCCGCGGAACTCCGATCACAGCCATTGGGGTTGAATCAGCTGGCGCGGCGGGAGTTGCCGTAGTAGCGCCTTGCGGAGCCGGAGGTCCCATCAGTTCATTGATATCGATCAACGACGAATTCATGGTAAATACTCCTTTGATAAGTGAATCCTTGAAGAGGTATTGCATGAAATTCTCGATCTTACCGTTAGCGTTCACATCCGATCTGCCCATTTTAGCATCAAACCCGGCAAGTTCAACATACTGGGGAGTGAAATTTAATTTCATCGTATTCAGCACTACTTCAAAAGGAAGAGAAGCAGTTTTGTAATTCATCTTATCCACGATCACCGAACCGGAGGCTTTAAATTCATCATACTTTTGCTTTTCGATCATGGACATTCTGCCATTCATTTTTACATCGAGGGTGATCGTTCCATTCAGGTCATCGCCTTTTTCCATCGGAACAAATTCTTTCACGCTCGCTAAAACTATTTTACCTGTTATTTCTCCGTTCAGGCTTGGATCAGAAACAGGAGTAGCCACATGCATTACCATGTCCACCGGATTACCCGCCATCTCTACGTGAAATTTATGAACATCGATTAGAGTAGCATCCGGATTTCCATTCGGGTTCTCCACATCTACTTTTACATTGATATTATTGACCGATTTCGGTAAGGAAGGGTATTTGAACATGGCATTTGCAATTTCGAGATGCGCACCAAATGCCGGCATCACTTTATCATTATACGTTCCCTTCGCGTATCCGTTCAGCGCCAGCTTACCGCTGGTTGTAACCGATGCAAAATCTTTTGAATATACTGCAGGGATCAAAGAAAGAATGGATTTGAATTCTGTCTGCTTACAAATGAATTTTACATCCATGTTAATGTCGTTGCCCGGCATGGCAACAAATCCATCAATTCCAAGCACAAGCTCATTGAATGCAAATTCGTTCTCTTTAAAAGTGAATTTCATGTTGGGCATATCCATGTCCATATTGATCTTCATTTTATTGTGCAGGTTTTTGGCGTAAGAAACACCCCCCATACTGAAATTCATTTTCTGGATCTCGGATGTGATCTCCATCAGGAAATTATCCTGTGTAAAATCTCCGCTCAGGTCAAAATCAAAATCATCGAGAACTGCTTTCATATCCGACTTTGCATCGTCGTAAACAATTACTGCATCCTTTATTTCCAGTTTTTTAAGACTAAGTTTAAATTTTGTGGCAGAAGTATCGGAGGGCGCTGCTGTTGTATCGGTAGAAGGCTTGGTAATATCCCAATTGGCTTTTCCGTCATGTAATACCTTTGCGAAAATACGCGGCTGCTGAATGGAGATCTCCTTCACCTTGTATTGATCCCCTTTAATTACACTCATCAGGTCCACGTCCGTTTCCAGGTGCTTGATCCCGATCAGGGTATCGCCTTTAAATTCATCGATCCCCACAACACTTACATTATCAATTTTGAATCTGAAATCAGGAAAAGAGCTGAATAAGGTGAGATCGAACTGACCAAAATCCACCTTTGCATTGAGCTGCTTGTTCGCTTCATCCTTGGCCATCTGGATCAGCTTATCCTTAAAAATAAAAGGAAGCACAATTATGGCAACGATAAGGATCAGAAATGTGATCCCGGTCCATTTTAAAATGCGGCGGAAGAGTGACTTTTTCTTTTTGGCTTGCTTCTCCATATTGAATTAATGTTGTTTGTGACCTGCGAATATACGAATTAGCATTTCATCCTAATAAAGAAAGTAAAATGTTAAGAAAATTTACAAAATTTACAGAACAGCATTTAATTTTGTAACGACCTCAGTTCTTATTGTCCTATTGATCCTTTCTGCTGTCTACTGAATACTTTTATTGAACACTGAACGCTATCTCTTGCCGGCTGAGTAAAGCACTATTTGCCCCCTCCGGCCAATTCCCCTTCCCATTTTGCAACAACAGCAGAAGCCACAGCGTTACCCACAACATTTGTTGCGCTTCTGCCCATGTCCAGCAGTTGATCTACGGCTAACAATAATAAAAGTCCTTCAACCGGAATTTTGAACATGGTAAGCATGCCTGCAATAACAACGAGGCTTGCCCGCGGAACTCCCGCCATGCCTTTACTGGTTACCAGAAGAATGAGCATCATTTTAACCTGGTACCCAAAAGAAATATCAATGCCATAAGCCTGGGCAATGAATACGGTCGCGAAGGTCATGTACATAATTGAGCCATCGAGGTTGAAGGAATAACCCAGGGGCAATACAAAACTTACAACACGGTTGGAGATGCCAAACTTTTCAAGCGCTTCAATTGTTTTTGGCATGGCCGATTCTGAGCTGGCAGTACTGAAAGCAAGCAATAAGGGTTCTTTTACATGGGCCAGCAGACTGAAAAATTTTATTTTTAAAATGAAGCAGATCAGGAAGAGCACAATGAAAACAAAGAAGAGCAGGCCGCCGAAAAAACAACCGATAAGATAAAGGTAACCGCTCAGTACATCCAATCCCTGCGTGACGACGACAGCGGTGATCGCTCCAAAAACACCCAACGGAGCAAATTTCATCACGTAATTAGTGACCTTGAACATGGCCTGGGCAACAGCATCTGTAAATTTTACAATGATCTCCCCATGCGCGCCAATGGAAGCAACAGCAACTCCAAAGAACAGGGCGAAAACCACTATTGGCAGCACTTCATTATTCGCCATGGCGCCAATGATACTTTCGGGAATAACATGCGACACAAAATTTTTCGCGGTTTGGGTATTCGGCTTGATCCCCGTATCTGCGCCTGCTTCGGGCATGTCCAGCTTCATGGATTTTCCAGGTTCAAAAACATTAACAATCGCCAGTCCAAGCATTAAGGCAATGAGCGTTGCGAAAGTAAAATAGAGTATGGTCTTCCCTCCTATCCTGCCTACCGACTTAAAATCACCAACCTTAGCAACGCCAACTACCAGGACGGAAAACACAAGAGGCGCGATGATCATTTTGATGAGTCGCAAAAATATCTCGCTGAGAATGGAAAAAGAGGATGCTATGTCTTTCTTGCTTTGCTTTTCCTGCTTAGAGATAAAAGCAACAATTGGCTTTGATTTTTCCGTAAAGACCTTAGTTATGCTTTGTTTCTGTCCCTCAAAATAATCGCTTTGATTCTTATTGACAATTGCGCCAATGATAATACCAATGATCATTGCGATGAGTATACTGAGAATAAGCCCGTTCTTTTTGAAATTCATAAACTTTTGTTTGGACTATTTAATTTTGAAGACAAGTTCCTCAATAAATGATCTGCGATGACCAGCGCAGCCATGCTTTCTACGATCGGTACAGCGCGCGGAAGGACACAGGGATCGTGACGCCCCTTCCCGCTCATTTCAATTTTCTCTCCTTTGCTGTTTACTGTTGTTTGCTCATTCATAATTGTGGCAACAGGTTTAAATGCAACACGGAAATAAATATCCTCGCCATTACTGATCCCGCCCTGGATGCCCCCGCTATTGTTAGTTCTTGTATGTGTTTCTTTGCCCGGAATGAACTGATCATTCAGTTCCGAGCCTTTATAATTCGCCGAGTCAAAGCCGCTGCCGAATTCGAAGCCTTTT
>JBJMLS010000126.1:0-15861 GCA_045805185.1 Bacteroidia bacterium | reverse complement strand
TGGAATTGCTACAGCCAGCATTGATTTTTCCTCACGGTGGAGCAGGGCCCTGGCAGTTGACCCAAAAAGCATTGTTGCAAGCTGCGACCTTACCATTGAGCGTGGTCAGCTGGTGAATTACAAGCCTCTTGAAAGTTTGTCGAAATATGTTGAGCTGAAAGAACTCCAGGATATAAAATTTGCTACGTTGCAGAGCCGCATTGAAATAAAGGAGGAGGTGATCAGTATTTCCAGAACAAGCATTAAGAACAATGCAATGAATATGGATTTTTATGGAACCCATACGTTTAACAATGAGATCGATTACCACATCCGGCTCCTTTTGAGCGAGGTGTTAGCAAAGCGTCCGGGTAAGAATAAACAATTGGATGAAGAGCTTTCACTGGTTGAAAATGATCCTGATAACAAGCGGGCCGTATTCCTCACGATGACAGGTACACTGGACAAGCCCATTATTAAATACGACAGGAGAGGGATGAAAGATAAGATCAAAGAAGATATAAAAGAAGAAAAAAAGAACCTGAAAAAAATACTTTTCGAGGAATTCGGATTATTTAAGAAAGACACTGCAAATTTTAAAAATAAGAATGAAGAAGTGAAAAAGGCAGACCAGAAATTTCAGGTCGATTTCGGTGATCAGAAAAAGAAAGAAGGTAAGCGGCAGGAAACTCCGTTAAAGGAAAAGGGAAAAACCATAAAAGAAGAAACGGAAGATGACGGGGATTTTTAATTCTAATAAATTTTGCGTAGTTTTAATTTTTATGAAAAAGGGCATTCTTATTATTTGCTTTGTTTTTCTGAACCTGTGCCTTTGCGCTCAAAATAATGCCCCACTGGAAAAACGTGTTTTTGCGGATGTGGATGAGATGCCCCGGTTCCCGGGAGGCGAAGATTCACTGAAGGCTTTTTTACACAGAAATATCGAGTACTTTTTCGAATTCCGGCTGATCAATTTCCAGGGTAACAATTTTGTTAGTTTTACCGTTGCTAAAAATGGAAAAATAAAAGATGTCCAGGTACTGCAAACCTGCGGTTATGAAAAAATTGACAGCGAAGTGGTCCGCGTATTCAACAGCATGCCCGCCTGGATCCCTGGCAAGGATAAGGATGAAGATGTAGACGTACACCTTTACCTCAATGTGGATATTTATCCGGAATAGTCCTGCTAAGCCATTTTATTAACAATTCGATGCTTTTTTGTTGAAAAATACCGGCTGATCCGGCCTATTCGGGTGGATTTTGAGAACGGATTCCCAATGTCATTCTTTAATTTTGTATAGAATGAAGAAGTGCCTAACAATTCTTAGCCTGATCTTTTTGACTGCAGCAGGTATTGCGCAGAATGAGCCCGCTATAGAGCCGGTTTATTCTGACGTGGAGGACATGCCGCAGTTTCCGGGAGGCGAAGATTCTCTGCAGGCTTTCATCAGGCGCAATACTCATTTTCCGGAAGAGTTGAAGCTGAACAATTTTAGAGGCACCGCCTTTATGAATTTTATTGTAAGCCAAAAAGGCGAAGTGAAGAACGTGAAAATACTTCAGGGCTGCGGATCCTCAAAGCTGGATAAGGAGGCGCTTCGTTTGTTCAGCATTATGCCCCAATGGAAACCCGGTAAAGACAACGGACAGGCCGTTACCGTGTCCTTGTACCTCCCCGTCGAGTTTTCGCCCTGAGTAATTTGTTTAGGGATTCCGCAATTTTCTTTGTAACTTAATGTATATATTTGGCGCGCTGTACAGCTGCCAAGAAATTTTCATTTACCGTGAGTATCTACGTTCAGAAACAAAAGTGGAAGATCTTATTATTCGTTGCTGCGATACTTATCGTTATCGTTTCACTGTGGTATACGAATCGCCTGGTTAAAAAGATCGCCGACGACGAACGATCCAAAGTTAAGTTATGGGCCGAAGCAGTTCAACGAAAAGCCAAACTCGTAAAATTTACCGAAGAGTTATTTTCCAAGATAAAGATCGAAGAAAGAAAAAAAGCGGAGCTTTACGCCGAGGCTACCAAGCGACTTTCGAGCGATGCGGCTGATTTTACCTTTGTGCTAAGCGTGCTGCAGAACAATACTACTGTACCGGTCATTCTTACCAACAACGATAAGATTACCGGTAAGCGCAACCTGGATCCGCTCCGCGAAAATGATACAAGTTACGTGCGTGAGCAGCTGAACCTGATGAAAAAGGCTTATCCGCCCATTGAGATCGAATACCTGAAAGGAAAAAAGAATTACCTCTATTACAACGACTCAAAGGTGTTTGCAGATATCAAGCTGGTCTTTGACAGCCTGATCAAATCGTTTATTTCGGAAGTGGCCCTGAATACAAATTCTGTCCCTGTTATTTATACGGATTCAACGCGGAGGAATGTGATCCTCAGCGGTAATATTGATTCTGTCACGCAATCATCACCCGCTTTAATGGAAGATCGGATCCTGGAGATGTCAACGCAGAATCCACCTATTCTTATTGACCTGGGAAGCGCAGGAAAGAATTACATTTTTTACGAAGAGTCCTTCCTGCTTACTCAACTGAAATACTATCCTTATTTCCAGTTCGGGGTCATTGGTTTATTCCTGCTCATTGCGTACACGCTCTTCAGTACGGCGCGCAAATCGGAGCAGAACCAGGTGTGGGTGGGAATGAGTAAAGAAACCGCTCACCAGTTAGGGACCCCGCTTTCTTCCCTGATGGCATGGATGGAGCTGCTGAAGGCACAGGGAGTGGATGATGGAACATTAAAAGAGATCAACCGGGACCTGGACCGTTTGAATACGATCACTGAACGCTTCTCAAAGATCGGTTCAAAGCCTAATTTGCAAAACGAAGATGTGGCGCAGGTACTTGAGCACAGCGTTAATTATATAAAATTGAGGACATCCAAAAATGTGCAGTTTTCGGTGATCAATAACCATCGCTCCGTTCAGGCAAAATTAAGCGTCCCTTTATTTGAATGGGTGGTGGAGAACATTTGTAAGAACGCTATCGATGCCATGGATGGAAAAGGCTCCATTACAGTTGAAGTTACCGATGCTACGCAATTTGTTTATATCGACATCAGCGATACGGGAAAAGGAATTCCGAAAGGAAAGAATAAAACTGTATTTGAGCCGGGCTTTACTACTAAAAAGCGGGGATGGGGACTTGGCTTATCCCTATGCAAACGCATCATTGAGAATTATCATAACGGAAAAATATTTGTGAAGCGTTCGGAGCCAGGTGTTGGAACAACTTTCCGGATCGTATTGAACAAGTAGTTCGAAGAGCCGGTTACCCGATAAAAAAATGTCCGGTTGTTAGTGTGAGAAGCTTGTCTTAAAATTCGCCCGCCTCGATCTGCTTAATGGCAAGCTCGATCATTTGATCCTCGCCGTTGCCATCGTATTCCGTTTTAAGACTGGAACCAAAAAGTGAAGCCAGACTTTGCCACATAAAGGCCGAGAAATTACCCCGCAATTGTTTCACCAGCTCGTAAGAGGAATGACCCGTTTCGCGGTCGATGAGTTTGATAAGGATTCGTCCCTGTGTAATGGTTAAGCTTTTTAACTGATCCCCGAATTCCTTTTCCAGTTTTTTTTCCGCCTCTTTCATATACGCTTTCCGCATCGCGTCATTCGGCATTTTATCCAGTATCTGTTCGTATTCCTTTAAGCGCGCGGAAGCAACAATGGCGTAGGGATAAACTTTCTTTACATTGTATTTTAAGCGGGTCCACTGGGCATATTGCCTGCGGGTTTTAAAAGACATTTGGGTTTCAATGGTAACGATAGGCAAACCTACGTAAGCGAAGGTATCCGTTCCAACAACGAGCGCCGGAAGCACAATGCCTTTTGAAGCCGGAACTTTAATTTCATCTTCGGTTTGGGCAAAAGAAGTAAAGCAAAGAGATAAAAGTAGTATGAAGAGTGAACTTCTCATTGGAAGTTTTTCGTTTATACTGAGTTATACGTAAAAGTAACCCAAATGTTGTTGTTTTATAGCAGCCTGTTCTGCTTCCATTTGGACTTTTTAACAACTTCGGCGTTTCCGCTTTGTTTTTCAGTAAGATCAGCCGTATTCATAAGGTAAGCCCCGAATAAGGCAGCCACTTCCGCCTCATCAGTTCTTTCTTTTATCAGCATGGATGGCTGATAATGGTGCTTTATAAAATTAGTGTCAAAATTTCCCGAGACAAAAGCCTTATGTTGCAACACAAAAGAACAAAAATCCAAAGTCGTTTCCACCCCGGTAATTTTATATTCTGAAATTGCGCGGAGCATCCTGTCGATCGCTTCCTGCCTGTCTTTGCCATGGGTGACAAGCTTAGCGATCATCGGATCGTAATAGATCGGGATCTCCATTCCCTCTTCAAAGCCGTCATCCACGCGAACACCGGTTCCTTTCGGGATCCTGTATGTGCTCAATCTTCCGATATCGGGCAGGAAATTATTCTGCGGATCTTCGGCATACACGCGAACTTCAACCGAATGCCCGTTAATTCTCAGGTCCTCCTGCTTCACGCTGAGCTTTTCATTACGCGCCACTTTTATCTGTTCCTTCACGAGATCAAGGCCGGTGATCATTTCTGTCACCGGATGCTCAACCTGCAGGCGCGTATTCATTTCCAGGAAATAAAAATTCATTTTATCGTCGAGCAGGAATTCAACGGTGCCTGCTCCACTATAATCGCAGGCTCTGCATACATTCACGGCGCATTCTCCCATCTGCCTGCGCAGTTCGGGAGTAAGAACCGATGAGGGAGCTTCTTCGATCACTTTTTGATGACGGCGCTGAATAGAGCACTCGCGTTCGAAAAGATAAAGCACATTCCCGTGATTGTCGGCCAGCACCTGGATCTCGATGTGCCTTGGACCGGATACAAATTTTTCAATAAAGACCGCATCGTCGCCAAAAGCCGATTTTGCTTCACTCATGGCCAGCTTCATCTGTTCTTCTACTTCTTCCACGTTTTCAACCATGCGCATGCCTTTTCCGCCGCCGCCTGCCGATGCCTTGATCAGTAAAGGAAAACCTGTTGCCTTTGCCACCGAGATGGCTTCACTCAGATCTTTTAAGGCTCCTTCGCTTCCAGGCACCATGGGCACCTTGAATTTTTTAGCCGCAGCTTTAGCGGATAGTTTATCACCCATCAGGTCCATTGCCTCTGCGCTGGGACCAATAAAAGTGATTCCCGCCTGTTTCACTTTTCGTGCGAAGCCGGCATTTTCAGATAAAAAGCCATAACCCGGATGAATGCCATCGACGCCGAGCTTTTTACAGACCTCAATGATCTTATCGCCATTCAAATAACTTTGGCTGCTTGGTGGCGGGCCAATGCATACGGCCTCATCTGCGTAACGTACAAAAGGCGCGTTGCGGTCGGCTTCCGAATAAACAGCAACGGTCTGGATTCCCATTTCCCGCGCGCTGCGCATTACCCGCAATGCTATTTCTCCACGGTTGGCTACAAGTATTTTTTTCATTCTTTAGTACAGTTTTTTGGAGAGAAATGGCTTCTGATGAAACAGAAAGCGGATTCTCCCGCCCGTCATGAAGCACGAATATAAAAGAAATAAGCTAAACACAGAAGCAATCGCTTTAAAAAATAGCGAAGCCCCGGACTAGGTTTTCCTGTTGATTTTTTTTAACAGGAAAAGCGGTTTTGCTGGTTTTTATTTTTTATACTTGTTGATTCAACCAACCCGGTTTTCGATGAAAAAAGCACTTCAACTGACCCTGATCATTTTCATTTTCTCATCTGTTTCGGCATTCGCGCAGAAAAATAAAAAGACGGAAACCACGTCAATGGACTTTAATTCTGAAGAATTTAACCGCTTGCTGCTGCATGAGCTGAATAAATTCAGAGTGACGAACGGCCTCGACTCTTTTGACCTGGATGAAACCGTATTGGTGAAGGCGGCAGGATCGAGCGCAGCGGAAATGGCAAAAAATGAAAAGGCGGACGCGAACCTATCGGTAAAAACCATTCCCAAGCGGATTAAAAAAGCGGGCGGCACAACGAAGGGCCAGGAACTGGTGATCGCCAGTCCGATCGGTAAAGGAAAAAGCGAAATGGCGCCAAAAGATATTGTGAAGACGGTCTTTCAGAAATGGTCGCTTGGGAAAAAAGAGAAAGAGGTTATTTTGAATCCTGCCAGCGTTTACATTGGCATTTCGGCCCAGCCCGATCAGCAAAGCAAAAGGCTCTATGTTTCTGTTGTATTCGGAAATTTCCAAAGCTTTAACGCGGGTGTGAAAAAGAAAAGCGAGCTGGCTGTTCCTTTCAACACCAAATCCAAAAGCCTGAAAGATCCGGAGGCGCGTAAATGCAAGAACTGTGAGAAATTCAAAGATGCGGAAACACTGCAGAGGGGCTTATATGTGGAAAACGGGAAGGTCTACCTGAAATACGATAATTTAAAGAACCTCAAGCGTCTGCTCAAAAAATCATCCGATGCATTAGCAGTGGATATTGTGCAGAAGGATCAATACAGCAAGGCAGATTATAATATTATGGACAATAACCTCCGCAATAAGGGTGTAATGTTAAAGCCGCTTAATAAGGATAAGATCTTCGCGAAGAACCTGGTGAAGCCTGATCCGAAAGGAAAGAAGAACCAGAAAATTAATAAGCTCATAGTCGAAATGGGCAAGCTGCCTAAATTCAAGGGGCCATACGAATTGAACCTGCTGATCATACAGGACGGTTATGTTTGTAAAACTGTTTTGCGCTCTTATATGGAAGACGGGGACCAGGATTCGAACACTCCTTTAGAAATGCTTCCCATGCCTGAAAGTGTTGGCGCCTGGATTCCGCCTTTTGAGCCGCGTTCGGAAAGTTCTATCCTGAATTTTACGATTCCTTTCGAGAAAAACAAATCGGAGTTCAAGCCTGAAGATGTAAAACCTTTCCTGGAAGCTTTGCAGGAGCCTGATTTTATTATCGACGGCTTGTACATCTACGCCTATTCCTCCATTGAGGGCGACTCCGTTTCCAATGCGCGTCTTCAGCGGAAACGTGCGGAGAGCGTTGTAAAAGTCCTTCAAAGCATGCAGCAGAATGCCATTACCCCAAGTATTATTACCAATGATTCCTGGGGCCTGTTCCAGTTGGAAATGGAGGATGGTAAATACGATTACCTGACCAAGATGTCCAAGAAGGAAGCGATCAAAACCATTAATTCCAAGCCCGGTTTAGCGGAAGAACTGGAGCCGAGCCTGGCTAAAGAGCGTTTTGCGCAGATCGTGATGGATGTAACCTATGATATCAGCGGCGATAAGGAACAGCGCTTTTCCACGGTGCAGTTCGCGCGCGCGGTGAAATCCGGAAATTTCAAGCAGGCCTATAAGATCATGGATTATATCGCGAAAAAGGTGCGCGACAAGCAATATACAGCCGAAGCCTGGGATTATCTCCAGATCCCTGTCGACGCGAAGAACGCGGGAGTGATGATGAACAAAGTGTATTACGATTATGTGACCAATGGTAAAGTAGTGGATGAGGATCAGTACGCGGAGATCAAAAAGATCCAGGCGCTTGACGGTACAAATAATATCGTGAATTTTAACGCCCTTTACTGCAAATTAATGCTGGATTCAACCATTGGCGATAAAACAGCGCAGGCCGACATGCAGGCGAAGATCGACGCGTTCTATAAGACCGATGTTTCCAAAAAGGCAATTGACGGATTGAACATTGAATGGCAGTTTAAGATCATGGATGCTCTGGATACACTGGAAGGTTCGGAAGCGCAGGTGGAAGCCTGTATTGATAAGATCAAGTCCTTTTATAATTTCAAGGACGCCACCTGGCAGAATGCCTTGAAGCTGGCCTATGCTTTTTCGCGCGCGAAGGATTACCGTTTCGCGGCGAATATCTTAGAGCCTTATGTAAGGGTGGAGAACCCGGATGATAAATTGCTGTTCGGCTATATTGCCATTGCCTCGCATGTGCCGGAGAAATTCTTCTCCCGTACTTTTCCTGAGGCCCTTGAAAAAGCGAAACAAAGGAACCAGGAGAAATACTGTAAATTATTCGGCGAACCGTACATGAGTTTCCAGGTGCTGGATAATCCGAAAGTGAAAACAGTGTACAGGGAGGCGGGGTGTAATTAGTGCTCAGTTCGGCTTCGCTCACTGCAAGTCCGCTCAACAACCTTTGGCCAGTTCGACTTCGCTCACAAGGTCCGCTCAGCAACCGTGCTTTGGTCGCATCTGACATTTCACTCAGGGCATCTGAATTGTTTTGTTGCGCTTCCGTATTGTCGTCCCGGCTATTGATGCTCACTTGAACTCAGCAGAAGAAATAGAGAGTTTAACTAAGCATTCTCCAAATTACACTGATCAATAAAGGTTCCGTTATGAAGGGACCTTTATTGTGTAGAAAGGTCCGTCCAAGACGATAGTCATTAGATGAACAGCGCCTTATTCCCGATAAGCTGTACCTGTTTATTAAAGAAAATGTTATATTCTTGTATAAACCATTTTTAATTCCGAACGCATGAAAAACTATTTCCTGATCCTGGCAGCTTTTTTAGGCATGGCCAGCGCCTCAAAGGGGCAAAACAGCAATGCCGGTTCCAACGCACAGAACTCCAGCTGGAAGAATACAGGTAACAATGCATTGAACTCTGATTTTATCGGAACTACAAATTCCACTGATCTCACCATAAAAACAAATAACACCATCCGCGGAAAATTCGATGCTGCAGGAAATTTTATTTTCGATGGTGGAGTTAATGGTGATAAGGAATTCATCATTCACCCTGCCGGGATCACAAATCCTATAGCCAGTTACATGCTAAAAGTAGGAGGCGGAGGTTATTTTGAAAGGAGTTTAGTCGTGAAAGAGTTTGTGACTGTTCTTAAATCCCTGCATAGTCCGAGTATTAACGTGGATTCCATTAAAATGGACAGCACGCGCGGAATATATGGAAAGACCAGGGTTTTTGGCGACCTGAAACTGAACGGGGATCTGAGCGTAAGCGGTAATGCCACTATTGAGGGCGTGCTCACCGGAAAGCAGGGACTGATGCTGAATAGCACAACAGGATTCAGGGCCAGTCTTGCACCGAACGGCATCTCTACCATTATAAGCTATGGAAAAGCTACGAATCCTTACGTATTACCCCTCAATCCATGCCTGGCGCCCAAAAATCCTTTGGCTCCGGGGGTTCCTCAAAATATTCACCAGATCGGAGGCATGATTCAGCTATTTGACGATAGCAATGGAGGCGCGTACAATCCTGGTGGAAGTGTAATGAACTTGCAGTCCTGGTCAACCTGCAGCTCTATCGATGTGCAGGGTGGACAACCATCAGGAGGCTTGCTTATTAATTACTTCTGTGGAAAAGATGTAGCTATGTGTACCGGTTCGAGCGGTGGCGTTGTGGGCATGGGTAAAAATGTGGAGATCGGTGGACCGGGTCGTGATTTGGGTGTGGCTCTTAATCTAAATTCATTAGATAAGACAGGAGCAGTAATTAGTTCCAGTTTTGGAAATAGTGGTCCTGGTAATTATGTAACAAAGTTTTTTACTGATAGATCAGATGCGAATGTGCTTTCCATCTTCAACGGCGCTCAGGGATATCAAAATTCTTTTAATGTGCTTGCGGATGGGACGACTTACCTCGGGGGCTCTTTAACGACCAAAAGCCTTTCCGGACAAGGAACAAGGACTGTGTTAGTAGATAACACCGGAAAGCTGATCTTTGGAACAGCCACTACACCATCAGCATCAGCCTGGGTGTTAGGAGGGAACTCAATATCCAGTTCCTCAACTGATTTTATTGGAACATTAACCGCTCAACCCTTTAATATATGGGCAGGAGGTGTTCAGCAAATTTCCGTTCGTAATGATGGAAAAACGGTTGTAGGATCAAGTAACCTTACAATAAACGATAAATTCAATATTACGGATGTTGCTCCCACTGGCATGACGCTTTTTGCAGACGGTCTTACTGCTGGTCTTGCCAATGAAAGCCGGATCACTATTGCCAACCAGTATGGAGCAATTAAATTATACCAGGATGAGAATGGGTTTGGTCACTTGAGTTCTAACGGATCGAATATGGTATCGTTTAAGGGTGAGGGCATTTTTATAGGAGAGCCGGATGGGGCCGCCTATAACTTTGGAGATATTTACACCAAGCTTACTATTAGTACAAAGTCGTTGAACTTTGGAAACGGCACGGGTTTTACCCAGCAGCCACTAAAAATCCTCAATCCTGATCTTTCCTCTACCAATAAAACCGTGTTTGAAATTCTGCCGGATGGAACAACACATATTGGTGCGTTAAGAGTGGCGCAAGGCTCAATCCACGAAAACGCGATGCTAACTGTGGGAGGAGAAATATCCGCTAAATCCTTGTTCGTACTGAAACCTACTAATTGGGCGGACTATGTGTTTGAAAACGATTACAAGCTGCTCAGCCTCCAGGAGATTAAAACTTATGTGAACAAGGAAAAGCATCTCCCGGATGTACCTTCTACAGATGAGATAATGGCAAATGGCTACGATGTAAATTCAATGGATAAAATGCTGTTGGAAAAGATAGAAGCGCTGTACCTGTATGTAATTAAACAGGACGAAGAAATAAAGGATTTAAAAAGCAAGCTAAACCGCCAATGAAAAAAATAACATTTCTGATAGTGGCTCTGCTTTTGGCAGGTCTTCAGATACAAGGGCAGTTAGCGCATCATTATCCAAGGAGGTTTTCTAAAATTGATAATGAATGTGAACCCCGGATAAAAGTCAGCGAAAACAGGCCGGTTGATTGCAGTACTTTCAGCTCGGCCAATTGGAGGCTCGTGTTTGAAGAGAATTTTGACTGTAAGGAAGATCTTCCTAACCTCTGGGCATTTAACTTTGGCTTTACCAACGATGGTAACGTAACTGGAAATTGCGGCAGCGATGCAAACTGGTATGGCAATTCTGAGAACGCTTATAACCATAACCTTTCGGTAAGCAACGGTATCGCACATTTGAATGTTATCCAGGAGAGTACCAGCGCCGACCCAAGTCCCGATCCAAATAATCCCTGTGGCACGCACACCTATGATTTCACAGCAGCACTGCTCAAATCCCTAAATACCTTTAGAGAAGGTGTATTTGAAGCCAGGATCAAACTGCCCGAAAATCCCAATATGTGGCCGGCCTTCTGGCTCTTGGGAAATAATGCTGCTCAGGAGATTGACGTATTTGAATTTTATGATCAGGATGGGGGTTGTTTGGCCTATAAGGATATGAGGATGACTACTCATAAGAGATGTGGAGGAGTTAGTGACCCGAAGGAGCGTGGTGATAAGTTTCCTGTTGAATCAAAATTTGGCGGAAACTTTTTTAATGACTTCCATATTTTTAAGCTTTACTGGACGAATTACCAGTTGGGTATTTATGTGGATGGGAAATTGGTAGGAACCTCAACAAGATACTATAAAGGCCCTTATTGGCCCCAAGCTACTTGTCATTATAATACCGACGCCAACGACCCTTCGAAAGAATACAGCTGCCTTGACATGCAGACAATGAACTGGCCAAAAAAGGTAGATGAAGACCTCACTTTTCCGCGTAACGATGTGCCTATGGAAATGTTTATTAATACCAACGTCAAGTACGATTATAAAGACAATTCAATGGCGGGTTTTTCGCCTACTGATATGGAGGTGCAGGTGGATTGGGTAAAGGTCTACCAGCCCTTTAACTGCGTTTTCCCCATGTCTTCGTGTAGCATGTTTGATGTAGATTACCAAACCGGGAATACCCGCTTTTGCTCGGGCAATATTGTTACGCTGGGCAACCATACCAATAACTGCAACTTTCTTTCCGAGGCTCCTAAAGCAAGTAATGGGTTCCACTCGCCTCCTGTTTTTTTAAGGGCTTCTGAAGAGATCGGAATTTACGGTGGCTCAGGAATAGAGGATGGGCAATACTTTGAAGCAGTTATTACGGACTGCGACGGACTCAGCGAAAGGCAGCAGACAAGTGATTTAGCGCAAACTGAGATTGATCTTTTCGCCGGAATAGACAGTATGAACTTTGAAAGCGATCAGTTTGTAATGGATAGCCTGCTGGCTTATCATCCCGAATTGATAGATAGCTTAAATGAAGCGTATGAGGACAGCTTATATTTGCCTACAAGTATTTCAGGCCGGTTTAGCATGGCCCTGTTGCCAACCTCGGAATTGGATAATGGCCTCATTAGCATTTTCCCAAACCCTGGCTCAGATGTGATAAACATTGAAATGCCGGACAGTGAATTTGCTGACTTGTATGAGATGCAGATAACAGATCGTTTGGGAAGGAAGTTGGCCTCCGGCAAGGCTAAACAAATAAACATCAGAGCATGGAACAATGGCATTTATTATATTAAATTTGTGTTTTCAAGTGGCTCCATTGTCGTAAAGCCATTTATCAAACAAGACTAAATATGCTCCACCGCTTTCTTATGCTATTTATACCTTTATTATTCGTCCAAAAAGGGATGAGTAGTCAGCATTATGTAGCCGTTGAGGCCGGGACTGTTTTTAGCGAAAATCAAAAGAATGGAGATTGGGAGTTTAATTTTAATTATAGTTACCGACCCCGATATTTTTTAGCAAAGGTGATGACTGGTCTTATGAACTCAAAGGAGTTTGGCCCAATTGCGCGATCCGCAATAATGATTGGACTCGGCACGAATTCAACACGAATTTACTCTATGGAGTTGGGTGTAGGTTGGGTGCAGTCAAAAGCCTTTATAAGCAGCGCTTCCAAATTGCAGAACCACGTTTATTATAAGTCTTGGCCTACCATAATACTCCATTGCGGTTTTTTTTATAACCCCTTTAAGAGTAGGATAAGATATGGCTTGAACGCCTATTTGGATCAGTTTGCTTTAGATCTGCCGCACAACGATATAGTCTACTTCCGATTTTCGGGCCTTTTTTCTATTCAATATAATTTAGTAAGGAAACCGGAGTATTATTTACGGAAAGGAGAAACGGTACAGTAAGGAGACGGAAAATGAACGCACGCTTTTTGTTTTTACTCTGGGTTTTACTTTTATTTTTCAAAGGACTGAGCAGTCAGCATTACATCGGTGGTGAAGCTGGCCCGGTTTTTACAGAAATCCAAAAGAATCCCGATTGGGAATTTAACCTGAATTATACACTCAGGCCCAAATATCTTCTTGTAAAAACATTAGTGGGAGTTAGTAACTCAAAGGAGTTTGGCCCTATTTCTCGTTCAGGTATTATTTTGGGAATAGGAACAAATTCAACCCGGATATATTCCATGCAGATTGGAATTGGATATGAATACACAGGGGCCTTAATAAGTACTTTTTCAACAACAAGTAAAAACCGTAATTACATCAACGAGTTGAGAGGTTTTTTATATAGTGGAGTTTTTTACAATCCATTTAATAGCCGCCTCAGGTATGGAGTTAATGGCTATTTCGACCAGTTCTGGATTGATCTCCCGCATAACGATACATTTTCGTTTAGATTATCAGGACTATTTTCGATACAATATAATCTCGTTAAGAAGCCTGAGTATTTTTTACGAAAAGGAGAAACGGTGCAATGACATTCAATTATTCTTTGAATTGTTGTGAATATATTTTAGAGAAGGGCTGCAGTTGCAAGCTGCGACCAAAACTTATTAATTATTGCCGTTTTTTCATGCTATTCATACTTTTGTTGTTCATCCAAAAGGGCATGAGTAGTCAGCATTATGTAGCCGTTGAGGTCGGGACTGTTTTTAGCGAAAATCAAAAGAATGGAGATTGGGAGTTTAATTTTAATTATAGTTACCGACCCCGATATTTTTTAGCAAAGGTGATGACTGGTCTTACGAACTCAAAGGGAATAAGCATTGATACCTATCTTGCTTACAAATTTTTCAAGGCAAAAGCAGAGTAGCTAAGTGGCAATAAATATCAAAAAAATATCTCTGGTAATTTTAATCTGCTTTTTGCATAGCGGACTTAGCCAATCCGATTCGATTTATAACCGGAAGTACCTGGTAGTTGGCGCATGTAGCACCTTCGATTTGTATAGTAACCACGATACGTCACCCTATTCTTATCAATCAAACCATTATGACAAGAGCGTTCCAAAAGTCTTTTATGGGCCGAATTTGAGCTTTGCTTACTTTTTAAAGTCAAAGAAGCCTTACCGTTTCCAAACGGGGATTGAGTACACTTTCGCACAATATTACATCGCCCAAACCGCCTCTCCGGATAAATATAATATAGGCACGTTTTCAAATCTCAAACTGAAGCTACACATTATCTCCATTCCTTTCTATGGTAACGTAGCACTTTTAAAGAACAGATTGCTGGTCGGATTAGGTATTAGCGCTGATGCGATTCCCTATTCGACTATAAGCGGTAACAAGGATTTATATTACACTACCGCAACAAGCTCAACATATACGCCGGAAAAAATTACTAATAAACGGGGATATATTTCACCCTTCGATATTTCTACTGCCCTTAAATTTTCGTATTTGCAAAAAGTAAAAAAAACATGGGTCATAATAGAAGCAAAGTATAAACACGGCTTGCTGAATATTACACCATCCAGGTATTTGTCCGGCGCTTATCTGCATAACGATATTATGACCTTATCCGGTGGAATTTGCTTTTAATACCCAAACCCTACTTCTAGTACATTTCATATAAACGCTCAGGTTGAATATCTTGAAGTTGTGGACTGTAAGGGTATCGTCGTAAAGAAGTTCGGAAATCAAAAAGAATACAATATAATCGATTTGGAGCCAGGAATTTATTTTGTTAAATTTAGTTCTGATAATGAGGTCAGGTTTCTTAGATTAGTAAAAATTAATTAGAATGGTTTATGAAAGGAGGCTTAAAAATCTCATTATATATAATATTATTTCATTGTTCAACAATGGTTGCCCATCAACGTGATTCATTAAAATTTTATGTAGAGGGAGGTATTATTTGTAATCAGTTAAGATCGACTTCTTTTAAACCTCCTTTAATTCCTTTTTATGAACCTCGTGAAGGAAATTTTTATTTTTCTAAAGGTGGAAATAAACCTTTTTTTTTCCCTTCTTTTGGCTTCTCAATTGAAAAAAGATTAAAAGGTAAAACGTTCTTTTTTTTAAAATTAATTTCAGGCCGGCTTAAATATGAATATAACAGTCACGGGACAGTTAAGGGATCATATAGTAATATTGATTTCAAAACAACAGAGGATTTTATCTCCGTTGGTTTAAGCCTTAAAAAGTATATTGCTGGTTCTCGCTTCTCTATTAGTGGAAGTATTAATCCGATGATCTCACAAGAAAAAACAAGCTATATTGGAATAACTGAGAAATCTAATTCCGGTACTTATGAAAATATTGCAGATAGTGAAAAATCAATTCTTTTTTATTCTCCTCTGGCTGTTTCGCTTGGCTATTTTTTCAAGGCAGGACGAAGACTTATTAAAATGGATTTGTCTTTAGTATATCCTCGAATACTGTTTTTCAAGTATAATCTAAAAAACAATATTTATGCTTTTACAATAGGAATAAGCTTAAATAAATCTGAATGAAATTAATGAGAAGTCAATATATTGTTTATGTAATTTTATTAGTATTAGGCTGTAAAAAGGATGAGCAAATATCCAATTCTTCTTCACAAGCGTCAATAGAGGTAAGTTACGGATTACCCTCTAACTGGAATGGAAGCGCCTCCGCTTATTTCACGGTTTCAAGAAATACTGATGTTTCATCTGCTGATACTATTACTTATGATAGTTATGCGAGTGTAGATATTGATATTGCTTCAATTAATGACAATCCGGGAGTAGTTAAATTGAATGGAAGCGTTTTAAAAAAAGACATTGATACTTCTAATCTATACGTAAGCTATATTGATACTTTTT
>JBJMLS010000125.1:0-6698 GCA_045805185.1 Bacteroidia bacterium | reverse complement strand
TCAGTGCTCAATATAATTAATAAAATAATACAACCTAAGGTGGTTAAGCCTTTTTTTAATCCAAACAAAATTCAATGTTAATGCTTAGTCATTCAGTAACTTAGAAGTAATATGTTATGCCATTGTTACATAACTCTACAGATTTAATTTGCTTTTTAACCATGTTGTAATATTCAGGCATAACTTCTATTCCTATCGAGTTCCTTTTCATTCTATTAGCTACAAATAGTGTGGTGCCAGAACCCATGAAAGGGTCAAGAACTATATCATTTTCCTTTGTAAAAAGTTTTATAAACCATTCTGGTAATTCTTCAGGAAAAGCAGCACTATGCTTTTTATTATTGCACTCTGTAGCAAGGTGCAAAACATTAGTAGGATAAGCTTTATCCCGATTTATCCAATTTGAAATATTTTTACCAAATCCGCTTCCGACTTTTGAGTTATCCCTCTTTTTATCAGTATCGCTTAAATTTTTTAGTCTGGATTTTGCCCAATCCCCAATAGGTACCATTACTTCGTTTTGATACATATTAAATTTTCTATCCTTATTAAATTGAATTAACCTTTCCCATGAGTCTCTGAAGCGATTCGGCCATTTCCCTGGGTAAGAGTTTTTCTTGTGCCAAATGAACTCTTCTGTCCAAAGCCAGCCTTGTTTACGCATTTCTAAGATAAGCTCCATAACATAGGTACTGCGTTCTCCTTCTACTACTTTTTCTTTTATATTAAGAATAAAAGTGCCGGATGGCTTCAAAACCCTAAGGAGTTCTTTAGAAATAGGAAGAAACCATTCTACATATTTGTCTTGGTGAATTCCGCCATATGTTCCTTTTCGCTGATCCGCATATGGTGGAGATGTAACGATTAAATCAACAGAATTATCAGGAAGTTCCTTTAGTTTTTTTTTGCAATCTCCTAAATACAAGTCTGTTTTAATTTCCATAAGTATATTAGCCTTTAATATAATAAATTTAGTTTTGCATAATTGTTACCTTAACGGACATCTGCTTCGCGGAATCTCTTTTCGAACCCAAATCAAGGAAAGTTTCTACAAAAGTATTATTAGAATATATATTGATTTATATAAGAATATATAACTTTTAAACATAACTTGTTAAAATTGAAATATAATTATTTAATATAATTAATATTATGTTAAGTAATATTATCGTAAGTGATTCAAATGATGAAGGTTATCTACAAATATTTAATTACGTCAAGGAAGAAATTCAAACAACCGGATCGGCTTTCCTTTCCCCGATCTGCTGCCTCCACATGGCGTAGTATAATCCTTTTTTGTCCTTAAGCTCTTCGTGCTTTCCCTGCTCTATTATCCTGCCCTGTTCCAGAACATAGATCCGGTCGGCATGCATAATGGTAGACAAGCGATGCGCGATGAGAACGGTGATCTGATCCTGGCGGGATGAAATACTCCGAATCGTTTGTGAGATCTCTTCTTCCGTAATTGAATCTAAAGCCGAAGTCGCCTCATCAAAGATCAATAATGCGGGATTTCTTAATAAAGCCCTGGCAATTGACAGACGCTGCTTTTCACCGCCGGAAACTTTAATTCCGCCCTCGCCAATAGTTGTGTTTATTCCGTTCTCGGCCCGCTTTAATAAATTCTGGCAGGCGGCTTTCTTTAATACATCTATAATTTCTTCATCTGTTGCCTCCGGTTTCACAAAGCGCAAATTGTCCTTGATCGTTCCGGAAAATAATTGTGCGTCCTGCGTTACAAAGCCTAACTGCGAGCGCAGTTCGGTCATTTCAATTTCAGTTGAGCGTAATGCGTTATAATGTACCTCGCCACGTTCCGGCGAATACAATCCCACGAGAAGCTTTACCAGCGTGGTTTTCCCGGAACCCGAAGGACCGACAAAAGCAATGGTCTCACCTGCATTGACCTGGAAAGAAATGTTTTCCACCGCGTGCGTATTCGCTGTCTGATGCTTAAAAGAAACTCCGCTGAATCTTAGTTCCCTGATCTTTCCGAGGTGTGACGGCTTTTCCGGCTTCGGCTCCGAACGCGAGCTAATCAGCTTCGCAAAATTATGCATGGAGGCCTGCGTTTCATTATACACCGTGATCACAGAACCCAGTTCCTGCAAAGGATTGAAGATAAAGAAAGAGAAAAACATCAGGGTCATCAGGTCACCCACTTTAATGAGGTCCTTAAAGATGAGGTAATAAAGAACAAAGATGAGGGAAGAACGCATCAGGTGAACAACTGTTCCCTGAATAAAGCTGAGGCTGCGGATAAAGCGCACTTTCTTTAATTCCAACCCAAGGATCTTAACGGTTGTTTGGTTCAGGCGTTTTATCTCCTGATCAGTAAGGCCAAGACTTTTAACCAGCTCAATGTTCCGTAATGATTCGGTTGTAGCTCCTGCCAGCGCCGTGGTTTCTCCCAGGATCTGCTTGGAGATCTTTTTGATCTTCTTCCCTAGATAAGAACTGATAAAGCCAACAACGGGAACTGTCGCCAGGAAGATCGGCCCCAGGATCCAATGAATACTTAATGAATAAGCCATTACAAATACAATTCCTACAATGGTCTGAAAGATCACAGAGATCAGGATCGAAATGTATTTTTCGGAATCTGTTCTTACTTTTTGAAGTTTCCCAAGAGTTTCACCGCTGCGCTGATCCTCGAAATCGTGATAAGGAAGCTCCAGCGCTTTCTGGATCCCGTCCGTATACATTTGCGCGCCGGTTCGTTGTATGATGATATTGGTGAAGTAATCCTGGAAATTCTTTGCTATTCGTGAAACCATGGCCGCACCTATTGAAAGGCTGATCCATCCCATCAAAACTTTCACGAACCAAACTTTGTCGCTGCCGAACTTGCCGCGTTCCACCCCGCATTCGTTCAATAATTTACCGACAATAATAGAATCGCAAAGCGAAAAGCACTGGTTAATGGCGGCAAGAAAAAAAGCAAAAAATAAAAGACCTTTATATTTCTTTAAATACGAATAGAGAATTTTCATTCTGCAAATTTACGAATTAATTGCAGGACGGCCCGTGGATTAGTAGATAATTGGATCTCGACTACGCCCGATCTGACGAAGAACTCCATCCTGTCAGGAGGAGTGTTAAAATGTCGAAGTCGAATTGCCATCGCACTTGTTCTCGACTGCGCTCGCACGGATGGCACACGGTTGTCCGGCAGAACGCTGTCAGATCGAGCGGAGTCGCCAGCAGGGTTTTGTCTGAGCCTTCAAGATCTGCTGGAACTTCACTACTAGTCCCTCGCTGGGCTTTTGCGCCGGGGATTGTATAAAGTAACCTTCGCGGTTAATGAAAAAATAAGCAGGGACCGTTTTAATATCATACTGCTCTTTCAGAGACTTGTCATTGCCATAATGCAGGAGCAACCAGTCGTATTTTGGGTTTTTCTTAGTAAAATCTGTAAAATCCTTCAGGCTATCGTCGACGCTGACGCTGATAAAGACGATCTTGTCGCCATACTTTTTTTCGATCTGCTCCAGCTTTTTCATTTCCTGCAAACTTCCAGTGCTCCAGGAAGCGAAGAATTCCAGGTAGACAAACTTTCCCCTGAAATCACTGAGTGAAAATTCTCTTCCCTTTGCATCCTTGAGTCTGAAATCGGGCGCCAGCGCTCCCGGCTGTAATTTTTGAAAGATCCGGAGCATGTTCGCCGCAATTTTTTTATGCTCTTCATTCTTTGTTTGTTCCATCAGCTGACTGATGATCGCGCTTACTTTCTCCTTATTGTATTTCGGATAATAATAAAACTCGAACATGGATTTAAGGATCACCAGTTCCCTGATACTGTCGCTCTTCAACAAAGGATCGTCCTTTAAAATTGCATTCAGCGATTGGTAACTGCCTTCTTCATTTACAATATCAAGAATGTTGTTGCCGAGCTTGCTGCTTTCCTTACTCTTGAGGTATTGCTTGAAGAACTGGTTAAAGAATTCCATGTACTCGTAATTGGTATAATGGACAGGCTTATTCAGCAGGTAAGCTTTAGCAATGTAATTGTGGTGCCGTCCCGTATTTTCGTTCACGCTCGCAAAAGAATATTCCACATAAGTTTTGAAATACTTATTTTTCACTTTTGCATAGCGCTTGTTGCAATAAAGCTGGAACGAATCCAGCTGCTGGTGAAGGCGCTGGGCAACGAAAGCTTTATAGTTCTTCGCCCAGAAGTTATCGAACTGGGTATTAAAATCAATGATTCTCGCGTTCAGTTCGGTGGAATCTCCCATAATCGTAATGTCCACACTTTGTTCGTTGTTGGGATTGGCAAAGCGCTCCGTATCCGCCGGGGGAAAAATAATTGCGTATTGGTAATAAGGTTCCAGGTATAACTTTCCGGTAAGATTTCCGATCTTCAATACAACTGCCTGCTGATGAAAAACGTCAAGCTTTAGTTCAAAGCCGCCTTTGCTGTCTACCGTATCAAAAACTTCACGGGTTTGAGTATACGTGATGAGATCATTGTAAACATACAAAGCGATCTCCTTCCCTTCATGTGTTGGAGCCGCTCCCCTGATCGTAACATTCTGTGCGCGAAGAGGGAATTGCGCAAAGATAAACAGGAACAGCGTGCTGAAGATTCTCATGGAAGCGCGGGGTTTGCAATAATGATGCTAAATTCTTTTTCTTTAACGGAGCGGCAAGTCTTATATTGTATTTTCAGTGTTTTCAGCCGGTGTTCTGAAAATGCTAAAATTCACATTTCCGTAAGTTCTTAATTCTTCAAAATGTGTTTTGCTGCTCAGATCGGTTTTCTTTCCATGCTCAATTACCAGGTGACCGCCGGGGTTCAGCAATTCTTTTTCAAAAACCAGCTTATGGATCTCTTCGATATTTTCCAGTGCAAACGGCGGATCGGCGAATATGATGTCGAACTTATTGCTGCAGCTTTTCAGGTATTTGAATACATCCGACCTCAATACGAAGAGTTTGTCAAAACCCAGCTTTGCGGCTTCAGCCTTAATGAATGCGGTGCAATTGTGATTTCCATCTACCGCTGTAACGCTTTTCGCCCCCCTGGAAGCAAATTCGAAAGAGATGCTACCGGTCCCGCAAAACAGATCCAGTACGCTGCAATCTTCAAAATAGATCCGGTTATTCAGAATATTGAACAGGCTCTCCTTTGCGAAATCCGTAGTCGGCCTCAGGTCAAGATTACCGGGAGGATGCACTATTCTGCCTTTGTGTGTTCCGCCGATTATGCGCATAGGATCCGGTTGACGAGGTGATAATAGAAGTGATGCGGAAGCGTATTGAATTTTTCCGAACGGATGATCCGTTTATCACTCACAAGAAAGTGAAGCTGTTTGATATATTGCTTCAGAATTTTATGCACCCCTGAACCGGATTCAATTTCGCCGCAAATAAATACTTCGGAGAGCACCGGATCGCATTGATTTTGTTCCATGCTGAGTAATATGAAGTAAAGAAGATCTTCACTGCTCTGGTACGAAAATGAATTGTAAAAATTAAGGCCCTTGTCCGTAATTGCAATATTCACTAAAGATTGCCCGATACTGATGACCACGCGCTTTCCTTTTCGATCCGGCTGGCTAAAGCTATCTTCAATATGTACCGTTGAAAAATGCTTTAGCTTATGGTTAGGAAAATGCTTGTCGAAGAATAATTTTACTTCCCGGCTCAGGCTATATACGCAACGCGAATCCGCGATCCTGATCTCATCCGCCATCACCTGATCCTCCGGTGATAAAATATGGTTGAACTTTAAAAAGATGTCTTTCTGCTCGCTTTTGAAAAGTGCATTCGGAACCAGTGTGAACAAACTATCTCTCCAGGTGACAAGCACCTGCTTATATCCGTGCCTGAAGAGTTCGAGCCTGGATTCGAGTTCCTTCAAATTAGCCAGTAAGCCGGTATTGTCCATTGCCTGGAAGGTATAGGCTTGCAGGGCCAGCAACTCGCTGTTTTTAGGATCGATGAGCAGGTAGCTGAAGCCATCAATTCCGGCCTCAATTACAAGACTAAGCTGTTCGCTGTTCCTGAACGAAAAATCTTCTTTTACGCAATTGAGCTGTTCTTTTAATGTCGGTTTTAGAGCCAGGGCCATGGATTCAAAGGTAAGATTTTCTGCTTAATTAATGGGCTTGAGATTGAAGAGGATGCATGGAAAATTCTGTTTTTTTAACCTGAAGAACAGCTTTCAGTATAACTTTACCTTTTTATGTTGCAAACTCCCGGACATTTTAAACAAGCGCTCCTCTCCTGCTTTTCATTCACGCCAACGCCTGATCAGCTGGAGCTCATGGATAAGCTGAGTGATTTTATCTCCAATGATACCGGTCGCGATGTGCTGATCATCCGCGGTTACGCAGGTACAGGGAAAACAAAAATGATCGCTGACCTGAGCCGCGTCCTGCCATCCTTTAAAAAACGTTCGGTATTGCTTGCCCCAACCGGCAGGGCGGCCAAGGTACTGAGCAATTATGCCGAACGCCCGGCTCAAACCATACACCGGAAGATCTATAAAAAAGAATCATCGCAGGAAGGTGGAATTATTTTCAGCCTCTCTCCCAACCTCCATAAGAATACGATTTTTATCGTAGATGAAGCTTCCATGATCGGTGAAAGCAGCGGCGGAGAAAATTCCTATAACAATTTACTGAACGACCTTATAGAATATGTATTCAGCGGTGATGACTGCAAGCTGATCCTGAGCGGCGACACCGCGC
>JBJMLS010000124.1:0-8681 GCA_045805185.1 Bacteroidia bacterium | reverse complement strand
GACCTGGAACGAATGGTAGATACCTCTAACGAATGGATCCTGGCGCGGTGTGGAATAGAGGAGAGGCGCGTATTGAAGGACAAAACCAAAGGGACGGCTTTTATGGCGGCTGAGGCTGCAAAAAAAGCGCTGGAGAAAAGAGGGATGAAAGCGGAGGAGATCGAATTGCTGATCGTGTGTACAGCCACGCCTGAGCACCAGTTCCCGGCTACCGCAAACATCGTGAGCGATATGATCGGCGCTACAAATGCCTGGAGCTTTGATGTAATGGCGGCCTGCTCGGGTTTTATTTACGCATTGACCACTGCAAGCAAATTCATTGAGACCGGCACGCATAAAAAAGTAATGGTGATCGGTTCGGATAAGATGTCGAGCATTGTGGATTATAAGGACCGCAATACTTGCGTATTGTTCGGGGATGCTGCCGCAGCGGTAATACTGGAACCCAATACGGAAGGTTATGGCGTTTTAGATTCACGCATGTACAGCGATGGAAGCGGAAAAAAATATTTATTCCAAGAGGCAGGAGGAAGCCTTAATCCGGCAACTGAAGAAACTGTGAAGAATAATCAGCACCACATTACCATGGACGGAAAAGCGGTATTCAAAATAGCCGTGGTAAAGATGGCGGAGGTCGCTGAAGAAATGATGACAAGGAATAAGCTCACTGCGGGTGATGTTGCCTACCTTGCTCCGCACCAGGCGAACGGACGCATTATAGAGGCAACCGCGGAGCGTATGGGAATTGGAATGGACAAGGTAATGCTGAACATTCAGAAATACGGTAATACCACCTGTGCAAGCATTCCCAACTGTCTTGCAGAATGGGAGCCTAAATTGAAAAAAGGCGATAACATTATTCTCACTTCTTTCGGCGCCGGATTCACCTGGGGAGGGATCTATCTGAAGTGGGGGTATTAAAGACTCTTTGCTCATGCAGTGGATCTGGAGCCTCACCCCTGATCCTTCTGGCTAAATGATGAAATACGCTGATCTTGCGGTTCAGCAAAACCCGTCAGTAAAACTTTGGTTTTGAATTTTCTTTTTGCGCCTAAAAACCGTAGGTTTGTAAACTCACAATTGCTGTTTTACTATTCACTATAAACTAATTACTATTTACTTAACGTATGAAGCTATTACAGGGAAAAACGGCGCTGATCACCGGCGCCTCACGCGGAATCGGAAAAGGTGTGGCGTTGAAGTTCGCAGAACAGGGCGCTAATGTGGCCTTCACGTTTTTAAGTTCTGTTGAAAAAGGCCAGGAAATGGAAAAAGAGCTCGCAGCTAACGGCATAAAAGCAAAAGGCTACCGCAGCGACGCCTCGGATTTTAAAGCAGCCGAGGAATTGGTAAATGCAGTAGTGGCCGATTTCGGTACGGTAGATATATTAGTGAACAATGCAGGGATCACACGCGACACGCTTTTGATGCGCATGAGCGAACAGCAATGGGATGAGGTGATCAACGCTAACCTGAAGTCTGTGTTCAACCTCACCAAAGCTATCCAGCGTCCCATGCTGAAGGCGCGTTACGGCTCCATCATCAACATGAGTTCTGTTGTGGGCGTAAAAGGGAATCCAGGGCAATCGAACTATGCGGCCTCTAAAGCGGGGATCATCGGATTTACAAAATCAATAGCCCAGGAGCTGGGTTCACGCAATATCCGCTGCAACGCCATCGCTCCCGGTTTTATTGAAACGGAAATGACCGCGGCCCTTGATGAAAAGATCGTTCAGCAATGGAGAGAAGGGATTCCGCTTAAACGCGGTGGCACAACGGAAGATGTGGCTAACCTGACGCTTTTCCTCGCGAGTGACATGAGTGCGTACATTACCGGCCAGTGCATCAGCGTGTGCGGAGGAATGCTGACTTAGAAAAAAATTAGTACTCATGTATTTATGTGATTCCCGATTGTGTCCGAACCCTATAGTTGCTCTGCGCCTGTTCCCGATGGCGCCCGAACTGACGACCCAGGAAGATCACTGTCAGGTCGGGCGCAGTCGAGACGTTCATAATTTATTTTTTAATTATATAATGCCTTGAAACCAGTTCTCCTCTTCGAAATAATCACCGGCTATTCTTTAGGATTCGTTCTCTTGTGTGTTTTATTGGGAGCGGCTTATGGAGGAATACTTTATTTCAGGAACAGGAAGAACAAGGACCTTTCCAAAGTGCTCTCCGGGATCTTGTTTTTTCTCCGCAGCATACTCGTTTCTTTTCTGGCTTTCTTCCTGCTAAGCCCGCTTTTAAAAAATGTCGTAACAGAACAGGAAAAACCGCTCATCATCATTGCGCAGGATAATTCGGCATCACTGGCAAACGGTAAAGATTCGGCTTATATCAAAGGAGAATACCGTCAGAATCTCAAAAAGCTGTTAACAGATCTGAGTTCGGATTACGAAGTGCGTTCTTACATCTTCGATAACGTCGTAAAACCTTCAGCTGATTTTAACCTGGAGGGAAAAGAAAGCGATTACAGCGCTCTATTCGATGAGATAGAAAATAATTTTTCGAACCGCAACCTTGGAGCGGTGATCGTTGCCGGTGACGGACTATTCAACAAAGGAAACAATCCCGTTTACAGAAGCTCAGGCCTGAAGTTCCCGATCTATACGATTGCGCTGGGTGATACCACACCGGTGAAAGACATACTTATTAAAAGGATCGATCACAACCAGGTGGCTTACCTGGGTAATAAATTCCCTGCCGATATAACAATTGACGCGAGAAAACTGAAAGGAACAAACGCGACACTTTCCATTAATAAGGATGGAAAAAAGCTGGCGGATCAAAAAATACTGGTGAACAGCGATAATTTTACCCAGACCTTCAGCTTTGTTTTTGACGCCGACAAGCCCGGCCTCCAGAAGTATACGGCTTTTGTAAGCTATGCAGAAAACGAGCAGAACAGAACGAACAACATTCAAAGCTTTATTATCGATGTGATCGATAACCGTGAAAAGATCCTGATCCTTGCCGCCGCTCCTCACCCGGATATTGCTGCAATAAAAGAAAGTATTGAAGCCAATCAGAATTACGAAGTAGAATCTTATTTGATGCAGGATTTCAATAAGCCGGTAAAACCTTATAGCCTGGTTATACTCGACCAGGTACAGATGAACAGCGCTTCCAGCTCAAGGGTCGTTAATGAGATGGCCGCAAACAATACGCCTTATTTTCTTATCAGTTCCAATTCATCGGACAAGCTGCCCGGAGTAAACATCAGCGGAAGCGCCGGAAAATATACAGATGCAGAAGCGGTTTACGATAAGGGCTTTTCATTGTTCACAATAAGCGACGAGCTGAAAAATTATTTCCGGAATTTTCCTGCGGTAAAAACAAGCATTGGAAACTATACCGTGGCGAATTCGATCAATACTTTGGTTAAGCAGCGCGTGGGAATTGTTGAAACCGATAATCCTTTATTATGCTTCAATACTGTTAACGAGCAGAAAGCGGGAATGTTCCTCGGCGATGGGCTGTGGCGCTGGAAGCTGCGCGATTACGCCGATCACGAGAACCACAACCTGTTCAACGAGCTTATCAGCAAGATCGTTCAGTACCTTTCTGTAAAAGCGGATAAGAGCTTTTTCAGGATCTACGCGAAAAAGATCATCAACGAGAACGAAGCGATGGAAATGGACGCGGAAGTGTACAACAACAGTTACGAGCTTATCAACGACCCGGAAGTTTCAATTGTGATCACGAATGAGAATAAAAAGAATTTCAATTACACCTTCAGTAAAACAGCTAAGGGATACAAGCTCAATGCAGGCATGTTCCCACCCGGAGAATACAGCTACGAAGCGAAAGTGAAGATAGCCGATAAGCTTTATAATTATAAGGGAATGTTCAGCGTGCGCGAATTGGTGGCGGAAAAAGTGAATACCGTGGCTGATCACCAGCTCATGTACCAACTGGCGGAGAGATCCGGAGGGAAAATGTTTTATCCCAACCAGCTGGATGAGCTTCGAAAAACGCTGGAGAGCAAAGAAGAGATCAAGACCATTACCTATACTCAAAAAAAACTCAGCGACCTGATCGATATCAAATGGATCTTCTTTCTGATCCTTGGCCTGTTAAGCCTGGAATGGTTCATCAGGAAGAGTAATGGGTTGTATTGAACGTATTGTCTAAGCCTGAAGTGATGCCGAAATTTTTTAAAATACTACCTGGTCTTTTTCTTGCCGCTATGCTCTTCTCCCTGGTTGCCGGCCCGGAAGCATTGCGATCAGGACGATCTGCTGGCCTTATGGATTCTCTTCTCAATTCTGAGCCCGGGATAGCCGGAATAATTTCCAATCCTAAAAAGTACCGCATCCAGATCATCTATACGCAAATTGACCGCGATACGGATAATAAGCCCTCCTTTAAGCAATATGATTATTTCCTGGATAGTAATAATTATTTTTATTGTGCAAGTCTTGTCAAGCTTCCCTGTTCCATTCTCGCCCTTGAGAAAATAAATGAACTGAAAATACAAGGTCTCACCAAAGACAGTAAAATGATCACCGACAGCGCCTCGTCCTGCCAGAAGCGTGTCCTTAAAGATACTTCCTCGGCTAATGGTTTCCCTTCCGTCGCGCACTACATCCGGCGAATGCTGCTTGTAAGCGATAACCAGGCTTACGGCAGGATCTATGAATTTCTTACTCCCGATTATATTCATAAGCGCCTCTGGCAGTTGGGCTTTACCTCCATGCGGATCATTCATCGCTTCGATGGAGGATGTAAAGGAGCGGATAACCTCACAACGAATCCAATTAGTTTTTACAATGACGACAAACTGCTTTACCGCCAGGAGCTTCAGCTTTCAAAGCAAAAGTATGTGCATCCGCTGAGCAATACCAAAGTAGGGAAAGCCTACATCAACAGCGGCGGAAAAAAAGTGAATGAGCCTAAGGATTTTAATGCAATGAATAACATGAGCCTGCAGGATATTCATGATGTGCTGAAGAATCTGGTGTTCAATGAGTATTTGCCGTCCTCAAAAAAGTTCAGGCTCACAGCGGAAGACAGGAATTTCCTGATGAAGTACCTGGGTATGTATCCGCGTGAAAGCGACCATCCCCGTTATGATCCAAAGGTTTATTACGACTCCTACAAAAAGTATTTCATGTTTGGAGATTCCAGAAAGCCAATAACCAATACCGATGTGCGGATCTTCAATATCGTTGGACAATCTTATGGTTTCATGGTAGACTGCGCCTACATTGTTGATCAGAAGAAGAAAACCGAGTTCATGCTTGCCGCTGTGATTTACGCGAACGAAACCGAAGTGATCAACAGTGGGAGATATGAATACAACAGTGTCGCTTTGCCTTATCTTTCCAGGCTGGGGCAAGTATTCTATAATTATGAGCTGAAACGAAAAAGGAAAGTTGTCCCTGATCTTAACGAATTCAATTACGACTATGAAAAACATTGAAAAAACAACAGAAACGGAATATTTACGCGTGATCAGGTTCAACTTCGATTCGCAAAAATCACTGGCGGAAAAGGCTTTTGAGCAGTTAAGCGAAATAGACTTTCACATTACGCTGGATGAGGAATCCAATTCTATTTCTATTCTTATTCAACACATGAGCGGGAACATGATCTCGCGCTTCACTGATTTCCTTACGAGCGATGGTGAGAAGCCGGACCGGAACCGGGATGCGGAATTTGAAGAGAAGAACATTTCCAGGCAGAGATTGCTCGAAAAATGGGAAGCAGGATGGAAAGTAGTCTTTGCAATGCTTGAGCAATTAGAGCCGGGGGACCTTTTGAAGACCGTTTATATCAGAAATGAGCCGCATTCAGTAATTGAGGCCCTGAACCGCCAGGTGGCCCACTACGGCTATCATGTGGGGCAGATCGTTTTTTTAGCCAAACACCTGCGCAACAAGAACTGGAAGAGCCTCAGTATACCTAAAGCTAAGGGAAAAGATGTTAAAAAATAAGCTGTTAAAATCTATGTAATAATCTGATATTCAATTGAATACTATTAAGATACAGAGGTTAGTAACTCTCGGGCTTGTCTTGGAAATAGAAAATTTTATAAGTATATTTGTGCCGAATTTTAAAGTATAGGAAACCACCCATGCTTAATAAAACGATCAAACCACAAATGGATCCTAAAACGATTAGATTTAATAATCAAAATCGCCTATTTTTTACCACATTAAGGAAAAGAGTTGACGAGTATTTCATTACGAACAAAATCCCTAAATACGGGAACTACAAAATGGTCTTTAAGACGGTCTGCATGTTCGCCTTTTACTTCGTGCCTTATTTCCTCCTGGTGCTTAATACTTTTTCTGCGAACTGGATCCACGTCCTTTTAGCAGTTGCATTAGGATTTGGAATGGCAGGTATTGGCCTGTCCGTTATGCACGATTCCAATCACGGCAGTTATTCACGGAACCCGAAAGTGAACAAGATCATGTCCTATAGTCTTGTGTTCCTCGGCGGCTATCCTCTAAACTGGCAGCTACAGCACAATAACCTTCACCACACGTATACCAATATCGATGGCGCTGACGAAGATATCGCCCCTCCCGGTTTTCTTAGATTTTCGCCACATGCGGAACACAAGAAGATCCATAAGCTGCAGTTCATTTATGCCTGGTTCTTTTATGGCTTGATGACCATCATGTGGACCGTTACCAAGGATTTTAAGCAGCTTAACCGATACACGCGCATGGGCCTGCTTGCCCAGGTGAAGAAGAACTACAAAAGAGAGCTTACTGAGCTTATTCTCTGGAAAGTGGCTTATTACGCTTATGTAATTGTTGTTCCGATGATCTTTATGAATGTTCCGTGGTGGCACATTATGCTGGGCTTCTTTATCATGCATTTTACAGCCGGTCTCATCCTTGCGCTGATCTTTCAACCGGCGCATGTTGTGGAAGAAACAAATTTCCCTTTACCAGATGCCAGTGGCAATATGGAGAACGATTGGGCCATTCACCAGTTACATACCACCGCTAACTTTGCACCTAAGAGTCTTTTGTTCTCCTGGTATGTCGGCGGACTGAATTTCCAGGTGGAGCACCATTTGTTTCCGAATATCAGTCATGTTCATTACAAGAAAATTTCACAGATCGTAAAGGATACTGCTCACGAATTCAATCTTCCGTATTATTCTCAACCTACTTTTTACGGCGCTATTGTTTCCCATACAAAAATGCTGTGGCAACTTGGTAAGGCTGCTTAGTTTCTATATCATATCTTCACACATCCCGCCTGTTTTCAGGCGGGATTTTTTTTTAATGCTGGGCACAACCCCCATGTTAAAGGCCTGATCAGTTCTGTATTTTAGCTCAACCGCTTATAGGCTCGACCTAAAGCCTGAAAAACACGCTTAAAAAGTTTGCATATTAAAAAATAATGTGCTTATTTGTAAGTATTATACCACCTGAATTTCAACCCTCGTCAGTACGGAAGCCTGAGATACCGGATGGTGTAATGGCTCGGACTATTAATGATAACGGCAATACCCAATTACAATGACTGAAACCATAGACATCAGTATTACAAAAACTACTAAATCACGGGTAGCAGAGTATGACGTCAACAATGTGCCATTCGGAAAATGTTTCTCCGATCACATGTTCATCGCGGAGTTTTATGATGGAAAATGGCAAAAGGCAAGCATACAGCCTTACGCTGATGTTCCGATGAGTTATGCATTGTCGGCCTTACATTATGGGCAAGCTATTTTTGAAGGGATGAAGGCCTATAAAAATGATAAAGGAGAAGTGTCGCTGTTCCGCCCCCTGGCAAATCAAAAGAGGCTGAACGTTTCTGCCGAGCGGATGGCAATGCCTTCAGTTCCGGAAGAGCTTTTTATGAGTGGTCTGATGGAGCTGTTAAAGCTGGATTCAGCATGGGTTCCTACTTCCGAAACCGGATCCTTGTATATCCGTCCCTTCATCATCTCAACAGATGAAGCAATAGGCGTAAGGCCAAGCGATACTTATAAATTTGTTATTATAACCTGTCCCGCCGGCAAGTATTACAGCGAGCCGGTAAAAGTACTGGTAGAGCATAATTATTTTCGCGCTGTAGAAGGTGGCGTTGGTTTTGTAAAAGCGGCTGGAAATTACGGGCGTTCCCTGTATCCTACCAAGCTTGCCCAGGAAAAAGGTTACCAGCAGGTTATCTGGACCGATTCGAAAACGCATGAATTTGTGGAAGAATCAGGAACCATGAATATCATGTTTGTGATCGGTGATAAGATTCTTACCCCCTCCTTAAGTGATACTATTCTTGCAGGCATAACCCGCGACTCTGTGCTTACCTTAGCGCGCGATTGGGGAATGACGGTAGAAGAAAGGAAGATCAGCATTAAAGAAATATTTGAGGCCCATGCCAACGGAACCCTGAAGGAAGCATTCGGAACCGGAACAGCGGCTACGATAGCGCACATCATTGCTATTGGTTATGACAATAAGGAATTTCAGCTTCCGCCGGTTGAGGAAAGAAAATTTTCAACCCGCGTGGATGAAACCCTCCGGAACATTAGAAAAGGAAAAATTGAAGATAAGTTTAACTGGATGTACCACATCGGTTAAGATGAGCCCGTCACTTGTAGTCTGAATTTGCATGCACTTTGCGTAAAAATTGATGCTGCAAGTGACGAACCATAAGATCCCACGTTTATAGCGTGGGATTTTTTTTGGAAACGGCTACAAATT
>JBJMLS010000123.1:0-20725 GCA_045805185.1 Bacteroidia bacterium | reverse complement strand
TTGTGTAGGGTCGGTCGGATTTATTTTCAGGGATCAGCTTAAGTCAGTTGCAGAAACCTACAATATGAAGGTTGGAAAGCTCATCCCCTCACCCATCAATGACCTGGTGAATTATCACCTTGGGAAAGCCTGATACTTAATCTTTCTTTTCTCCTTCCAGGCTCGCGCGAAGATATTCTTCAAGTGTCCGGTCGAGCAGGGCGCTATCCAGGATCCCTGCCTTATATTTTATGCATAATCCTTTCAGGAACTGCTTGCTCTTTCTTTTTTCCGTGGCTATTTTTTCCGCACGTTCTTTTGATGACTCGAAAAGAGAACTGTAGCGGCTAAAGTCGGAAGGACTGATCTTTTCGATCTTCAGCACCATCCAGGTAGAAAAGAAGAGGCAAAAAATAAAGAATAAGGGCTTGAGTAGAAATCTGTATTCTTTCATGTGAATTGTTTTATTGTTTATTCTTCATCGGGTTTCCAAAAGGCAGCGCGGATCATGACTGAAAGCGATACGGCATTAAAGATGCACCAGAATGTATTTGCCGCGAAGCCTGAAATAGTTGGATGATGGCCCGTCTTCCATAAGATAATATTGTAGATGATTCCTATAAATCCCAACAGAATGATTATAATATGCGGCAATATGTGCTGTGTATTCTTCGCATAGTTCTTATCCTTCGGCGTGACATTGAATTTGACTTTCTTTCCCATCAATACTTTCACGAGGGCCATGAGCATGTACCAGAAGCCTGCAACATAGTACTGGTCCCCTCGTTTTGTGCGGATACCCCAGCAACCGATAGCAATGGTAACAGTATTCATGACCTGGAAAGGCAGAAAGTATTTAAAAAATTCAAAGCTGTATGCTTTTACGGGTAAAGTGAGCGTAAAGAAAAAAACTATTGGGCTAAGCAAAAAGATCAACAGCCATACTGGTGCAAAATAGGACCAGATGGTATTAAAATAGCAGACCTTTTGACCGAAAGTAAGACCTTTTATAAACAGTGGATTATCTTTTAAGGCAATATCGAGTGAACCCTCGGCATAACGCTGGTGCTGCTTGACCCAGCTATCCAGGTCCTGGGTTGAGAGCATCCGGCATTCGATATCAGGGTGCTGAATGCTTTCCCAGCGGTTTTCCTTATCGGCGTGCAGCATAATTGAAGTGTAAATATCTTCAGAAGCATGAAACTTAAAAGGGATCAGTTCCTTTTTTAAAACCATGGCTGTTGTCTGGTCATGAATTTCCTTGCTGTTTTTGTGCTGGCTCTGTAATTCAAGTTCAAGCTTACGGATATCCTTAGCAAAATCTTTTAAAGCGAGACTCATCACAGCTTCCCTCCTGTGGATCGATCCCGCGCCGCAGCAGAAGGCCGCATTGTAAAAGTTTCTTTTCCTTAATATTACATCGTAAAAAAGTCGCGGATCATTTCCAAAGATATCCTCATTAACTTCAATTTTCCCGAATAATCCATTTATTATTTTCATTGTTCTGGCGCCACGGATCTTTAATTTTTTGCTGATCACTGCACTCAATGGCTCGGCTTCCGTAGTGTCATAAAACCATTGGGGAGTTTGAACCCAGGCAACTTTTTTTTTCCGGAAATAACCGGTAGTATGCTCGAGGAAACCAGGAAATGGCCGCGTGTCAGCATCCAGGATCGCAAAGAGATCGCCTTTTGTAAACTTCAGGCCATTTTTCAGGTTCCCTGCTTTGTAGCCTTCGTTGTGTTCCCGGATCAGATAGCCCACGCTCTCCTCTTCCGCAACTTTTTTCATGTTCTGTTTCGCGGGGTCGCGGCCATCCCTTCTTCCATCATCCAGCACGTATACGCGAACCTCAACATCGGAATAAGGATAGGTCATTTTCTTTGCATCTACAATACTATGCCTCACCAGTTCCACATCTTCATTATAAGTAGCAATGAACACATCTATTCTTACGGGTCTGTCGGTCCTTCCCTGGAGTTCTTCGATCTCAGAAAGGTAATGCACCGGGCTGCTTTTTTCCGGATCCTTATAGGACCAGAAATTAAATACGACAAGAGCGGTGCTTATAAAGCTCAGCGTTTCTGCAATTACCAGGGGAACAGCGAACCACATGGCGTCCGGATTAAGAGAATGTCTCCAGCGCCAGTTGATATAAGAGATACCGAGAACAATAGTAAGGATCCCGGCAAATTGAAAAACAAGCGTGCGGATCCTATTATCGGGTATTGCCTGGTAAGGCTTCCTGTTATCAAATTTATTAAAGTAGAATTGCTTCATTCCATTCTCTCCTTAAATACAATTAAGAATATGATCGAGACCAAGCGCTTTGATCTTTCCTTTGATCCTTTCATTTACATTTACGAACTGCACTTCAATTCCTTTTTGAAGGAGAGATTTCAAAAGTTCGATGAGACTTGCCATTCCGGCATTACTGATGAAGCCGATATTTTTCAGGTCGTAATATTGGATACCGTGTGTATAAACACCGGGAAGATCATCGATGATCTCCCATGTTTCTCCGGCAGGGTAAATACTTTTTACATTGTTCCAACCATGCTTCTCTGGTTCCGTTGACAATTTAGGACTCCTGGAAATTAGTCCCTGAAGCGCAGGGCCTGAGTTTGGCCGTGTATCTGATTTGTCTTTCATTATTAATTGTTCACTATTCAATTTTATTCAAAGTTACTATCGCAATTTACCTGCAGGGGTTAAATTTCGTCAGCTGTGGTATTCTTATAGCCAGAAAGGCAGTGATCTCAATCAGAAAACAAACATTGAATAAACGCGAATAATAATGCAAAGCCACTACAGCCTTATTTCCCTTGTTGGGCTACTGAATAAACCTTATCAACGAAAATCACAGTGAATAGGATTTCTTCAACTCTAAATTTGTGTTAAAATAATTTATAAAAAAGCCAGATGAAAAAAATATACTTATTGATCATAATAAATTCCTTCTTGTTTATAGATCTACAGTCGCAGAATTTTGACTGGGCGAAGAGAGAAGGAAGGTATGCCTACGATTACGGCTATGGAATAACAACGGATAATTCAGGCAACGTATACACCACAGGAAAATACGAGCAGGATAGCGCAGACTTTAGCGGAATTCTTGTTCCCTGCGTCGATAATCACGATGTATTCATTGCTAAATACAGTCCTACCGGAACAATTAACTGGGTAACTACTTTCGGTGGAGATCTTGGAGATTACGCCCATGCCATCGCTTGTGACGGAACAAATTTGTTTGTAGCCGGTGAGATAGAGGGTTATGGGATCCCCATTTATTTTGAGAATTCAAGCTTTACGCTTACATCGATCGGATATAATGACGCATTTATTGCAAAGTATGACCTGAACGGAACTTTACAATGGGCAAAGCAGGCTGGCTGGCTTCACAATGAAAAAGCACAGGGGGTTACTTATGATAACCTCGGAAATTCGTACATCTGCGGTTTTTACGACGATACCACCTATTTCGAAAATATACAGATGCTGAGCCAGGGCCTGGAGGATATTTTTATTGCCAAGTATGATCCGAATGGCGTCCTGCTTTGGGTTCGCAATGCGGGCGGACCCGGAAGAGATGAAGCCAAATCAATTAAATGCGACGCCGCAGGAAATGTGTACATGTGCGGATTACATTCCGATGCCTGTATGTTCGGAACACAAACATTAAGCAGTCCCAATAATTATTATAATGCTTTCGTCGCTAAGATCGCGCCCGATGGCACGCTATTATGGGTGACAACTGCCGGCGGAGATGTAGATGATGTAGCCTGGTCGCTTACCATGGATAACGCCGGAAAAATTTTTGTGAGCGGTGAGTACAACGCTTACGCCACTTTCGGTCCCTACTTTCTTCTCGATACCCTGCCAGTTGCCGATATTTTCGTAGCCTGTTATGATGCTGCCGGAAATCCGCAATGGGTGAAAGGAGCGGGAGGATCAATGATTGACAGGGCAAGAGGCATCGGCTGCGATGGCACTAATATATTCATCACCGGTCAATTCGGCGCAACCGTTTCTTTTGATTCTTATACGGTAAGCGCGGCAGACAGCTCCGATGTTTTTATGGCTGCGCTGGATAATTCAGGAAACTTTTTATGGGCAACCTCAGTGGGTGGAATTCCCGACTCTCTCGAAACGTTAGGATATGAATGTGGCAATGCTATTTGCGCAGAAGCGGGGGGCGCCGTTTATGCCACCGGCTCCCTGCTGGACGGAGGTGATTTCGGATCAATATCGTATAGCGAATATGGCCGCACTGATATCTTTGTCACCCGCATTTCGCAGCCAATGGGAATTCAAACGGTGGCTGAAAATAAAACCGAGATCCGTATTTATCCTAATCCTTCAAGCGGGAATGTCACTGTCGATCTGAATGGAATTAAAAATAAGCAGGGCGAAGCGCTCGTATATAATTCTTATGGTCAATGCATAGAGAAAGTTCAAACCGGCAGCTCGGAGAAATTCAACCTTCAGTTTGATAATTATAAGAATGGCATTTACTATGTTGAAGTAAGAACATCCGATATGGTTCTCCGCAAAAAAGTCATTATTCAATAAACCTTTTAAAAATAAGCCATGAGAAAAACACTTATCCTCAGATTATCGCTTTTAGCATTAATTTACTTCCTAGCCGGGTCCGTAGTGCAGGGACAAATAACTTTTCAGCAGATCTATCCCTGCACCCATGATCAAAGCAGCAGGGACGTTATTGAGACAAGTGATGGCGGTTATCTCATTGCGGGAATGACGGAAACAACGATACCCGGAGATACAGATATCATCGTACTAAAAACCGATTACCTTGGCGATACCATGTGGGTGAGGATCTTTGGCGGATCACAACCTGATTTTCCTTATTCAATTGTTCCTACAAGCGACAATAATTTTTTCATAGCCGGCTATACCGGTAGTTATGGATCCGGGGGAAATGATGCCTGGCTCTTGAAAATAGATCCAATGGGAAACCTGCTCTGGTCCAATACCTATGGCGGAACAGGAAACGATGAAGTAAAGGAAATAATTGCAACTTCGGACGGAAATTACATGATGGTCGGCCGGTCGAACAGCTCCGGAGCCTGGTATTACGATGGCTGGCTGCTAAAGATCAATCTCGCAGGCACCGTACTTATGAGCAAATATTATGGAGGCGCCCAATATGAAACTACACGCTCCGTAAAGGAATGTCCCGATGGCGGTTATGTACTTACAGGACAAACGATGAGCTACGGACAGGGTGCAGGAGATATTTACCTTATCCGGACAAACTCAACTGGCGATACGCTATGGACCAGAACATACGGAGGAACCGGAATCGACGATGGAAACTTTATTGTTTGCAACAGCGATACCAGCTTTGTAATTGTTGCTGAAACGGAGAGCTATGGCGCAGGAATGATGGATGTGCAGGTATTGAAAACGGATAAGAATGGAACCGTAGTATGGAATAAATTTTACGGGGGAAATGACAAGGATGTAAGTAAAACAATCTATCCAACTACAGATGGAGGATATATTGTCGGAGCGATCAGCAGGAGCTTTGGCTGGGTAGATCCTGACATGTGGCTGCTGAAGCTCGATGCGTATGGCGATACTACATGGACAAGGCATTACGGGAGCTGGGATCACGAACATTGCCACCATGCGCGGCAAACTTCCGATGGCGGGTATATGGCCGTGGGTCATACCAAAAGCTACGGGCCAAATCCCCGGATCATGTTCCTTAAACTAAATTCAAATGGCTTACCCGGGCCAACAGCTATAGATGAGCTGTCAGAAAATAACCTGCTGAAAGTCTATCCCAATCCGAGCAATGGTGTTGTGCAGGTGGAAATGAATGGCGTGCCCCGGGCTTCATCCTATAAGATCTGTAATGCAATCGGAGAGGTGATTGCTTCGGGAAACTTTGGCGATATGAATTCACATACGAAATCCATTGATCTCACTGGGAAAAATCCGGGAATTTACATGCTTTGTATTTTATCCGAAGGCGAGCTCAGAATAAGAAAATTTGTCCTTAATTGATCTGTTTTTTGATTTCACAGGTTGAAAGAATGGCTCAGTTATACACCAATCTTTCAACCTGTTTTTGCTTATCATTTACAACTTCCACAATATACACTCCTTTAATGCTGTTGCGCAGATCGATCGATCGTTTAAACTCTCCCTGGAACCTCGAAATATTTTCGGTATAAAACAGTCCTCCTTCCGGATCAGTGATCGTGAGTAAAAGTTTACCGCTCTCCTTTGCGGAATAAACAATCTGGAATACACCTTCTGTAGGATTCGGAAAAACCCTTAACTGGTAATCCATACTTTCAGGCTCTTCCACCATCTCACTTTTTAACAGCGTATTGTCATCTACTTTTGCGATAAAGATCCTGGGATCATTTCCAAGTCGGCTTCCCGCAATAAAAACAGAGTTACCTGCGGAAGCCAGCTTCCCGATCTCATTATAACCCTTCACCGGAAAGCGGATCCCTTTTTCATATCTTCCGGTCATTCTTTTATACACGCCAAGAAAAGCATTCGCACTATCATAGCCGCTTGCTTTGATCTCACCTGTGAAAATATATTCGCTGTAATAAGGAGAATAAATAGCCTCTCCCGATGTATTCTCAATTTGCCTTGCCCAATCCCATACCCCGTTATTATTTAAACGCGCCAGGTAGTAGTTTTCCGCGTAAGAACATTCGGTACATTTTAAGCTGATATCATCGAATACGGCGCTGCCGCCGAATTGCCCAGTCAGGTATACGTTGCCCACCTCATCCGTACTCATTTCCTTCAGGTACATGCCAGGAACCTTCTTTGACCAAACCAGGTTGCCAAGTATATCGAATTTATAAATGTAGTAAGGATTTGCACCTCCCGAGCCTGCCTCCACATACAGGAAGTCTTCATCGCCCGGCTTTACATGCATAACACCGTATAAATTAAGAGACTTCGACCATACGATATTTCCGGCGGTATCCAGCTTGAAAAAATAATTGTCAACTGTGGCAAATAGATGACTCTTATAATAAATGATGTCATCGATACGCATCGCTTTTTTCCAGGTCAGCTTTCCATTAATATCGTACTTAGCAAGGTAATCCTTCCCACCTGCATACAAATGCGTCGGGCTTTTTGCAAGCGCCTTGAACATTCCTGAGGTATCCTGTTTTTGCCAAACCGTTTTACCTGCGGCATTGATCTTTAGGAGAAAAGCTTTACTTTTTTCCGTGGCGGGCGCTCCGAAATTATATAAGGCGTAACAATTTGACGAATCATCTGAAATAATTCCACAGACTTCGGGGTAAGGCCCTACGGGAATAAAGCGCGTCCAGGAAAAAGTCTGAGAATAATAAAGGTTGATTGAAATCAGGCTTAAAAAAAAATAAATAAGGAACTTTTTCATGGCGCTTGTTTTAACGTTCAGCTCTGCAACAAAGGTAAAGCATGAAAAAGCGCGGCACTTCCTGATTTCGTCAAACAGCAATGAAGAATAGCCGGTTGGGGAAAAATTTACCCGGGGTTATTCAGCAATGTATATTCAGCAGCCTTTAGAATTGAATAGGTATTCTGAGCCGAATCCGACTCGGCATAATTCCTTAATACCGGCTCAGTACCCGAGGCCCTGATCATTAACCACTCATTATCATTGAAGAAATACTTATAACCGTCCGTTTTCTCCATACGCTGAATTTTATAATCGCCAAAACTCTGGTAGACATTATTCTCGCAGTTTTGCACGATCCGGTTCTTTATTTCCTCCTGCAGATGAAGATCCGAACGCTCGAACCGGAATGAGCCAACAATTGCATAAACATCATTGATAAGCTCCTGAAGCGACTTACCCGATTTAGCGATGTACTCCCAGAGCGTTAAGCCTATCCAGATCCCATCACGCTCAGGGATGTGCCCCTTCAATGCTATGCCGCCGGATTCTTCGCCTCCAAGCAACACGTCTTCAGCAACCATGATCCCTGCAATGTACTTGAATCCTATTTTTGTTACCTGCTGTTCGAGGCCAAAATGAGCGCACATTTTTCCGATCTTCGGGCTAACAGAAAAAGCGGTAACTACTTTTCCACTCATCGCTTTTACCTCATGAAGGTATTTGATCAGCAATAAAATAATGTGATGCGAATCGATGAAGTTGCCTTCATGATCATATAAACCGATCCTGTCGGCGTCGCCGTCAGTAGCAATACCACAGGCAATGTTTCCTGAGTCCCTGATCAATGCAGAAAGTTCCTGGAGGTTCTTATGGATCGGCTCGGGAGCCGTTCCATTAAAGGATGGGTTCTGCTCGCAATGCAGCATAACTGTATCCGGCAATAATCGCCTGATCACATTCTGACCAGCGCCAAACATCGCATCATAAGCAAGACGTAATCCGGATCTACGGATAGCTTCGAGATCAAAGCTTGCTTCAACATGCTCACAATACATAGTTTCCAGGTCAACATACTCCAGTAAGCCTTTTTCACTAAATTCCTTTAATGATAGCTCATCTACATTAAGCGTGCATTTTAAAGGGATCATCTTTTCAATCTCTTCTATTTTTTCGGGCAACAAAGGGCCGCCGTAAGAACCTTTCAGCTTAAAGCCATTGTATGAAGCCGGGTTATGACTGGCCGTAATAACAATTCCGAGATCCGCCATTTTCCTTACCGTTCCGAGTGAAACCATCGGCGTAGACGCAAATCCTTTTGAAAGGAAAACTTTTACTCCATGCCTGCAAAGGATCTTAGCGGTCGTTTCTGCAAACAGTTCTCCGCCAAAGCGGCTATCGTAGCCGATCACAACTGAGGGCTTTTTCCTTTGTGCGGATAGCCATTGCGCGGTAGCCTGCGCTACCCTGCAGAGATTCGCCACTGTAAAATCTTTCGCGATAATGGCTCTCCAGCCATCAGTTCCAAACTTGATCTCGTTTTTCTTCTTCGTTGTCATAGATTTATTTTATTTTATGATTAGACCATTCCAGGATTTTAAACTCTATTATATTGTCGTACTTTAATTGTTCTTTTGCCGGTTTGGCTTTACAATATGCCTTTGCTACCATCCTGTCCTTACTGATCCCTTTATCAGCGAGGTATTTTACAACTTCCATCGCACGACTTTGAGCCAGCGCCCGGCTTGTTTTTTCATTCTCATCGGTAAAAAGATAATTACTCAGCTCTATTACCATTCCGGGATCCTCTTCAAGGATGTCAACCAGCTTACTCAGCTCTATATTTGAAGCGGAGAGAAGAGTGGCCTTATCTTTTTCAAAAAATACATTATTCAGTGTTACCGCAGAGCCTTCGGAAACCGGGGGCATCTGAACCGGGGCATGCAACTCATAGTAATTTCCTTCTTTGAAAACATTCATGTTCTTTGATTGAAAAAGGCAGCCCGCTGTTTCATAAGTAATGTTGTTGTTCCTCCCGGCAGGAAGAATAAAAAGATATTCACCTGAACCACTGTCCGAATGATAGGACGCGCAGATCTCGCCCGTTTCATTGTCGGTAACAGTAATTGTCGTTTCCTCAGGGACCTTTCCGAAACTATCCAGTACTTTGCCTTTTAGCATTGTGAGCGGGTATTGTTTTTCCGGATCAAAAAAAGTAACCATAAAATTCTCTTTTTCTTTTAAGGTCTCATAAGGATTAAGCTTAGCCTGCCTCCAGGGCTCAGAAGTAATCTGCTCATAAGTCTTTCCTTCGGTGATCGTAGCTGGGTAACCTACATTCAGCGGCTTGCTCCATTCTCCTGAAGCATTAACAACAGATGTGTAAATATCGAAAGCGCCATTTGAACTAAGAGCGTTTGAGCTGAAATAAAGTATCTTTCCATTCGGATGGATAAAAGGAGCCTCATCGTCGAAAGCTGAATTAATTACAGGGCCGAGGTTTACCGCCTTCGACCAGGAGCCATCCGAAAGCCTGACGCACTTATAAATATCTCTTCCCCCATACCCTCCTTCCCTGTCACTTGTAAAGTACATATTTCTCCCATCGGCAGAAATACTTTCATTGTTTTCCCATCCCGACTTATTCAAAGGCTTATTCAGCCGCTGCGCACGCGTCCATTGATTCCCTACTAAACGGATCGTAAACAGGTTCCCGTTGCCTTTATCATCTGCGTACAATAGCACTGTCTGGCCATCCACTGAAGTACCGACCGTGGCTTCATTCCTTGCATTGGTATCAACTGGAATTTTCTTCACTGAGGCCTGATCCGGACCTTTAAGCACAGCTGACTCAAAATACTTCTGATTACCATCCGGCACGAGAAGAGGGCAGGAAATATTTTCTTTTATTTCAATTCCCTTCCTGCACATTTCAGTTTTCCATTTCATCTCAGCTTGTAAAGGCTTATTGAGGGGCAACTCTGAAATTGTATTGAACTTTTGATAATACTGCAGAGCCATATCGAAACGAAGAAGGTGGAACCAGGCGTCCCCGAGATATTTGTATATTTCCAAAGGAACTTTACCAGTTTCCCCGTCCGCATTTTTTTCCGCTTTCTGCAAATAGGGAAGAGCTTTGGATTGCTGTGAACGGGAATTCAGGTAGCACAGGCCGCACTTAAAATTTAATGCCGGATCAAGTGAGTCGCCCTTCAGCAATGCCAATAAAGAAGGCAAGGCTTCTGAGTATTTTTCCTCTTCTACCAGCCGGCTGGCAATTGCAGTTTTATCCGACTTTACCTGGGAAGCAAGAGGCAGAGAAAAAAACAATAAAAGGAATAGTGTTAAATAGTTTGTTTTCACCAATCTTAATTTTAGACATTATAGCCCTGGAATATACTTATCCAGCTTTTGCGACAGGTCGTCAATAGTAAAAGGTTTAGGTATAAAATCATTCGCTCCAGCTTTGAAGATCTCTTCCTGTATGCTTGAGTTATTGAGAGAAGACATCATAATGATCGGGATCGAATAAGAATAGACCGAACGGAGCACTGCAACCAGGGACAGACCGGAAATTCTTGACATCATCACATCGCTCAGCAAAACGTCTATTTTATTATCTACAATAACATTTATTGCCTCTTCCACTCCTTCAGCTGTGTAAACCGTATGGCCCAGCTGCGTCAGCCCAAACTGCAGCGAAGTCAGGGTAAGCTTATCGTCCTCTATAATCAATACATTCATAATGCAATTTTTAATGGTGTTACTCCAGACTTTTAAGAACTAAATTAAAGTAAGACATGAAAAATCACGGCGGATTTTCGTTAACAGAGGCTTTTGCATAGCCAGGGCCGGAAAATTACACGAAGTAGTAAAACTGTACAAAACGGGGAATTTATTTCCCGCATACTGGCCAGAAAAATGAAATGGATCTTAAAATCGCGACGGAACTTTCTGTTTTACCGGCAAAACCAGCTTAATGCACAAAAATTCAGCGGTGGAACAATTATAGCTTAAGCAGTGCCAATGGAATACAATCTGAACAGTCATCAAAAGGTTACAAACCTGGATTACCTGATAGAACTATCAAAAGGCAACTCGGATTTTGTAAAAGAAATGATCAATATTTTCCTGTCTGAAAATACGGAAGAGCTGGAACACTTCGAAAAATACATAAGAGATAAAGATTTTGATTCCATTAAATCATCCGCGCATAAGCTTCGTTCAACAATTCCTTACCTTGGGCTGGACAAGCATATTGAAAAAGAAGTGAGCGAGATCGAAAAGCTGGCGGAAAAGCGGACCTACATTCAAAAAATAGAATCCATGTTCTATAAGGTCAAAGAGATCTGCGAGAGAGCGAGGCTGGAGCTTCTTCAGAAATACTCTTCCGTGTCTTAAGCTGACTCATCCATTTCTTTTGCCGGAATAAAAACTCTTTCCTTGAGGAGGAAGCCGTTTCGCTTTGCGAGAATATGCACCTTAAGGTTTTCAACGCATAAGGGCGTATCGTCTTCCGCAAAGGAAATATTGGAATGGCAAATCTCCTTTCCATCAATAATGATCACCATACCGGATCCCCGGCACTCCGCCTCATTTCCCTTTTTTATGATCAGCGCTGTATCTTCTCCCAGTCCGATGCCGATAAATGTCGGGTTCATAATTATTGTTTGCGCGAGCCTGCCAAATCTTCCCCGTTTGACAAAATGGGTATCGATAATGCAATTGTCGATGATTCCGAAGCCGGAAGTGATCTTCACGTCACCCTTCAGGAGCGCTTCATTGTTATCGCCCTGGTAGATCATTAAACGTGACATTACCATTGCTCCGGCGCTTGTTCCGGCCACAATAAAATCCTTCTCTTCATTATATTTCCGGGTAACCGTTTCAAGCACCGGTGTTCCTCCCAGGATAGTAGACAGCCTGAACTGATCTCCACCGCTGAACAGTACGGCGTGCGCCTTCTCTATGCGCTGAATAAATTCCTCATTCCTTGCTTCTTCTTTATTTTCAATGCTCATGTGCCCTATATTCTGAAAACCGGCTTTAGAGAAAGAGCGGATATAGGTGGCGCCCATTTCCAGGGGGATCGAGGAAGCCGTGGTAATCAGTTCTATCCTGTGCTCTTTTTTTGCTTCAGGCGGCAGCAGCTCACCGAGAATCTCGTAGTGCTTAAAATCCTTATTCTTTGCTTTGATCGCAGGAAATTCTTTTTCTTCGCCTTTATCTTCGGCGCCACCTATAATCAGCAATTTCCCTTTTGGCACCATAAGCTTATTTTGACACGACGGAATTTCCTTCTTCCTGTTCTTTTACTTTTTTCATAAAGGCAATACTATTCTTTACAGAGTCCGTAAAAGTGGTAATGAAGGCGCCGGGCCGGGCGTTGTCCATTGCGTACTGCAAAGCCTCCAGCTCATCGGAGATGACAGTGACAGGAAGATCCGGCCTCTTTTTCCTGATCCCCTCAGTGAGCAATTGCGTGAATTCTTCTTTTGTTCTTCCCCTGAGGTCCTTATCGTGACGAATAATAATCTCATCAAAAGTTTCAGCGGCTATTTCTCCGAGGTTGCGAATATCCTCATCTCTCCTGTCGCCAACCCCTGCAATAATTCCTACCTTGGGATAAGCGCTCGTATAGCTCAGAAATTTTTTCAGTTCGGTGAATCCGCCCGGGTTATGTGCATAATCGATCATCACATCGAAATCCCTGAAGTGAAAAATATTCAGGCGCCCCGGTGTTTGCTCAGGAGAGGGAACAAAGGTTTGCAGCGCGTGGCGGATATCATCCATTTCAAAATTTTGTATTACGCCGGTCAGTACTGCAGGCAATATGTTCCTGATCATGAACTCCGCCCTGCCGGAGAAACTGAGGGGAACCGCACTTATTTTACAGATCCTGACTTTCCACTCGCCCTTACAAACCGTTAAATATCCTTTTTCAATGATCGCGGCGAGGCCGCCTTTGGCACAATGCTCTTTTACGCGTTCATTATTTTCATGAATGCTGAACAATGCGATATTGCAATCCAGTTCCTGCTTTAAATTGAAGACAAGATCATCATCGGCATTTAATACCGAATATCCGTGATCAAAAGTGCTGCGGGCAACAACGCCTTTTACCTGCGCCATCTCGTCGAGCGTTTGAATGCCCTGGAGGTTCAGGTGATCAGCCGTTATATTTGTAATGATGCTGATATCGCAGTGGTCGAACCCAAGACCGGAGCGCAGAATACCGCCCCGCGCACACTCCAGCACAGCGAAATCAACGGTCGGTTCATTCAATACCGTTTCTGCACTTTGCCTTCCTGTGCAATCGCCTGCGTATATCAACTGGTTCTGGATATAAATACCATCAGTGGTTGTAAAGCCAACACGACGTCCTGCAACTCTTGCAATATGCGCGGTCAGACGCGTCGTAGTTGTTTTACCATTTGTTCCGGTAACAGCTACAACCGGGATGCGCGATGGCTTTTCCCTGGGAAACAGCATGTTTACAATAGGCTCTGCTACATTGCGTGCAAGCCCTCTGGAAGGATTCAGGTGCATGCGTAAGCCTGGACAGGCATTAACTTCTATAATGACGCCATTTTTTCCATCAATGGGCTGAGCAATGTCGCGGGCCACCACGTCGATGCCGCAGATGTCGAGATTCAGCAAACGCGCCACGCGCTCCGCCATAAACACATTGGAGGGATGAACTTTATCTGTTACATCGGTAGAGGTTCCACCGGTGCTTATATTGGCCGTGTCCTTCAGAAAAAGAATTTCGCCAATTGGTAAAACATCCTGCAGGGTGAAATTCTTTGCTTTTAAGATCTCCTCCGTAATTTTATCAACCTTGATGGTTGTGAGCACTTTTTCATGTCCTTCTCCCCTGAGCGGATCTTTATTTGTCTGCGCGATCAGCTCACCTATACTGGAAACTCCATCGCCCATAACCATTGCCGGCGTTCGTTTCGCTACCGCAACAAGCCGGAAGTTAATGACCAGGAAACGGTAATCATTCCCTTCTATGTACCTCTCAACAATAACAGTTTTTGAAATGTTTCTTGCGAGATCATAAGCATTGAGAATAGCTTCTTCTGTTTGAATATTTATGGTGATCCCTCTGCCGTGATTTCCATTGATCGGCTTAACGACCAGGGGGAAACCGATCTTTTTCATAACCTTTTTCAGATCCGAGCGGTTATTTACAACTTCACCACCTGGAACAGGAATAAAAGCGGAAGAAAGGATCTGCTTTGTTTCTTCCTTATCGCAGGCGGTTTCTACGCCAATACTGCTTGTGTTTGAAGTGATGGAAGCCCTGATCTTTTTTTGATGTATGCCCTGCCCGAGCAGGATCAGGGAATCGTTACTCAGCCTGCGGAAAGGTATTCCCCGTTGCCTGGCCTCTTTTATAATTGACATTGTTGTTGGACCAAGTCCTTTTCTCTTAAGAATACTTTTTAATATTTCTATGTCATTATTGATATCACAGGGTTTACCGGCGATGAGCTTTTCTGCGATCGCGATTGCGGCTTTTCCTGCGTAAATTCCCGCTTCATCGATCTGGTAAGCGTAGGTTACATGATAGATCCCTTTTTCCCGGGTAGAGCGGGTCCTTCCATAACCGCATTCCATGCCGGCGAGCCATTGCAGCTCCAAAGCAACGTGTTCAATAACGTGCCCCATCCATGTACCTTCTTTTACGCGTTCAAAAAATCCGCCTTCATGTCCTTCGGAACACCGGTGGCTGTACAAGGAAGGAATAAGCGCTTCGAGCCTTTCCGAAAAGCCATTAATTTTATTGGTCGGAAAGTCTTCCAGATCTTCAAGGTCAAGTCGCAGAACAATCAGCTGATGACGGTAATTGGACCAATAGTTAGGTCCTCTCATAATTTTCAGGTCAATTAATTTCATAAATTTTTCTTTAAACAGGTTACACATCCTACTGGTCAAAAAATTGCGTTATAGCAATCCATGAACCTGCCGCCCGTTTTAAATTCGCGCACGCTGAATGTAATTTCCAAGATGTAATTCTAAAAACATGCCAGTGATCCGTTTTTTTAAATCAACGGCACAGCCGCCTTAAAATTAATCAGCCTCTGGTATCCTCTTTGTATTTAAGGAGTTCAACGCGTCAAATACTTTACTTTATTATTGAGCCGGATTATTACAACAAGGGACAGCCTGATTGTTTTTGATGAGGGGAATTTTTTTTTTCTCCTGAGGATAAATCTACACAGCAACTTTTCAATTCAGTGGCATTTTATTTGCGCGAGATCCTGAAAAAATTACGATGTTTATATTAGGCGTTGCTGTATTCACAATTTTGTTTGTCGTTATTGTAGCGATGATCAAAGACAAGGACAGATGATCCGGTCCTTTATTCCTTAACCCGGGCTTCCTGCACTGCCGGCGCCTTTCCAGGTTCTTCCTTAACGGCTGTCCGTATGGTTTCACGGTCGATCGTTGGCATTCGCTTCATGGAGCTTACTTCTATGCTTGTAAAATCATATTCCTCCACTACTTTCCCCGTAATTGTATAACAACCTGAACCAATAAATGGAAATTGTTTCGCGGAAGGGGGAAAATGCACCGTATCGATCCAGTTGCCTTCGAGATCAATGAAAGTACCGAAGTGCATACGCTCTCCGCGGGAAGTCATAGTTGTTTTCACATGTATCATATAACCGACAATAGTTACTGTTTGATCCTTGTACGAAAGCAATTCGCGTGAGACAAGTGTTGAAGGAAGCTTATCCCTTAACAGATCAAAAGGAGAACAAAGAGAAAACCCGAGGAGCTCGAGCTCATCAAAAGCCTCTTCCAGCGGATCCGTATTCAATACAGGAAGTTGAAAAGACCTGGGCCGTACTTCAAAAAGCTCTTTTTCATATTCTTTCTTCTTCACCGGGTTAATGATCATGTGAATTTCCCAGAGCAGTTCTTTTTTATTTCTTCCAGTAAAATTCATCGCACCCGCCCGCACCAGCAGACGCATTTGCTCTATGGAAACGGGAACACGCTTCAGAAAATCATAAACATCCTTATACTTCCCATTACGCCCGCGTTCCTCTACAATAGCTAAAACGGTCTGCGCCTCCACTTCGCTTATCAGGGACAGCCCAAGATAGATCACCTTTCCTTCTATTGCAGACAGATCATTACTGTTGTTGACGCAGGGAGGCTTTATTTCGGCTCCATGCATGCGCGCTTCGTGCACATATAATTCTTTGCGGTAAAAGCCACCGCCATTGTTCAGGGTAGCTACCATATACTCCAGGGGATAATAAGCTTTAAGAAAAAGCGCCTGGTAGCTTTCTACCGCGTAGCTGGCTGAGTGTCCCTTAGAAAAAGCAAAGTTGGCGAAGCTTTCGATCTGGTTCCAGATATCAGTGATCAGCTTTTCACTGTAATTTTTTTTATAGCAGTTATTGAAGAAATTCTCTTTTACTTTCCAGAATTCATTCCGCTGCTTGAATTTCCATGACATTCCCCTGCGCAGGTAATCCGCTTCCGCAAGTGAAAGCCCCGCAAAATAGTGAGCCACCTTGATCACATCTTCCTGGTATACCATTACGCCGTAAGTCTCTTCCAGTATCTCATACAACTCCGGTATCTCCGCCTTCGCTTTATCTCTCAACTCCTGGTGGCGAAAGCGCATGATGTATTCGCGCATCATTCCGCTCTTGGCAACACCCGGGCGAATAATGGAACTTGCGGCAACCAGGCGGAGGTAATCCTCCGCTTTCAGCTTAGCCAGCAACATACGCATGGCAGGCGACTCTACATAAAAACAGCCAATTGCTTTACCCGAGCGAAGAAGATCTTTTACCTTATCATCTTCCGTAAACCGCTTTATGTTATGAATGTCGATCTCATCTCCTGCATTCTCCCTGATCAGCGCTAATGAATCTTTTATTTTTCCCAGTCCGCGCTGGCTGAGTATATCGTATTTATACAGGCCGATGTCTTCTGCTTCCAGCATACTGAACTGCGTGGTGGGATAACCTTTCGGCGGAAGATTGGTTGCAGTATAAGCGCTGATCGGCTCTTCAGAAATAATAATGCCGCTGCTGTGTATGCTCAGGTGACTTGGGAAACCCTGGATCAGCCTGCTGTACCTGATGATCTGCTGCCCGAGCTGATCTATATCGGGATACTTATGCGGCGCCTGCAAACGATCGATCTCTCCCGGAGGCAAGCCGAAAACTTTTCCCAGCTCGCGGATCACGGCATCATTCTGAAAAGTGCTGTAAGTTCCCAACAAGGCAGTACGCTTGTTTCCAAAATGCCTGAAAATAAAATCAGTTATATCATCCCTGTCGGTCCATGAAAAATCAATATCGAAGTCGGGGGCATTGGTGCGGAAAGGATTAATGAAACGTTCGAAATAAAGATCAAGCTCAACAGGATCCACATCTGTAATGCGCAGCAGGTAAGCCACAAGGCTATTGGCGCCGCTACCGCGACCTACGTAATAATAATTCTTATGCTGCGCGTAGCGGACAATTTCCAGGTTAGTGAGAAAATAAGAAGCGAAACCCATTTTCCCGATCACCTCCAGCTCTTTTTCCATCCTCTGCAATATGGGTGCGGCCGGAGAAATATACCGGTAACTCAATCCTTTTATGCATTCTGCGCGCAGGTATTCCATATCCGCAGCAGGGCTACCCTTTACCTGTTTTATATTTTTATTCGCCAGTTTCCCATATTGAAATTCGATGCTGCAATCAGCAAGCAGGCGTTCGGTATTGGCTATAATATCCGGGTAAGCCGCATAGGCTGCGTAGAGCTGATCTTTCGGAAGCATGACCTCATCAGGAGTCGTTTGCTCGAGCGGCGATAATTTGCTGAGCAGTGAATTCGTATCAATAGCCCGGAGCAAGCGATGTGCATTGTGGTGACGCTTATGCAGAAAAGTTACCGGCTGCAATGCAACAAATCTTGTTGTCCGTTTTTGCGCGGCGTAAAAAGGAAAACTGCTGATCTCAGAAACGGACACACCTACAAACTCATTTTCACGGAGCGTCTGCCCTTTGTATGCTTTTAAGGGATAGACAACGTAGGCCTGACTGAATTCAGGCGCAGCGGATTCTATTTTTTCCGCGCTGTGAAGATGCGCAGTGAGGTGCTCATTTAATTCCTGGAAGCCTTTGTTGTTGCGGGCGATCCCTACATACTGCTGCTGCGCCCCGTTACGGAAGTCTATGCCGAGCACAGGCCTCAGTCCTTTTTCCTTCGAAAGGCGCACCGTATCGAGACAAGCAGAAGTGTTATTGATATCCGATACTACAAATTGCGAATAGCCTTTACACTTTACTTCATTCAGCAGCTCATCAATAGATAAAGTGCCGTAGCAGAAACTGTAGTAGGTATGGCAGTTCAGGAGCATTTTCTTATTCCGGGTTTCATCCTTCGCAACTAAATGCGAAGGAAGTATTATCTATTTCAGGTTCGGGTAGATCATTCTGCGTTTCAGGTGACATCGGATTAACTGATCTGCCGGGATAATTTTTAGCGGTGTGAGGATCCGGCTTGTTTCACGATCGCGCCTTTTCCATTAAACGGATTGAATGAATTATGACTTACTTCCATCCCTGCGGCCCTCGCTATCGCATCATCCCCAAACCGGTTCCGGATCTTGTCCATAGCCTGGTACAGGCTGAGCTGTTCTGTAGTATCTTCAAACATATTGTACTGGTAATTTCCCTGTATGAGGTGACTGAATTTTACGCCGATCAAACGGATGAGCATGCGCTTCTGGTAAAGCTTATCAAACAATTCTTTTACTTTTTCGATAAGGGTATGATCGAGCGAGGTATACGGAAGCTTTGCCTGCAGCGTATAGGCATTGAAATCCGAATACCGGATCTTGATCGTTACGCAGGCGGTAAGCTTTTGCTCGCTGCGCAGTTGGAAAGCAAGCTTTTCCGTCATACCCACCAATATCCCTTTCAGAGCCTTTACGTCAATAGTATCTTTGTCAAAAGTCCGCTCAGAGGAAATGGACTTACGCTCCGAATATGGTTCTACAGGGGAATTATCAATTCCCTGCGCTTTTCTCCAGATAGCGACGCCGTTCTGACCAAGTACCTGCTCCATTAATTCAACCGGCATTTCCTGCAGGGTTCGGATCCACATCACGCCCATATTGCGCAGAAGCTGGTAGGTTTTATCTCCTACCATCGGGATCTTTTTAACGGATAAAGGCGCGAGGAAACTTCTCTCCGTTCCAATGGGAATTTGTTTTTGTCCATTGGGCTTGGCTTCTCCTGTTCCTACTTTTGAAACCGTTTTATTGGAGGACATTGCAAAGGAGATCGGCAGGTTCGTATTTTTCATGATCTTCTGACGCAATTCAGTGGCCAGCTTATAGGAGCCAAAGAATTTATCCATACCGGTCATATCAATGTAAAATTCATCGATCGAAGTTTTTTCATACAGCGGAACACTCTCCTGTATAATATCGCTGATCGTATTTGAATACTTGCTGTATTGCTCGGTATCCCCGCGTACAATTATAGCTTCGGGACAAAGTTGCCGCGCCATTCGCATGGGCATAGCGGAATGAATTCCAAATTCACGGGCCTCATAGCTGCAGGAAGCCACCACTCCCCTGTCGCTGCCGCCGCCAACCAGGACGGGCTTACCGATGAGCTTTGGATTTACCAGTCGCTCCACTGAAACAAAAAAAGAGTCAAGGTCTATGTGTACTATCTGACGATCCATGTTTATTTCGGTAATATTTCACTTACTTCGACTCGATCATTACAAGTCCGTTCAGCCAGTGGTTACTCTTATCAGCAATCCTGATCCGCCTACTTCGGCTCCGCTCAGTCAGCGGTTACTCCGATCAAAATTCTTTACCGGTGGCTTCGGCTCCGCTCAGCCACGCTTTAATTTTTCACTTGCAAGTTACTACAAAATATAGTATTTTTATGCTATAATTCATAGCAATGCAAAAACTATCCTCTAATATCAAGGTGCTCAGGGAATTAAAAAATTTATCACAGGGAAGCCTGGCTGAAGAGCTGGGAATAAACCGTGCCCGCCTGGCCGCATACGAGGAAGGAAGGAACGAACCTCCCCTGGAACTCCTGGTAAGTATCGCCGATCATTTTCATATTTCTCTTGATGCACTGATAAGGGCCGACCTGAGCAGAACAGAACCGGAGGCCCTGCTGAAGATCGGGAAGAACCGGCTGCTGCTTCCGGTAATGATCGATAAGGACAATAACGATGTGATCGAGGTTGTGTCGCACAAAGCCTCGGCCGGCTACCTGAACGGATATGCGGATCCGGAATATATTGAAAAGCTTCCGCTCATGAGCCTGCCCTTTCGCGTAACCGGAAAGCACCGCACAT
>JBJMLS010000122.1:0-6875 GCA_045805185.1 Bacteroidia bacterium | reverse complement strand
TATCTTTACAGTCAAATTTTAATTCTATGGAAAATTACAGAAACACAAATGTCGACCAGTTTCAGTCGGCTGAAGTTAAAACCCGTTCACTTCTTACTTCCGCTTTCAGCTGGATGTTTCTTGCCTTAACTATTTCGGGATTGTTTTCAATTGTTTTCAATTTCATACCTGCACTGGCAGATTCCCTTTCAGTTGCAACAGAGTTCGGACGCAAACCCACAATATTAGGCTGGGTGGTCATGCTTGCTCCCATCGGTTTCGTTTTAGCCATGTCCTTTGGGTGGCAACGCTTCTCTTTCCCGGTGCTATTGGTCTTGTTTCTTCTATACAGCGCGATCAACGGAATGAGTTTCAGTTTTATTTTTTACCAGTATAAAATTGGCACGATCGGAAAAGTATTCGCTTCAACCGCAGGCTTGTTTGGGGTAATGGCTATTCTCGGGGCAACAACCAAAACCGATCTTACAAAAATGGGCAGCTTTTTAATGATGGCGCTTTTTGGAATAATCATCGCTTCTCTTGTAAATATTTTTATGCGGAGCTCGATGATGGATTACATTATCAGCTTCGTTGGTGTAATTGTATTTACCGGCTTAACAGCTTATGATGTTCAGAAGATCAAGAATATGGAAGGTGAATTTGAAGGTGAGGGAAAACTGAAAGTTGGATTAATGGGCGCCCTGAATTTATACCTCGATTTTATCAACCTCTTTTTTATGTTGCTCCGCTTATTTGGGAACAGGGATTAGATCCGGAATTATTAAATTATGAAGAAGGCCCTCAGGGGCCTTTTTTTTATTGGATCTCATCTTTATAAATAAACACATTCGGGATCTTGTCCTTTTTAATATATCCCCTGTACATACCTTCCGAATTAAAAGGCATAGCAATATGTCCTTTTGCATCCACCGCAATAACTCCCCCTTCACCGCCCATTTCCACCAATTTCTTCATTACAACCTCTTCGGTTGCTCTTGCAAGGTTCATCCGCTTGTATTCCATCAGGCAGGAAATATCATAAGCAACTACTGCCCTGATAAAATATTCTCCATGTCCGGTGGCAGATACAGCGCAGGTTTTATTATTCGCATAGGTACCGCATCCAATGATAGGGGAATCACCTACCCGTCCATATCTTTTATTTGTCATTCCTCCTGTTGAAGTCCCGGCGGCAAGATCGCCGAAGTTATCGAGAGCGACTGCGCCAACCGTTCCAAGCTTATTATCTTCCCTGAAGGGAGGGAGAATGATCTCCGTTTCTTCCGTATGATCCATTTGCGATTTCTCTGTGTGAATGATCTTCTGCAATTGATCCCATCTTGCCTGATCGAAGAAATAAGATGGATCCACGATCTCTAATCCGCGTTGCTTTGCAAACTTTTCCGCGCCTGCGCCAAACATCATTACGTGTTCTGATTTATCCATGACGGCACGGGCGGCAAAGATTGGATTTTTTATGGTCATTACTCCGGCTACCGCGCCAGCCCTGAGATCCTTGCCACTCATAATTGAGGCGTCGAGTTCGTTTTTGCCGTCGTTAGTAAATACCGAGCCTTTTCCGGCATTGAACAAAGGAAGGTTCTCCATAAGGCAGATTGCTGTTTCCACAGCATCCAGAGCCGTTCCTCCTTTACTTAAAATGTCATAGCCTGCCTCCAGTATTTCACATAATCCATCCCGGTACACCTTTTCCTTCTCAGGCGTCATGTTCCGCTGCAGAATGGTTCCTGCCCCGCCGTGTATTACGAGTACTGGCGGGATCTTACGTTTCTTTCTGGGGCTTTTCACAATCATTGATCGTTATTATTTTATCGGTAAAGTTAATGAAGGGCACGCGAAAACCAGAGAATGATACCGAAAGGATGGAAAGATATAACGGAATCCGTTACTCTTATTTTTTCTTTTTAGGGGAAGCAGCTTTTTTGCCTGCTACTTTCTTTTTCCTCTTTGATAACGATACAGATTTGACAATGGTTTTGCCGTTAACGATCTGTGTGGGTTCTTTTACTTTTGAAAGTGAATTCAGCCAGGCTTCCTTTATCAGTTCTTTCAGGTAGGTCTTCGGAAAGCTTTTCTGATCCCTGATCAACAGGTAACGGTATTGATTACCATTCCCAAGCAATCGCCGTTCAGGATCTGAAAGCTCGCTTCCCCAATAAAACCCGAAGTGAACATTCTTACCCGTGCGCCCAACTGCAATGGAGCAAAATGTATGTCCCACCTTTTCTGTAGGCGACCAGCCAAAAGCAAGGGCATTGTAATTATCATAGATCAGCTCATTGGCCTTAGGATAAAGATCCCAGAAGAACCCGCGCATCCACATCACCAATTCCGTAATTTCCGTACCAAAAGGCCGGAGAAATCTCAAAAGATCTTTTGCTTCTTCTTTGCTCATTACAATTACGCGGAAATTTAACGAATTATTCTTTTGCGCATTTATTCTTTCAATAGATCGCCTATGAAATTTTCTGTGGACTCTTTGAACTTTTCATACTCTTTTCCGGTAGCCGGGCCTGAAAAACCAGTGTAGATCTTTCTCACCTTTCCTTTCTTATCGATATAGATTGTGGTTGGAAAGGCTGCGATGTTGCTTAATGCAGGTAAACTCGCTGCTGCCTTCTCTTTCCCGGTTAAACCAGTAATGAGAAATTCGTATTCAGCGCCAAAGCGCTTTTTAAGACGTGAAACATTACTTTTGGCCTTTTCAAAGTCAGCGGTTTTTTCATAAGCAAGGGCAATAATTTCCAATCCTTTACTTTTATTCTGTTTATACAATTGAGCCAGGTAAGCTGTTTCATCCATGCAGTTTGGACACCAGGATCCCATCACCTGCACGATCACTACTTTGCCTTTGAACTTTTCATCCTTTATAGAAACTTTTTTGTTATCCAGATTAGGAAAAGAAAAGTTGATGCTCTCCACTTCCTTTTTTAGCTGGGTTATATTTTCAGGATTGGCGAGTTTAAAACTATCGTTTCGGACCGCGACCCATTTCTCGTGCCAATGCGCTCCTGAATAAAAATCACCATCTGTTATGCTATCGGAATAGTTTGATTTACCAATAAACAAGAAAGCGTGTGAACCATCAAAGCAGGAAAGATAAAGCTTGTCTTTAAATTTCATTCCTGAGAGGAAACGATAATCGCCGGTCTCGGTGAGAAATGTTCCGTCCACATAAGTAGAACGCTGATCAAAGACGCCGATGGCCTTGCTGCTATCCGCTGTCCCTGGACTAAAGGTAACTTCCCATTTGCCATTAAAAAAAGGATTCGGTTTTTCCACCATAAAAGGAAAACGGTAACTCTGGTTAAAAACAGCCTTGAACTTTATAATGTTCTTGTCCTTGCGTGCATGGTTGATCCACACACCGACAAGTGAATCTCCGTAATTCTTTGTTCTGAACTCGGAATCAAAGACCGGCATTTTAAAATTAACCGAGTCTTTTTTAAATATAATCTCATCGATCTTAATCTTTTCTTTAGCATTGCGGATAGTAATACTGGTCTTGCCACTGATCACTGCGACATCAAAATTGAAAGGAAGCTCGATATTTTCTTTTTCATTAAGTAATAGAACGCCGCGCCATACGCCAACTTTTAATGCTGCATTGCAAACCAGATTTACCAGTATAAATGGTATAAGAAATTGTTTTTTCATTTTTCCTTTTAACCGCAAAGGACGCAAAGCAATACGCAAAGGTCACAAAGTAAGATCCCTCTTTATTCTTGGGTCTTAATCTATTTATTAAGCAGCTCCTTCACTAAATTAGAGATCAGCTTTCCATCCGCTTTACCTGCCATTGCCTTGGTAGCAGCGCCCATCACTTTGCCCATATCGGCGGGAGAAGAAGCTCCTACCTCAGCAATGATCTTTGTAAGCTCAGCTTTGATCTCTTCTTCACTCATCTGTTTCGGCAAATAGGCTTCGATAATATTAGCCTGGTACAATTCGGTTTCGGCCAGCTCCGGGCGATTTTGTGTTTTATAGACTTCAGCGGTTTCTTTACGCTGCTTCACCATTTTCTGCATGGCCTTGATCCCTGAATCTTCTGTCAATCCTTCAGGAGATGTCTTTAACAACAATACAGCGGCTTTAATAGCGCGCAGGGCCTCTAATTTCTGTGCTTCTTTTGCAAGCATTGCCGTTTTGATATCGGCGTTTATCTTTTCTTCGAGTGTCATAATTAAAATGATTTTACTGAACAAATGTAAATAAAAAAGAGGCTGTTTTCACAGCCTCCCTTTCACAAACACCCAAACAGGTTTTAATCAACGGCATTTAATCCCTACGGGATAGTTCAATTAACACAAGTAGTTCGGCTCATCACTTCGTCTTCTACTGCGTAAATTGCACTAATCTACATTATCGTGTAAGAAAGAATTGTTCGGACGGATCTCCAGCTTTTTGTCGTCGCCTTCACTAAGGGTATAACGCGAAACGTTAGACTCGGAAGAAGGAGTGGATTCGTTCAATTTAACTCCATTACGCTGGAAAGAAGGTTCTTTTTCCAATTCCAGCAAACCCTCAGGAGTTTTTAGCTTTAAAGAAATGTCCTTTAATTTTTTGATTCTCTCCTGTGCTGCGCGAATGCGTTCTTCGCGTTCAAACTTTGCCAGCTCTTCAGCGCTCATGTTCCTGTCCTCAGGCGTAACCACTGATGCATTGCTCTCAGCCGAAGAAAGATTGATCTCTTTTATCTCGAGCCTAATCTCTTCAGTAGTTGATGAAACAATATTCTCCGCTGCTTCATTGATCACTGTCTCTTCTTTCTGCTCAGCACTACTTTCTTCTTCAATATAGGTTTCATTGCTGATTTCAAATTCTACTTCCGAGCCAATGGTCTCATTCGAGTCGTTTACAAGCGGTTTTTCTTCTGCCTTTATTTCATTCACCGGTTCATCATTCTTTTTTACAATAATGAAGGGCTCGTCTTCTTTCTTTTCTTCCACCACATCGGTAATGCTCGTCTGTATAGCGGTAACAGGAGCTTCGGCCTTCTGTTCATCCAGCACGCTTATCACCTTCTCCTGCTTTTTGGGAGGCTCAAATCCAAGAGGGGTATTGCTCTGGAAGCCGGTAGCTATAATAGTAACACTTACGCTGTCTCCCAATGACTGATCCAAGCCATAACCAGTGATCAGTTCAGCTGTATAACCGCTTTCTTCCTGCAGGAAGTCAGTGATCTCGCCAAACTCATCCATAGTAATATCATCATTACCACTCATAATGTTGAGCAATACGTGACGGGCTCCTTTAATATTATTATCATTCAGTAAAGGAGAATTCAGGGCGCTCTCCACTGCGCGAATTGCGCGGCGCTCGCCTGAAGCTGTAGCCGATCCCATGATCGCTACGCCGCTGTCCTTCATTACGGTTTTCACATCGTTAAAGTCTACATTTACATGCAGGTTCAGGCTGATCACTTCAGCAATTGAACGCGCTGCGCCGGTAAGTACATTGTCGGCGTGTGCGAATGCCTCCGTCATTTTTAAATTTCCATAGATCTCGCGTAACTTGTCGTTCCCGATAACCAATAACGTATCGACGTATTTTTTCATTTCAATGAGACCTTCTTCCGCCTGCATGCGGCGCTTTTTTCCTTCGAACACGAAAGGAATGGTAACGATACCAACAGTAAGTATTCCCATTTCCTTCGCCACGGAAGCAATAATGGGAGCCGCTCCCGTACCTGTTCCTCCGCCTAAGCCGGCAGTAATGAACACCATTTGTGTTCCATCGGATAGATATTTGCGGATCTCGTCAATATTTTCCAGCGCGGAGTTCTTTCCCATTTCCGGAATGGATCCTGCGCCCAGACCTTTGGTAAGGTTAGCGCCCAGCTGAATTTTATATTGTACAGGACTGATCTCAAGAGCCTGGATATCGGTATTGCACACGATAAAATCCACTCCTTTGATCCCCTGGCGGAACATGTGGTTAACCGCATTACTGCCGCCGCCGCCAACACCGATCACTTTTATGATCGAGCCGGATTCCTGCTTTAATTCGAATTGCATCATTTTATTTTTGGTTTTACTATTTAATTATTACTCTTTTGTTTCAGAACTCACTTAATACTTCCGAAACTAATTTTACTTCTTATTTCGATCCTGGTTTTCACTTCTTGTAATCTTCTCTACTTCAGATCCCGCCTGCTGCGCGCGGGATTAATTCGACTTACACTATTCATTCGCGCTTTCAGCAAACATGAATAGTGAGTCTCATTAATCTACATCATCCCTTAACCAATCTGCTACCTTTGAAGTAAAGGTCTCAAAGAATTTACCGCGCTTCTCATTTGAATGATTAGCGGTTTTCGGCTTCTTCTGTTCCTTCTTTGCTGCGCCCGCAGCATTTACTTCGGCAACAACACTTACACCTTCCTGCTTGCTGATATCCTTTTCCATTTTTGCAATGCCCATCATTACCAGGCCAACGCCGGTCGCGAACATTGGATTGGTGACATTTTCCGAGCTTTTTGCCAGGTGCTCATTCGGTGTCCCGATGCGACAATCCATTCCTGCGAAATATTCAACGAGTTGCGGAAGATGTTTTAACTGCGAGCCGCCGCCGGTTACTACAATTCCGGCTGCTAATTTTTTATCGTAACCCGAATTCTTGATCTCGTACATCACAAAAGCAAGGATCTCTTCCATTCGCGCCTGGATAATATTTGCCAGGTTCTTCACAGATATTTCTTTGTGTGGACGACCTCTCAAACCAGGAATGGAAATAACTTCGTTCTCCTGGTTCTCATTTGCCAATGCGGAACCGAATTTCACTTTCAATAATTCCGCCTGGTTGGTGATGATCGAACAGCCTACTTTAATGTCCTCTGTAATTATATTTCCTCCCAAAGGGATCACCGCAGTATG
>JBJMLS010000121.1:0-9254 GCA_045805185.1 Bacteroidia bacterium | reverse complement strand
ACAATCATTACATACAAAAATAACTTAATAAATAGAAAAAGAACTGGTTGAAGTTATTGATCCTGTTCTGGGCCCTTCTTGTTTCTTATAGCCGCGTTTACCTGGGTGTGCATTATCCTTCGGACATTATTGGAGGCGCTGTGCTGGGAGGAATTTGGGCAGGGGTGTTTTATTGGGGGTATAGAAGACTCAGTGTGAAATATGCATACTGAATTGGTATACTTCAATCCAATTAATGGAGCAGGGAAAATATTGGCAGGCACTATAATTTTTTAAATACAAAATCCCCACCATTTCCGGCAGGGATTTTTTTGGCGCGACATGAATGTCGCGGTACGTATTATTACTTTACGGCTTCGAGACTGATCTCCACATTCGCGTCCTTGGGTAAGCGGCGCGCTTCGATGGTTGCGCGGGCTGGAAAATCTTTGGTAAAATAAGAACTGTAAACTTCATTCACCTGTACGAAATTGTTCATATCGGCCAGGAAAATGCTTGTCTTTACCACATTGTCGAAAGTCATGTCCGCAGCCTTTAAAATGGCTTTTAAATATTCCATGACCATTTTGGTTTCGTTCTTAATGTTCTCTTTCACCATGTTCCTGGTGCTGAGGTCAAGCGCGATCTGTCCTGAAATATACAAGGTATCACCTGCCATCACTGCCTGGCTGTATGGACCAATTGGTGAAGGCGCATCCGGGGTATAAATGATCTTTTTCATAAAAAAATGTTTTAGGTATTGGTGTGAACAGGGCAAAATTACGATTTTTAATTTAATCCGCTCAGGCCGCATGGAAAACATCCTGATCACTGAGAAAGCTATTCTTCCCAGAGCTTCACGGACGAATTACGCTATCGGGCCGGCATTAATTATCTACAAGTATTTTCTTCGTGCTGAGATTAAGGTTTCCGGAGAATACTTTCAGGACGTAAATTCCTGGCGCAAGTCCTGTAGCGTTGAGCTTAACTTCATGCTCCCCTTCGTTTAATAAACCCGGCTCAATTTGCTTTACCAGCTTTCCATACATATCCACGAGACTCAACTGAATGGAAGTATTCTTCAGCAAAACAAGCTTTACATTAAAGTTAGCGCTTGACGGATTAGGAAAGACAGTCACGCCTTCTTCCGGATCAATTACCGAATTAATTCCCGTGAGAGGCGTCCCGGTGATATTGATATCATCCATGTAAATATTATTTCCACCACCACTCGTAAACCTGACCTTGATCCTGAAATTACTGCTCACGTTAAAGCTTTGCACGGTGAATGATTCCTGCCGCCATTCAGCAGAGGCAATTGCCGGGGCATACCAGCTTCCGTATTCAGCTGAAGTAGTAATGAGGGCTGAAGGTGAAGCTTTGTAATAACGCTGCAGCCAGGTCTGACCACAATCTTTGGAAATATAAACTCTTAGCGCATCCGTATTCGTGGAGTCCAACCTTGAAAAATGCATTTTGAATTTCACAGAAACTCCACTCAGGTTACTGATGTCGTAAGAAGGCGAAATGATCTCGTCTTCCAATGGAGCGCTGCTTCCATAATTCTGCATGGTGATGCAATTTGAACCCGTATAACTGCTTGCAGAACTCAGTTCCCACCCGTTGTCTCCTTCCGGATTGATCACCAGCCAATCGCTGCTGAACAGGCTGGTGTTCTCAAAACTTTCGGTAAGAGGTGTAGTATAATTCGTACTTGCCACATTGTCGAGCACATATACTCTACTGTTGAAGCTTGTTGTGGCAGTGCCATTCGCATTTCCAACCGTGAGATCAATAGTATAAACGCCCGGTGTATTATAAGTGACTGAAAGCACTGAATCCGATGCATTTCCTGCCATCAAGCCGCCCGGACAATTCCAGTTCCTCGTCGTCGCTGTGCCTCCGTAAGAAACATCCGTTAAAGTAACAGGTACTCCCGGACAAATTGTTTTGTAGGTATACGGAAGCATGTCAGGAACCGGCGCGCAATCCGGAAGAATACCCGGAGGATTTGAAGTCCCTGTCGCAATAAGGTTTGGAGAGCTCCACAAATTACTTCTTCCTGAAACCGAAGAGCTGAGTGCCGCATCCATGCGGGTTACCTGTCCCTGGGTAAAAATATTGAGGCAGGCGCCCTGGCAATAATCCATGTAGTTGTCGAACATTTCTCCATCCGCTCCTGCTCCACAGCTGTTCATCGCATTGTAAGGAAAAGCCGGACAACCGGAATTGCTTGTCTGCGCGGAAGGCGTATCGCTTACAAAGTCATTTCCGCAATTCATATCGCCCCAGATATGACGAAGGTTGAACCAGTGGCCCAGCTCATGTACAAGATACCTTCCCCTGAAATTTCCCCAACCTGTATTAGAAGCCGAAGTTCCGATGCTGCTGATCAGATCGGCCCGGATGTTAACGCCATCTGTAAAAGCGCTTCCGCCGGGGAACTGCGCGTATCCTCCACCCACACAGCTCAGGTTACCTCCATAATGCATGGAAGCCACCAGCCAGATGTTCAGGTATTGATTGCTGGGCCAATAAGCAAGTGATTTTACTTCATCGTTATTCAATGAGCAGGTTGTGAGTGAGCTGAACGTACGCGTAACACCCTGCGTGCAATTCCCATTCGGATCAAGTGTGGCAAGGCGAAACTCAACATCAAAGGCGCCGGCCACCTGTTTGAATGGCGCAGGAGTAAGTACTGTATCAGCCATTAACCTTGGAAAATCCTCATTCAGGATCCGCATCTGATCCTGGATCTGCGCCATGGTAATGTTCTCCGGGCCACCCGCATGTATGATGTGAAACACTACAGGAATGATTCGTGTAACCTGGCTGGCCCTGTGTGTTGCACGGTCCGATAGAAGCTGCCGCGTTTCTTTTTCCAGCTGATCCTGTTTACGCGCAAATTCAGGATCATTCTGTACTTGCTTTTTAAAAAGTTCATCTGCTGTGCAATTGAAATTATTCTGCGCAATTGCTGCTGTGAGAAAAAAGAAAAGCAGGGACACGAATGCCCCTGCTTTAATTTGTAAAAAATGTATCATAATTAATTTTTGAGGATCCACTATGTAAATATAGAAAACCCTGCGCAAAATCCTGATAATTTTTTAGCGGATGATCGTATTAATTGTCACTTCTTCCACCCATAAAACGCATAATGAAATAAATAAGTGTTGCTATAGAACCAAGCGCCGCAACGAAATAAGTATAAGCCGCCCAGGTCAGCGCGTCCTTGGCATCCGCGTGTTCCTGTCCACGCGTAATGTGTGAGGAATCCAGCCAGGCAAGCGCGCGCTTACTCGCATCCACCTCCACCGGCAAAGTAATTACAGAAAACAAGGTGATGACCGCCTGGCAAATGATCACCAGCAGCAGCATTGAATTTCCCATGGAAGGCATCGCATAAGCTACGAAAGCAAGCGCGATGAACATCACATTCATTAATGTAGAACTGAGTTGCACCACGGGCACCATTCCTGTTCTAAGCTTCAGCCAGGCATAAGCCGTATTGTGCTGCACTGCATGTCCGCATTCGTGCGCGGCTACAGCGGCTGCAGCTACATTCCTTCCCTCATAAACATCAGCGCTCAGGTTTACGGTTTTAGTGGCCGGATTGTAATGGTCGCTGAGAAAACCCTGGGTGCTGGTTACCTGTACATCATAAATACCATAATCACGCAACATTTTTTGCGCTACTTCTTTTCCTGACATGCCCGAGCTCATCTGTTCGCGGGAATATTGCTGAAATTTACTTTTCAGGCGAAAGCTGACCAGCATTCCCACCAGGGCGAAGAACCCTGCTATTACCAATAATCCGATATCAAACATAATTTTATTTTCGGAGCATTGTACAATTCACATTCCATCAGAATTTCCCTGTCAAAACTGCAGTCCCTGATCAAAATGTATTTCTACAAATAGCTTAAGTCAGCGGGATGACAGTGTTTTGCTAATTTTCCTGAATTCCTGTCACAGCCTCCTTCTTAACATTCGCTTGTTAATCGAAAGCGGTGAACTCTGGCAGGCAGCTCTTGCAAAACAGGTATTTTTGGCTTAAATGAACAAAAAGCCACTTATACTGATCACAAACGACGATGGCATAACCGCTCCGGGTATCGCGCATTTGATCTCACTTGCAAAAGAGCTGGGCGACGTTTTCGTGGTTGCCCCGGATAAGCCGCAGAGTGGAATGGGGCATGCGATCACGATCAATTCAACCATTCGCGTAACTGAGGCCCATCATTATTTTAAGTCGCACGAATTCAGCTGTACAGGCACGCCGGTAGATTGCGTGAAAATGGCCATTAACAGGTTAATGCCGCGCAAGCCGGATCTTATATTATCAGGCATTAATCACGGATCCAATCTTTCCATTAATGTCATTTATTCAGGCACCATGAGTGCGGCGGTGGAAGGAGCTGTAGAGGGAATTCCCTCAATCGGTATCTCCTTATGTGACTACGGTCATGAAGCTGACTTTACACAATCTTCCCAATTGGTCTCAAAGATCATTGAAGAAACCCTCAGACATAAATTACCGAAGGGAGTCTGCCTGAATGTGAATATTCCAAAACTTAAAGCAGATGAGCTGCGCGGTATAAAAGTGTGCAGACAAGCGAACGCCATGTGGGAAGAAGAGTTCGATGAGCGCAAGGATCCTTACGGGAGATCTTACTTCTGGCTTACCGGTAAGTTCGTGAATTTTGAACCCGGCGCTGAAGATACTGATGTATGGGCCAATGAGAATGGCTACATCAGCGTAGTGCCAACGCATGCAGACATGACGGCCAAGGCTGTGATTAATGAATTAAGTAAACGTTATAGATAAAAAGATCTATACATGAAAAAAATAAACTGGAATCACTTTTTAACAGGGACAGTGCTCGGGCTCTTCAGTCCTCTCTTTTTTCTTTTCTGCTATTGGCTCTTCGTATTCAGCTTTATGAGCTTTATTCCCGCATTCTTCAATTATCTTTTCCTCGGAAAGATCTTTTCCGCTGTAATGAGCCTTTGCGTGATCCCCAACCTTGGTATTTTCTTTTTGTTCATCAATAAGTATAAGGCAAAATCCGGGAGAGGAGTGATCCTGGCAACACTACTCTATGCCATCTTTATTTTTTACCTCAAACTATTTGTAGAGCCGTGAGGTATTATATCATATCCGGCGAGGCCTCCGGCGATCTGCACGCGTCGAATCTTGTGAGAGAGCTCCGCCTGCTCGATGCGGATGCAAAAATACAGGGATGGGGAGGCGACCTGATGGAACAGCAAGGCGTAAAGCTGGTCAAACATTACAGAGATCTCGCCTTTATGGGCTTTGCGGAAGTTTTATTTAACCTGCGTACAATTTTAAAGAATATTGATTTTTGTAAAAAAGATCTCCTGGCTTACAAGCCGGATGTATTGATACTGGTCGATTATCCGGGATTTAACCTGCGTATTGCAAAGTTTGCTCATGAGCATGGGATCAAAGTTTTTTATTACATCTCCCCATCCGTCTGGGCCTGGAAAGAGTCGCGGGTGAAGCTGATCAAAGAAGCGGTCGATAAAATGTTCGTGATCCTGCCCTTTGAAAAACCTTTTTATGCAAAGCACAATTATGTAGTGGACTATGCCGGCCATCCCCTGCTCGATGCCATTGAACAGAAAAAAATTGAATTCACAACACGCGAACAGTTCATTCAGCAAAACAAACTGAACGACAAGCCACTCATCGCCATTTTACCCGGCAGCCGCAAACAGGAGATCTCAGCCATGCTTCCGGTCATGATGAATGTGGCAAAGCAATTTCCACAGTTCCAGTTTATCATCGCGGGTTCGCCGGGCCTGCCCGAAAGTTATTACCAACAATATCTCTCAGGAAGTGATTTGAGGATCATCTTTGGAAAGACCCATGAGATCCTTCACCATTCCTATGCCGGGCTGATCAAATCGGGTACTTCAACACTGGAAGCAGCTTTATATGATGTACCGCAGGTGGTTTGTTATAAAGGCAACGCAGTTTCTATTTGGATCGCCAAGCGCCTGGCGAATGTGAAGTATTTTTCCCTGGTGAACTTAATCATGGATAAGCCAGTGGTAAAGGAGCTGTTACAGGAGGAAATGAACGAGGAAACACTTAAGGCGGAATTCACAAAGATCAGATCGGAGACCGGAGAAAGAAAAGCAATGCTGAAGGACTATGAACAATTACGCCAGGATCTTGGCAATAGCGGCGCTTCCAAAAGATTAGCCGCACTCATGTACGGCTATTTAAAAAATAAAAACTGATCGGGAAAGGATGAAGATGAAACTGCATAGTGTATTTGTACTGATCATCCTCAGTGTTGCCGCGGCATGGAAAACCGATGACGGAAATAAAAAAATAAAAAATGATTCCAGTGAGAAGAAAAAGCTCAGTGCGGAAGAGGTTGTAAATGTCCGTATTCATAGCCAGCATAAAATAACTTCTTTTCTTTTCGCCCCTCAAAAAGGGAACTACCATGTAATAGCGGACGGAAAACCGATCTATACCCTTGATATTGCAGGAATCATTAAAGTTACACTCGTTGACGACTCAATTGACATCCGCACTTTCGAAAGCAGCATAGGAAGATGTAAAAGCCTTAAGCTGATCTCCGATGATAACCATTGCGGCTTCAAATTCCGGACACTTAACCCTGAACGCAAAGCAAGGTATTTTGATGACAACCTCAGCATTACAATTGAAGATACTTATTTTAAGATCATCAATAATACCGAGCTTGACAATTACATCGGCGGCGTCTGCGAAGCGGAATCAGGCGTAAGTTCCCTGATCGAATTTTACAAAGTACAGGTTATCCTGGCACGCACTTATGCCCTTGCGCACTTATACAAGCACGGAGCAGAAGGTTTTAATTTATGCGACCAGGTGCATTGCCAGGTGTTTTACGGAAAAACATTTAACCAGAATATACTGCAGGCAGTTACTGAAACGAGAGGGAAAGTAGTAGTTGACCAGGACCTCCAGCTTATCACTGCGGTATTTCATTCCAATAGCGGCGGACATACAGTTAACTCAGAAGACGTATGGGGAAGCAAGACCTCATACCTTCGCTCCGTGAATGACAGCTTCAGCCTGAAAATGCCGAATGCACGCTGGGAAAGAAAAATGCCTGCGGAAGACTGGCTCACTTATCTTAAACTGCGTCATAAGTACCCGGTCGAAGACAGCCTTGCAAAAAATTACGCTCTTAATTTCAAACAGGATTACCGTAAGGTGAACTTAGAATATGGAGGAGTTAAAGTGCCACTGAAAAATGTACGCACCGATCTGCAGCTTAAATCCACTTATTTCTCTATAGAAACAAAAGGCGATTCAATTCTCATGCGTGGAAGAGGCTTTGGTCACGGTATAGGCATGTGCCAGGAAGGCGCCATGCGAATGACCAAACTGGGCTATACACATCAGCAGGTGCTGAACTTTTACTACCAGAACATCCACCTGATCGACCTCAAAGAGATGAATTTCTTCAGGGAAGAATAGACTCTGTATTCCGGTATTTTAATCCCGGTCCGAATTGCTTACATGAAAATAGCTAAATTAGACTAAAATTTAAAACAGCTCACACATGTATAAGCGCATCCTGATCTTTTGTTTCATTCTGATCCTTCATTCCGCTCTCGTTGCAGATATCGGCTGGTACCTCACTTTTAATGGTAAGGATTGGAACGGGTCCGAAGCCATCCCGAATAATGCAACTCTCAAATTCGGGGTTCATGAAAGTGGAAACAGATCCGTCTGTTACAATTTCTCAGTTGCGAAGCTTTCATTGAATAATGTAGTACTCAGTCAACCTGCGGGGATAACAAATCCCTGGAGCATCAATCTTTCTACCGCTTTGGCCGGAAAAACAGGAACGTTAACCCTGGAGATACAAGGGAAGAACTGTAACAGCACCGCTAACCAGCATTGGATCATCAGCGCAATTGTAAGCGGGCCTTCCTCCGCAACAAGTACCTCAACCAGTACAAGTACGGTGAGCACGGGCTCCACAGCGACAAGCGTTCCCACTGTTTCCGCAGGTTCCACCATAAGCGCATCTATGAGTAAGACGCATGCAAGAACCCAACATGTTGTCGCCAAAACATCGGTGGTAAACAAAAACGCCAGCGTATCCAAATGCACAGTGATCATGGGTTATCCCGAAACAAACGCCTACCAGGTGATCGCCAATATAAAATACGGAGCTGCAGTAAAGAAATTCACTCCGACAGGATCAGCTTACCTGGAATATACTTTTACAAGCGTACCCGCGAACGCAACCGTTACCGCAATTTGCGAATACGACGCTACTACCTATGCGATCACTTCCAATCTGAGCGGGGCAACAGCTAAAAGCTATGTGACCACCACACAGGAGTACCAGCGTTTTACTTCTTCCATTAGCGGGTACTGCGATCTCAGCGATGCCAAACTGAAATCCATCTGTGATCCGATCTGGAACCAAAGCGCGGGCAATTATCTTACGTATGTAAACAAGTGTGCAGACTGGATGTCGAACAATACACTATGGAACCAGTCGAATGGAATGAAAAAAAGCGTTGATTTCTTCAGTACAATAACCAATGGGAAATATACGGGAGATTGCGGAAGTCTGTCCAATGCACTGTCTGCTATGCTCCGTTATAAAGGGGTTCCCGCCAGGCTTCTTATCGGTTATGGCGCGAGCAGTACACTCATGAGCAGTTCTGATTGTAAAAATCACGCGTGGATGGAATTTTACCTGCAGGATTACGGCTGGGTGCCTGTTGATCCTTCTTTCAGAGTGAACAGCAAAGTTGTTCCGGGAAGTGTTCCTCATAAAGGGATCATTGTAAGTACGGACGCCTGGTACAATCTTAACCTTGGCGGATTCCCCGTTAACAATACCTTTATTCAAAGTTATTTGTGGAGCCTGAGCGGGAATGCGCCGGCAGGAAGCATCAATGCCTTGTTTGAAGCAGTATCCAGCAACTTTAAAGATAATTAAGGCCAGGCTAACACTGACATTTTAGTTCAAAGTTATATAATTGAAATATTCCTTCTAAATTTGCCCTCGTTTTATGAAGGAGACTTTTAATACGATACCATTTTTCCGGTTCTTTCTTCCTTTTGTATCTGGCATACTTGTCAATGTCGGATTTGAACTTAACCAGGAAAACAGCTGGTTACTGATCGGGATCTATGCGCTTATACTTCTCGCTTACTTTGTTATTCGCTTAAGATCAGCGCCTTTCAAAAAGCTACTCTTCGGTGTTCTTGTTAACTTTTT
>JBJMLS010000120.1:0-2801 GCA_045805185.1 Bacteroidia bacterium | reverse complement strand
TTTATTTGCAGCAATATAATTTGTGATTTGCGACTTTTCCATAGTGTTTTTTTAGCGCCCTAAGATTACGTATTTTTTCCGTTGGCAAGGGCTAAATTTTATTAACAGCTCTCTTAGATTTTACCTGAAAATCAGTAAGTTTGTAATTATATAAGCTGGTCGGTGAAGAGAGAGCTGACAAGCCGAAACAACCTCTGGTGAAGTTTCTTATGTGGAGAAGGATTTTATACATATTCGCAATTCACCTGTTTTTTTATACGAACGGTTTCTCCACGCATATTGTCGGAGGCGAATTGTTTTATGATAACCTCGGGGGCGATAATTACCGGATCACTTTAAAAATTTACCGCGATTGTTCGAGCGCTACACCTTACGATAATCCGGGCTCGGTAATTATATATGATGCGTCCGGCAATTATATTCAAACTGTTGAGATCGCCTTTCCCGGCTCAACCAATGTTCCTGACTCTATTAATAATCCCTGCATTCAACCGCCAAGTGTAACCTGTGTGGAAGAAGCCATTTACGTTTCTACCGTGAACCTGCCTGCAAAAACCGGCGGCTATTACCTGGTGTATCAACGCTGCTGCAGGAACGGAACTATTCTTAACCTGGTAAACCCGGGAGCTGTGGGTTCAACTTATATGGAGCATATTCCCGGACCGGAACAGGTCGCGGCGAACAATAGTCCCCGGTTCAACAAGCGGCCAAAAAAATACATTTGTAATGGCTTTGATGTGGACTTTGACCATTCTGCTACTGATCCTGACGGCGATTCACTGGTGTACAGCTTTACCAGTCCTTTTACCGGGCTCTCCGCTTGTTGCCCCATGCTCGGTGCGGCAGCTGCGCCAGGCGGAGGGGCGCTATGCCCTGTACCTCCTTCAAGCTGCCCTACTGTTGGAAATGCCCCGCCTTATGCAACAGTTCCTTTTTCTGCGCCTTATACAGGAGCTTATCCGGTGAGCTCTAATCCGGCCCTGGCTATTGATCCTTCAACAGGATACATAACAGGAACGCCAAATATTAACGGCCAATGGGTTGTAGGCGTATGTGTAAGAGAATACAGGAACGGTGTGCTGATCGGAATTCATATCCGCGATTTTCAATATAATGTTACCAGCTGTACGCCTTTGGTGGTAAGCGCCATTGCGCAGCAAACCGTGAATTGCTTTGGCTTTACAGTTGGCTTTCAAAACCAGAGTGTAAATACCACCGGCAATCCTACAACGTATTATTGGAACTTTGGCGATCCTTCCACATTTGCGGATACCTCGCACTTCACGAGCCCGTCCTATACTTATCCTGACTCGGGAAAATACGTGGTGACGCTCATCGTAAATAAGGGACAGGCCTGTACGGATACGGCGCGGCAGACCTTTCTGATCTATCCTTTGCTTAATCCCGATTTCGGCTATACTTCTTCCAATGCCTGTGTCAGTGACAATTCATTTACCTTTACGCCGGGCGGTTATTTTGCGCCTTATTCAACGTTCAGCTGGAATTTCGGAACGGCAGCAACGCCCCAGACATCCACCGCGCAAAATCCACCGCCCGTCTCCTTTAATTCATTGGGGGCTTTTCCCGTTACCTTAACCGTGAAGGAATCAGTCTGCACGGCCGCCTATATTGATACGGTTATGGTCTATAATTATCCGCAGGCCTCTTTCGTGACTGATCCTGTAATCGGATGCGAACCTTTATCCGTTTTTTTCACGGACAACAGTTTGCATGGAACACCGCTCAGTTATTTGTGGAACTTCGGTGACGGGCAAAGCTCCGCTCTTGCAGATCCTGTGCATATTTATTCAGATTCCGGGGTGTATAACGTTTCACTTACAATCATTAGCCTTTCGGGATGTAAAGATACCAGCACGTTTTCCGTTCCGGGAATGGTCAGTGTTAAGCCGGCCCCGGAAGCCGCGATCTTTGCCAACCCGGTAGTAACGGATATTTTTAATTCCACCATATCTCTGGCGGACTCCAGCAAAGATGCGGTTTCGATGACACTAAGTACAGGAGATGGAAATTCCTACCTGTATGTGCCAACCGAGCATTATTACGAGGACTACGGAAATTATACCATTACGCAAATAGCAACAGGAAGTAATGGTTGTCCGGATACGGCAATTGTGCATATTACAATACTTCCCGAATACATTATCTGGATCCCGAATGCTTTTTCGCCGCACACAAAGGATGAGCTGAATGATGTGTTCAAACCGGTAATGATGGGTGTAGTGGATTATACGCTTTACATTTTCGACCGATGGGGCAATGAACTATTTAAAACGAGCGAACTGGAAAGAGGCTGGGATGGAACCTACAAAGGGAAGATCTGCGAAGAAGGTGTTTACGTTTACAAGCTGGAATACAAGGACGCGATCGAATACATCTACAGAGAAAAAACAGGCAGGGTGACTCTTGTGAGGTGATCATTTTCCTCCGGCTTCTTTCATTAATACTTCCACTGCCTTCTCCAATTGCTGATCTTTCCCTTGTATTATTTTATCAAACTCATTCATTACTTTGAAGTCGGGTTCCAGCTGAGTGTTCTCATAATATTTTCCATCCATGGTCATCACGCCAACCTGTGGAATGCCAAACAGGAGAGTTTGGTCCTGCAGGGTTTCCCACCACACAGCTGTGCCGGTCCCGGGAACCGGCATTCCTACCGTTTTACCGATATTGAGCGTTTTGTAAACCACAGGGAACATGTGTGCGTCCGAATAATTTCCCTCACACATCAGCACTGCGGATGGCTTGGTCCATTTGGCCTGCGGCTCATATCCGATCTTACG
>JBJMLS010000119.1:0-6724 GCA_045805185.1 Bacteroidia bacterium | reverse complement strand
CAGGCGATAGATCGGAAGTTCCATAATGAAATAACTCTTTTCCCTGGCTTTCAGAAAAAATTTAAAGATCAGGGCGGCCATGATCGCTGCTAAAAAACCGATGAGGTAGAGCGCCATGAGCATCAATCCCTTTTTATTAAAGAATCCCGTATGACCCTTATCCGGGTACATCAATGAGATCAGGAGCGTATATACGGGCAATCTTGCAGAACAGCTCATCAAAGGAGTGATCAATATGGTGATCAGGCGTTCTTTTACATTGCTGATCGTTCTTGTGCTCATGATCGCAGGAACGGCACAGGCGATCCCACTTACAAGTGGGATCACAGAACGTCCGTTCAATCCAACTTTGCGCATAAGCTTGTCCATAATAAAACTAACCCGCGCCATATAACCGCTATCCTCCAATACTGCAATAAAACCAAAAAGCAATGCGATCTGAGGAATGAAAACGGCAACACCGCTTAGTCCTGCCACAATTCCGTTTACTACCAGATCATTAACAGAACCCTGAGGCAGGCTATTGGATAGCCAGATCCCGAAATGAACAAAGCCGGCCTCTATCCATTCCATTGGAAATTCAGCAACATAAAATATCGCCTGGAAAATAATAAACAGTACACCAAGAAAAAGTACGAATCCCCAAAAGGGATGCGTTGCCACATTATCGATCTTGTCCGTAATTGTTAGATCCTTCCGGCTTTCGTCGTAAGTCACTGCTTCTGAAAGGAGTTTTTTTATTTTTTCGAAGCGGAGCAGTGTATCACGGCTCTCGAAATTCTTAAATAATTTTTTCTCAAAAATGCCTTTTTTCAGCTCCTGTTTTTCACCGTCGTTTACCTGCTTCAGGTAAGAGGCATATTCACTGTTCTGCTGGTTGTATTTGTGTACCGAGGACAGGTAATTTTCAGCAAGGTATTTTTCCGGTGCAATGAAAGGAAAATCCGATACCGTTGCGTAAAATAATTTTTCCTTCAGTTCCCGGATCCCTTCTTTATGTCTCGAATCGAGTGACACAACCGGAACGGATAATAATTGTTCAAGCTTTTCCAGGTGAATATTAATTCCCGATTGCTGAGCCAGGTCGGCCATGTTCAATGCAAATACAACCGGGATTTTCAAATCGTAAAGTTGCGTAGCAAGCAGGAGGTTGCGCTTGAGGTTAGAAGAATCCAGCAGCGCAATAACGATGTCCGGATAGTCAGTATTTTGCTTATCGAACAGCACATCAAAGGTAACCTGCTCATCGAGCGATTTGGGATAAAGGCTATAAGTTCCCGGAAGGTCAATGATCCGAAACCACTGTTGCTTTTTGGTATAGGGATTCTCAGCTTTGCAGACGCCGGTTTTTTTATCGACAGTAACCCCCGGAAAATTCCCGGTTTTTTGATTCAGGCCCGTTAATGCATTAAATAAAGTTGATTTCCCGCTATTAGGATTTCCAACCAGCGCCACTTTTATAGGAACGAGTGAGCGGAACTTTTCGCTCAGTGAAGTATGTGAGAATTCCGGGGACAAAATTAATTTACGATAACAGTAGAGGCCTCTGACCGGCGCATGCTAAGGAGGTATCCTGATACTTCTATAGCAATAGGACAGCCCAAAGGAGCAATGTGCTGAAGCTTTACTTTTTCACCGGGAAGACAACCCATTCCGATCAGTTTCAAGGAAAGAAGATCGTCGGTAAAACGTGTAATTATGGCGCTTTCACCTATTTTGAGCTCTGCAAGGGTTTTCATAAGAATATGTACAAAATTACGCATTAGCTATCCCCGCTCTATACCTTGAATAAGGTATTTTAATGACGCCCGCTGAAGACGAGCCTAAAGGCGACGTATGAAGCGCTGGCTGAATTAATCCCGCCGTTTAGCGGGATCCTTTGTAATTAAAGGCCGCCCGCTGAAGACGAGCCTAAAGGCGACGTATGAAGCGCTGGCTGAATTAATCCCCCCTTTGAGCGGGATCCTTTTATAATAAAAGCCGCTCATTAGAGCTCCGGCAAGGCTCCAGAGGAGCCAAATATTATTAGAAAAGCCCCCACAAATTTAATGGCCCCAGCGGGGCCAAACATTTAGGATTAGCCAATATTCTGATCACTATCCTAATTCCAAACGGACAAACGCGCTTATTTGCTTCAATTACCGGATAAATGTTTTGTCCTGATGGGACCGGAATTAAATTTTTTTTGGAGACTTGGACTACATTAAAACCATAGCGCAGGCTTCGGCGACAGCGTTGATCCAAACATTTTGCAGTAATTTTGATAAACACAGCTCAATAATTACAAACCAATAAAAATAAGGGCTTAATAAAGTTACTTATGCTTCTTAAAATGGGGACAGGTATCGCAACCGTTCTTCTTACGAAACAGGAAGCAACCGCTGGTTAAAAGGCTGGTGCCAACGATGAGGAGCATGATTTTGTAACGGTTGAGCTTCACAGCTTAAAATTACGAAAAATATTAGGATCATATTACGGGCGGCTTTTCAGGCGAACTTGTCCCTTTGCCTTCAAATACCTAACTTAGGCGGGTAATTTCGTGCAACTCATAACCCACATAGGCCGCTATTTCCTGCTGATGCGCAGGGTTTTTGGGAAACCCGAAAAATTCTCCATGTATTTCAGGCAGATCATTTACGAGATAAACAGTCTCGGAATAGGATCGCTGGGATTAATTGCGATCATTTCTGTTTTTATGGGTGGTGTGATCACCATTCAATCGGCGTATAATTTTACAAGTCCCCTGATCCCGCTTTATGCGGTAGGACTCGGTACCCGTGAATCCATTGTACTTGAATTTTCACCTACTATAGTAAGCCTTATTCTCGCGGGTAAGGTAGGTTCCAATATTGCCTCCGAGATCGGCACCATGCGAATCACCGAGCAGATCGACGCCCTGGAGATCATGGGAATTAATTCAGCCGGATACCTCATCCTTCCGAAGATAGCTGCTGCCATGTTCATCAATCCTTTTTTAATTGTGATCAGCATGTTTTTAGGCGTGCTTGGCGGTTACATCATGGGAATCGCTACCGGCGCCTGTACCTCATACGAGTATATATTCGGGATCCAGTCTTTTTTCATACCCTTCAATATTTTTTATTCCCTCACTAAAACTGTTGTATTCGCTTTCATCATTACCTCGGTTTCTGCTTATCACGGCTATTATACAAGCGGTGGAGCGCTCGAGGTAGGAAAGGCCAGCACCAAATCGGTAGTGTACAATAGCATCATCATTCTTATCGCTAATCTTGTGATCACCCAGATCATGCTTGTGAAATGATAGAAATAAAGAACATCAGCAAAACATTTGGCGACCGCAAAGTAGTGGATGATGTGTCATTCATATTTCAAACCGGGAAGACGAATCTCGTAATAGGGGAAAGTGGTTCGGGAAAAACGACCATTCTTAAAATGATGGTTGGACTTCACAGTCCCGATGCCGGTTCAATTGAATACGATGGACGCAATTTCACTGCAATGGAGGAAAAGGAAAAGCAGGATGTGCGGAAAGAGATCGGGATGCTTTTCCAGGGCGGCGCATTGTTTGATTCGATGACCCTTGAGGAGAATGTGAAATTTCCCCTGGATATGTTTACCGGGATGAGCGAGGAAGAAAAAATGGAACGGGTAAATTTTTGTCTTTCACGGGTTAAACTGGAGAACCGGAATAAATTGTTTCCTGCAGAGCTTTCAGGTGGAATGAAAAAGAGAGCGGCTCTTGCGCGTGCAATCGCCAATAACCCCCAGTATCTTTTCTGCGATGAACCGAATTCGGGGCTTGATCCGAAAACATCAATTGTTATCGACAGCCTGATCGGGGAGATCACGGAAGAATTCAATATCACTACTGTTGTCATTACACACGACATGAGCTCGGTGATGGAGATCGGGCAGAATATTTTATTTATCTACAAAGGAATAAAACACTGGGAAGGAAACTCAAAGCAAATACTGACCACTGCCGATCAGGAATTACTGGACTTTGTTTATGCTTCAAAATTTCTAAAGCAGTTGAAGCCCAAGGCCTGAATCTGTTAAACTTTTCCCTTCACAATTTCGTCTACTATCAGAGGATCAAGCAGCGTAGAGGTATCTCCTAAGTTAGAAGTATCTCCTTCCGCAACCTTTCTCAAGATGCGCCGCATGATCTTTCCGCTGCGGGTCTTTGGAAGTCCCGAAACGATCTGGATCTTATCGGGTTTCGCGATTGGACCAATAATTTTATTTACTTCAGCTATGATCTCTTTTCGCAGCATTTCATGATCTTTTGCAGTGGAAGGAACAATACAATAGGCATAAATTCCCTGCCCTTTTATATCATGGGGATATCCTACCACGGCGCTCTCCACTACGTCCGGATGCGTATTGATGGCGCTTTCCACTTCTGCTGTTCCAATCCGATGACCCGAAACATTGATCACGTCATCCACGCGCCCCGTTATCCGGTAATAACCGTCCTTATCGCGCTTGCATCCGTCGCCCGTGAAATATAAGTTCTTATAGGTAGCGAAATAATTTTGCCGGCAGCGCTCATGATCACCGTATGTGGTGCGGATGATGGAGGGCCATGGAAATTTAATGCAGAGATTACCTTCTACATGATTCCCCGTGATCTCGTTTCCCTGATCATCTACAAGAACCGGTTGAATTCCCGGCAAAGGCAAGGTTGCATAACCTGGTTTGGTTGGGGTGATGCCGGCAAGCGGAGAAATTAAGATCCCTCCCGTTTCGGTTTGCCACCAGGTATCAACGATCGGACATTTTTCTTTACCGATGTTTCTGTGGTACCACATCCAGGCTTCTTCGTTGATGGGTTCGCCCACGCTTCCAAGAACTTTAAGAGAATCCAGTTTATAAGGTTTCACAAAATCCAGTCCTGCCGCTTCAAGCGCACGGATGGCCGTTGGCGCGGTATAAAAAATGTTGACCTGGTATTTGTCAACAATTTCCCAGAAGCGACCCGCGTTTGGAAATGTCGGCACTCCCTCAAAGATAACAGAGCTGGCGCCGGCTAATAGAGGTCCATAAACAATATAAGAATGCCCGGTGATCCAACCTACATCTGCTGTGCACCAAAAGAGTTTGTTTTCTTTGTTGTATTGAAAAACATTTTCGAAAGTATATTTTGTATACACCATGTAACCGCCACAGGTATGCACAACGCCTTTTGGTTTCCCGGTGCTTCCGGACGTGTATAGAATAAACAGCATGTCTTCGCTGTCCATTTCTTCAGCCGGACAATCTCCAGATGCGTTCAGCATTTCTTCGTGCCACCAGTGATCACGGCCTTCTTTCATCCTCACTTCGGTTTTAGTGCGCTGGTAAACAATTACACTGGTAACGGAAGGGCAAACTTCCAGCGCTTCATCCACCACAGCTTTTATTTCAATTGCTTTAGCTCCTCGGAAAGCGCCATCGCTGGTCAATACCAGTTTACAATCACTGTCCTGGATCCTTCCGGAAAGAGAAGTAGCTGAGAAACCCGCGAACACAACGCTGTGTACGGCGCCGGTCCTCGCGCAGGCGAGCATGGCAAAGATCGCTTCGGGGATCATTGGCATATAGATGCAGACGCGGTCGCCTTTTTTTATCCCGTGTTTTTTCAGAACATTGGCGAGCCGGCAAACTTCTTCGTGCAGTTCTTTGTAAGTTATGGTTCTCTCTTTTTCGCCTGGGTCATTAGGCTCCCAGGTGTAAGCAATATTATCCGCTTTTTCAGGAAGGTGTCTGTCTATGCAATTCTCAGTAATGTTCAGCTTGCCATTGACGAACCACCTGATGTCCGGTTGTTCAAAATCCCAATCCAATACCTTATCCCAATTTCTTTTCCAGGTAAATTCCGAAGCAATATCGGCCCAAAAATCCTCGGGTTGTTCAATCGATTTTTTATACGCGCTTTGGTAGTCGGCAAAAGATAGCATGGTACTCATAAGACATCAGTTATTTTCGGTAAAGGTAATCTCAATGCAGGCGCCATTTTTATTGTAAAGATTGGCTTTCCCGTCTAATTGTTCCGTAAGGGATAATACGATCTCCATACCCAGCGAAGATAAGTTTTTTATATTAAAATTTTCCGGAAAGCCCTTTCCGTTATCACAAACCGATAGGCGATAAATGTTGTCCCGGATATGAGAAATTTCAATCTTCAATTCGCAATTCTCAGTATCGGCAAAAGCGTATTTAAAGCAATTCGTGATCAGTTCGTTAATGATAATTCCAAGTGGAACAGAAGTATTCAGGTTAAAGCTGCAGGAATTGGTGTTCAGCTCGCATTTAAGGGTTTTGCCGCTGAATAAGGCCCTGCGCTGTTGCTCCAGCAATTCGGTAATGTAATCGTTCGCGTTTATACGGCCGATGGCATCACCGGCATAAAGTTTTTGATGCACGAGAGAAATAGCATGGATCCTGTCCTTGGCGTAATTCAGCTGCGTAATTACTTCTTTATTATTGCTGGAGGAAGCCTGCAGATTCAGCAGGCTGCTGATTATTTGTAAATTGTTCTTTACACGATGGTGAACCTCTTTCAGCAGCACTTCTTTTTCAGTGAGGGCTTTATTGATCCGTTCCTTGCTTTTTACTATCTCATCGTGTTGTTCTTCGAGGTATTTGTTTTTTGCCTTATTCTTTTTGAATAAGAGCAACAAGAGAATGGAAAAGACGATCAACAACAGCAAACATCCGATCAGCATGGAAATGGCAATATTCTCCGCCTTGATCTTTT
>JBJMLS010000118.1:0-12002 GCA_045805185.1 Bacteroidia bacterium | reverse complement strand
AGGAAGTGTAACATTGTACGCTGAAACAGGGAACAGTCCTGGCCAGCATTATCAATGGATCAGGAATAACCAGGAAATGCCGGGACAGAACGCGCGAATGCTTAAAGTGAGCGAAGAAGGCGAATACCAGCTAAAGTGCAGCTCAGAAGGGTGTTCAGGATGGTCGGCCCCGGAAAAGATCGTGGTAAACACTGCATTGACCGCAAAGATAACAGCCGGAGGGCATACAGGTTTGTGCATGGGAGATTCAGTGATCCTTTATGCAAACTCCTGCGATGGATATATTTATCAGTGGAAAAAAGATGACGAAGATCTTCCGGGAGAAACCCGGTCGACATTTGTTGCGAGAAATGCAGGCGATTACCAGGTGAAGATCATCTCCGGTCAGTCTGTTGCCTGGTCGGCTCCGGTCACAGTGGATTCCGAGCCCTGTGATGAACTTGCAGAAGATTCCAATAACCCGCTTGCAATAACCGATAACGCTACTGCGGAACCCTATTCCGATGCATTTAAAGTCCTGGTCTATCCGAATCCTACTACCGGAAGATTTTCAGTTGATATCAATCTTGAAGATGTAAATGGAAGCAAGACCGAGATCAAAGTGATCAATTCGGTGGGACAGGTAATTTACACGAAGTCAATAGCAGCAAATGAACATGCGATCCGTGAGACCATAGAACTGGAGAACAGCCTCCCAACCGGCATTTATTTTTTACAGGTAAATACAGGTGTTAAATCAGAGACGATCCGATTGGTACTGAATCGCTGATCGGTTATTTGTTAAAATTGACCTTTGTGTTTAGAAATAAACACCCGAAACGACCTGGTTCCTTCCATCCGTCGTTTTTTTTCTGCATTCCATCTTTTTTTTAATTTTCCTGCTTTCCCCTTTTGTACCTTGTTGGTCATTTCAACATTCCTGTTAAATTATAAACCATGAATACAAGTTACATGAGATCCATCAAGACATTTATTTCAATTTTGCTTATCGCTTATGGAAACTTAAGCGCACAGCAAAGCCTTTCCCCTGCTCCAACTGAAAAATGCGGGTTTGACGCCGTTCACCACAACCTGATGGCAACGGATCATGCTTACAGGAAGAACACCGAAGATTTTAACGCCGCCTGGGAAACAGCCAAGTTATCGGGCCCGACTGTACAAACAACATTATACCGCATTCCGGTTGTTGTTCATGTGATGTATAAAGGTGAAGCAGTTGGAAGCGGAAGTAATATCAGCGAGGCTTCGATAAACCAGGGAATCCGCCAGTTAAATGAGCGCTACCGGAAAGTTACCGGAAGTCTTGGCGATGGCAATGGCGTGGATATGGGAATTGAATTCGCGCTTGCTGTCAGGGATCCGAATGGAAACTGTACCAATGGAATAGTAAGGTATGACATGTCCTCGCATTCCGATTATATGAACTACGGAGTGAACAGCTCGAATACAAACGGAATGGATGAGGCTGTATTAAAATCACTGAGCCGTTGGGACCCTACAAAATATTATAACATTTACCTGGTATACGAGATCGATGACAACGAATGCGGTTTCGGCATACAAGGATATGCTTATTTTGCTTCATCGCATGGTTCTTCTATAGATGGAATGATCCAGCTGGCCTGTAAATTTGCAGAAACCGGGAATACGACCCTATCACATGAGCTTGGTCACTCATTAAATCTTTACCATACATTCGAAGGAGACGGAACAGGATCAACCTGTCCGACAAATAACAGCTGCACTGCAGACGGGGATAAATGCTGCGATACTCCTCCGCATAAAAGAAGTACAAGCAATTGCGTGGTGGCGGCTAATACATGCGATGGTGGCACCTCTTCTGATCTTTTCATTCACAATTATATGGATTACTCTTCCGATGCGTGCCAGAGCGAGTTTACAGCTGATCAGAAAGCCCGTGCGGTACTCGCGTTAACAACAACACGCGCTTCATTTCTGGAAGCTAATGGAAATATGAGCCTTGTACCCGTAGCTTCAGCAGGGGTTGATTTTACCCCGAGCACTTATGCGGTTTGCCTGGGGAATTCCGTTTCCTTCTACGATGAATCGACCTGCATCCCGAACACTTATCAAAATGGAGGGTGGACAGGGATCTCATTCGCATGGACCTTTAATAACGGTGTGAATACTCCTGTTACTTCCACAAACCAAAACCCAAGCATTACTTTTGTAAATGCAGGAACATACAGCGTTACTTTAGCAGTGACCAATAGTTTCGGAACCACTACATTGACCCAGCCAAATTTTATTACAGTTTCCGCCACTCCAACTGCAGCCTGTGTGAACGGGATCCAGAACAGCGGTTATTACGGCTACGCGATATCGAATGTACAGTTCAATACAATTTCCAATTCCAGTAACAATACCACAAACGGCTATGTTGACAATTCCTGCGGAAGCACAACGCTTGTAACTGCAGGGCAAACCTATACGCTTTCGATAGCAGTTGAAGCACAGGGAAGCCAGACGGGAATACATGCGGTATATATTGATTACAACAATAACGGAACGCTAAACGATGCAGGGGAAACAGTAATGGCAAACGGCAATCTCACAGCCGGAAATACTGCTACAACATTTACAACAACAGTTACCATTCCGGGAACCGCAACAACAAATACACTTTTAAGAATGCGCGTTATTAATGACCAGGCGAACTTATCCGGTCCCTGCGATAATTTATTTACCGGTGAAGCTGAGGATTACGGCGTATACATCAGCAGTCCCTGCACTGCACCTGCCGTAACCACGCATCCTTCAAACAGCAGCATTAGCGCGGGCAGCAATACTACATTTTCAGTTGTAGCCACCAATGCGGTAAGTTATCAATGGCAGGTTAACACCGGCTCAGGCTATACCAATATCAGCAATACCGGGGTTTATACAAATGCTACAACAGCTACGCTGACCATAACAGGCGCAACAGCCGGCATGAACGGTTATACTTACAATTGCGTGGTGACAGGATCCTGCTCCCCGAACGCTACTTCAAATGCAGCGACATTAACGGTTAGCGCAGGATGCACTGCTCCGGCCATTACAACTCATCCATCAGACAAAACAATTTGTTCCGGCAGCAACACTACTTATTCAGTCGCGGCTACAAATGCTGTAAGTTATCAGTGGCAGGTAAATACAGGCTCGGGCTTCAGCAACATTAGCAATACGGGAGTTTATACTACAGCCACCACCGCAACGCTTACTATTAGCGGCGCAACGGTTTCGATGAATGCTTATACCTATCAGTGTGTGGTAACCGGTGGATGCGCCCCGACAGCAACTTCAAATACAGCTTCTTTAACAGTGAACGCACTTCCTACGGTTACAGCCAATGCAACGGCAACAACAGTATGTTCAGGTACCTCAATAACCTTGACAGGTGGCGGAGCGACAAGCTATACGTGGACAGGGGGAATTACAAACGGAGTTGCATTTACGCCTGGCAGCACTTCCACTTACACGGTAACGGGCACAGACGCGAACAGCTGTCAGAATACCGCTGCAAAGACGATTACTGTTAATCCTTTACCGACGGTTACCGCAAGCGCAACCTTTTCAAGTGTTTGCGCAGGAGCCTCAACAACCCTGAGCGGAGGCGGCGCAACAACATACAGCTGGACAGGAGGAATAACGAACGGCGTGGCATTTGTTCCCGCAAGTACCACCACTTATACTGTAACCGGAACGAATGCTAATGGCTGCAGCAATACCGCAACAAAAATGATCACAGTAAATTCCATTCCTACGGTAACCGCTAATGCAACTTCCTCTACAGTTTGCTCAGGATCTGCAACCACGCTTAGCGGCGGGGGAGCTTCAACTTATAGCTGGACCGGGGGAGTGAGCAATGGCGTCGCATTTGCACCATCAGCAACAACTACATATACGGTAACCGGAACAACAGCTGCCGGATGCAGTAATACCGCAAGCAAAACGATTACAGTAAATTCATCTCCAACAGTTAGCTCTTCCGCATCACCTTCTACCATTACAGCAGGTTCTTCTTCCACCTTAACGGCAAGCGGCGCGACTACTTATAGCTGGATGCCAGGCAGTCTTAGCGGCGCGAGTGTGAGCGTTTCCCCTGCATCTTCTACAACTTATACGGTAACGGGAACCGCTGCGAATGGTTGTACAGGTTTGAGCACTGCGCTTGTGACGGTCAGCGGCACCAGCAGCGTTCCTTCAACAAAGGTTCGTACAGCAGATTGCGGAATTACATTGAGTTCCATGAGCCAGATCATTTATTGCGATGTGGTTTCAGGCGCTGTTGATTACGAATGGGAATTTGTAAACGGAGCAACAACATTAACGAAAGTTCGCGGAAGCAGCAGTACTAATCTTGTACCAAGCTGGGTAACCGGGATCACAAACGGCTTAACTTACGATGTCCGCGTAAGAGCAAAAGTAGGAAGCACCTGGGGAAATTTTAATACCATTTGCCAGATCTCAACTCTTGGAACAATAGGCACAACCCAATTGCGGAACGTAGATTGCGGCGCAGCACTTACCAGCATTCAGCAGATCATTTATTGTAATCCGGTTGCAGACGCCAGCGATTACGAATGGGAATGGACAGAAGGCGGAGTGACCAAAACCAGGATGAGGGGAAGCGCAAATCCAAACTTCAACCCGATCTGGGTGCCCGGAATGCAGCACAATAAAACGTATGATGTCAGGATCAGGGCTTATATGGGATCAACAGCGGGAGTTTATGGAACGATGTGCCAGGTAACCATTCCTGTCACTGGAAAATTGATCAATCCGAACCTGGCAACGGAAACAGCCATTACAGATGAAGTAAGCGTGATCGCCTATCCAAATCCTACCAACAGCATATTAACCATTGCCGCGTCGGAAAATATTAAAAGCATATCCCTGTATTCCCTTTCCGGAGATCTGGTGATCAAAGATTCTCCGGCGAATGAGATCGATCTGACTAATTTTAATAATGGCGCCTATATTCTTGTGGTAAGAACAGAAACAACTGTGAAGCACATCAGGATACTAAAGCAGGAATAAATTTCCGGTGGATCTGTTCAGCAAAAGGTTCCGTATTCCGGGACCTTTTGTTTTTAGATCAGGTCCCGTTGAAAAGTTTTAGCAACTCCCCAAAAGCTTTAATCTGCGTTTGCCCGACAAATTTTACTTTAGCGCTCAAATATTTATTCATGAAAAATCTTTCTTTAGCGCTGAATGCCATATTGTTTATAGCTGTTGGCATTTTATTCTTTTTATACCTGTCGATGAATAAAAAGATCAGCGGTGAGAACATTCTACCGGAAAAGAAAGGAGAGCCCGCCAAGATGGTAACTGACCCTGCTAAACTGGCGAATGCAAAAATAGCTTACGTAAACATCGATACGATCGATACCAAATATGAATACATCAGTGATTACTCCAAAACGATCCGGGCCAGGCAAGCGGGAATTGAAGGGCAAATGAACAGCATGAACGCCAAGTTCCAGCAGGATTACGCCGATTTCCAGCAATCCGTTCAGGCAGGTTTAAAATCGGAAGCTGAACTCAAAAAGGACCAGGCAAAGCTGGAACAGCAACAATACGAGCTTGCCAGTAAAGAGAAACAGCTTCAAAACCTGGGAGAAGAAGTTGCGGCCCGACAGGCTGAAATGATGCGGAATGTTTCCAGCTATATTGCGAAATACAGCAATAACAAATACGATTTTATTCTCGCTTATTCTCACAACATCAGCTCTGTTCTTTATGCCAAGCCTGATCTCGAGATAACAACTGATATTTTAAACGGGCTTAACCAGGAATACCATGCAAGTAAAACCGCTACAACACCTAAGAAATAATCATGGCTGAAAAAAACCTGCTCCCGAAGATCATGAGCGTTCATGAATTCCATGAAGTGTTCAAGATCGGGAATGCGAATGAGATCAATCTTATCCCTGAGAAAGATTATACCTTGCGTTATAATTTATTGAAAGAGGAAAATGAAGAATATTTTGAAGCCTGTCAAAAGGGCGACCTGGTTGAGATAGCCGATGCTTTGGGAGATCAGTTGTATATTCTCTTCGGCACAATACTCAAGCACGGCCTGCAGCATAAAATAGAAGAAGTATTTGATGAGATCCACCGGAGCAATATGAGTAAACTTGATGAGAATGGCAATCCCATCTTCCGTGAAGACGGAAAAGTATTGAAAAGCCAGCTTTATTTCAGACCGGATATTAAGAAGGTACTGGAAAATCAATAATGGCTTCATCCAACGATTTTTAATGTTCATCTATCGGACAGGAACTTTCATTCTGATAATCTGTTTTATGCTTCCGAATAAAATACTTATATTAGTGTTAGTTAATTCAGGTATTTCATGTCGATTACTTACAGAGCGCTTTTCTTTATAACTCTAATTTCTCCTTTTTGCCTGATCGGGCAGAACGACAGCGCCTGTACCGTAAACAACGCGCATTACCTCGGCGTTCTCCCCGTTCCGCTGGCCTGTCCTTCAATAGGGTTCAGCGATTCCGTGGTGGTTTCTGACAACACGCTTAATTATACCGCTGAAGCCGGGCGTCCTTCCCTGCTTTCCTGTAAAGCCGGAGCTCCCCCTTCAGTTTATGATATGGATCCCGGTTCGCGTGATACCTGGTATATTTTTGAAGCTTCAGGGAATGAAGTTTTTATTGATATCCGCTCACAGGGGTCTACGGGATCCCTGATCAACCCGGTGATCGGCCTATATACTTACCAGGGAAGCTGTTTTAATTTACTTCCGATGGATTGTTCAAAAGGAAACCTCGGTAAGCTGCACCTGCAAAATAGTAACCTCATCCCTTACCAGACCTATTATATCCAGGTAACCGGAGCAACGCCTACCGATGAAGGAAGCTTTACACTTACAGTAAAGAACAGGAACACCTGCCTAGAATGCATGCAGGACTCGTATCTTGATGTGTCTCCAAAACCTTTAAATGGTTATTACGCGCCAGGTACGCAGGTGATGTTCACTTATACTGTTATGGGTTACAGACCTTATGCAGGTAATGCACTAAAAGTGATCGCTCCGCAATTCGGCAGCGGGTGGAATCTATCTACGCTGAGTACTGTTCCGCCTCCATCCGTTAGCGGCAATGGCACCTGGAACTACGGAACTTTTAATGTAAACGGAAATTTCTACAACTGTTTTTATTTCCAGAACGCTACCAATAGCGGAGACGCAGGAAATCAATCCTCAAAATGGGTCTTCCGGTGGCTGATCACTACAAGTACCAATTGTTCAACCTCAGGTTTTAATCTCAATGTCTCACTTCTTAATTTTTCCGATAAGGAAGTGAACAATCTGAGTACGGTGTGCAGTCTTGATCCGGATTACCTGTTCAAAGCACGGGTTAATTGCTGTCCCGCACCTCTCGTCAGCTCTTTCCTTTCCAGTTCGGCTTCCTGCAATACAAGTTGTGATGCAACGTATATCATGCAAAGCGGAGGCGCATCTAACTACAGCGTAAGCGTGATCAATCAGAATACAGGCGCTGTGGTAGCTTACGGGAATTCTCTTTTTCCCGGAGTTATGGACAGCATTAGCAGTTTATGCGCCGGAATGTACGATGTCATTTATGTGAATACCTCAACAAGCACCTGCACCTCGCAGGACAATATCCAGGTAAGTCCGCCGGCTGTTTACCAGCTTGATTTTGTAAAGCCTTCCTGCGTGGGAGTGTGTGCAAATGAAGTTGCATTAAATATTACTACTACAAGCGGAATGCAATACAACTGGCAAAATGTTCCTCCGCCAAATAATATCAGTTCCACCTATCTCACTTCTCTTTGCCACGACAGTACTTATTTCATTAAATTTTTCGGGAACGGCTGCGTTTTTTATGACAGTATTTATATTCATGGAATTCCAAACGATGACCCTTTTGTAAGCTACCCTCCTGCTCTCTGTAATCAAAGCAGCATAACACCCTATGTTGCAAGTCCGGGAGGCTATTTCAATTCAACGCTGGCAATTGGCCCGAACGGAACCATTGACTGCACACCGGGCTCCCCGAATAACGGATTAACAGGTAACTATTCTATTTTATACCTCACCAATGGTGCCTGCCCGGACACCGGGTACTTTGCTATTGATCTCTTAGGATTGTTCAATTCGCAATTCAGTTACCCTTCAAGGAGCCTTTGCAAAGCAGCTTCTTCTGTTTCCTGCAATGGGCCGACAGGAGGTTATTACAGTTATAGCAATATTCCTGCAGGTGGAACAAATGTACTGAGCCTAAACTCTGTGACCGGCGCCATCGATCCTTCTTTAAGCGATACGGGCACTTACCGCATTTTGTATATTACTAACCCGCCGGGAACACCTTTCACACCCTGCGATACTTATTATTCGGATACGATCAGTATCAGCAATAAATGCGATACAACTTTTCACGTATATAATGTCATAAGCCCTAACGGAGATGGGAAAAATGATTTTCTTTTTATCAACGGGGTCGATGGAAAAGAAAATAATGTATTTATTTTTAACCGGTGGGGAGTCGCGGTATGGGAAAGGAAGAATTATAACAATGAACAGAATTTCTGGAACGGAACAGATAAAGATGGAAAGCAATTGTATGAAGGAACTTATTATTACTTAGTAGAGCTAAAAGGTCAGGGAATAAGAAAAGGATGGGTTGAACTTACACGTTGATCATTAATTAAAATAAATTGCTTCATGCTGTTCATTTTTATACGTTTAAATATCCATCTCAGGAAGTAACCGGACACAAATAAGAATCCTCAATACTATGGCTTATTCATATTGCAACGTAACTATCTTCTTCCAGGGCAGTGATCCGCATGATAATAGTTACAATAAAAAGAATGATTTCCCCCTGTATAGCGTCCAAGCTAATACCTGTTTAACAACGCACACCTTTAATCTGATCCTGATCTCCGGTGAAAGCATCTAAACTATTCCTGACAAACCAAACAAATTCACTATGAAAAAAAACAAATTATTTTTTCTATTGACACTTTTCTGTAACCTGGCAATTATTAGGGCCCAGGCTCCGCAAGGAATACAATACCAGGGAATAGCCCGCGATAATACCGGGGCCGTTTACCAAAACTCGGCAATTGCCCTTACTTTTGATATCCATGATGGAAGTGCAGCAGGCACAATTGTCTATTCAGAAAGTCATTCCCTCACTACAAATAACTTTGGTTTATTTACCACGGTAATCGGAACAGGAACTGTAAATTCGGGAACCTTTGCAGGGATCAACTGGGCCAGTGGTTCTAAGTTCCTTGAGGTAAGCATTGGCGGCACTTCCATAGGAACAACGCAATTGCAATCCGTTCCTTATGCCTTGTATGCGCTTCGCAGCGGTAATGGGGGAAATATACAAAGCGGAAGCGGTGCGCCACCGGCAAGCGCCAACAATGGCGATTTTTACATTGACATTAGCACTTCAACACTTTACGGTCCTTATGCTGCAGGATGGCCCGCAGGAGTTTCATTGATCGGAGCTCCGGGGACAAACGGAATTCCTGGCACCAATGGTACAAACGGTACAAATGGAACCAACGGTACAAACGGGAATACTATTCTGAGTGGATCAGGAGCCCCCTCTGGTGGAACAGCCGGTGATTTTTACATTGATCTTTCTACAAATACCCTCTATGGTCCTTATAACGGATCTTCCTGGGGAGCTACCGGCCTTAGTCTTGTGGGACCTATGGGACCAGCAGGTAGCCCGGGAACAGCAGGGACCAATGGAACAAACGGCAATACCATCCTGAGCGGTTCCGGGATTCCTGCAACAGGAGCCGGGGTGGCTGGTGATTTTTATATTGACCTTACAGCTAACATGATCTATGGACCTAAAAGCGGAAGTGCCTGGCCACCGACAGGAACAAGCCTGGTTGGTCCGGGGTTCAATACCAGCGCCACGAATGGCCAAACTATTTATTACGACGGGCCCAATTCGAAATGGGACAGTACTTCCGTGTTACGGATCGATAATACAGGACGAAGAATGGGGATCAATATGCCGCCTAATCCGTCTTCCGTTCTTTCTTTCGCGACTCGTCCTTCGATGGCCGAACTAAGCTTTTTAGGTCCGGACACCGCAAATATATATGCGCAAAATGTTTTGCACCTTGTTTCTAACAACGCGAATTTTTACCAATCCTCCAATGGTCATGCATTCATAGTTGGAAATACCGCCCCGCAGGTACTGATAGATGGTGTAGGAAACCTGGGCGTTAAAATAACAGGCCCAATGACTCATGATTTTGAGGTGAACGGGAGCGCCAGAGTCGGTTCTCTTGGCGTTGGAGGCTACGTTCTGCCCACAACCAACGGAAATAACGGGGATGTACTTACTTCCAATGGAGGCGGTGGAGTTACCTGGTCGCCGGTTATAACAGGTCCGCTTTTACCAAACGGCGTTGACGGACAATTCCTGTTCAATAATAACGGTACCTGGGACACGCTGGCCCGCAATCGCTTATTTTATGATAAGGCAGGCGACATGTTTGGAATTGGAACCAATGCTCCTGCCTATAACCTGGATGTGATCGGTTCGGTCAGGGCGGCGGCATCGTTAAGTACACCACAGATCTATGCCGGCGCACTTGATATGGGACCTTATCAATTACCAACAACAGGAGGCGCTTTGGGCGATGTATTAAAATTCAATGGTGCAGGTTCCCAGCTTGTGTGGTCGACTCCGAACAACGGTACGGTAACCACACTTAGCGCTGCTGCACCAATTAATATTATAAACGCATCCACTACTCCTTTCATATCAATTACGCAGGCAGGCAGCACTTCAAACGGTTATTTAAGCAGCGCCGATTGGACCACATTCAACAGCAAACTTGGAACGAGCCTGGGCAGCGGTAATATCTTTGTTGGAAATGCCGGTAACTTAGCAACAGGAGTAAGTATGAGCGGCGATGTTTCAATCAGCAATACGGGAGCGACAACAATTAACAGGATCCAGGGTACCGGTGTTTCCGTTACCGCGCCTGCTCCGGGACAAGTGCTGACCTATAATGGAACAAACTGGGTAAACAATTCAATTACAGGATTGCTCACCGGAGGTACGGCTAACTATGTTCCGCGCTGGAACAGTCCAACGGCCCTTTCAGGAACTTCCCAGATATGGGATGATGGAACCAATGTAGGTTTTGGGATCATAGCGGGATTCTCCGGGAAATATCATTTCAAACAGGCTGGTAATTCAGCCAACATGTACATTGAAAATACAAATGCCGGGAATACCAGCCCCAATGTTACATCGAGCAGTAACGGCTCAGGTACCTCTTTCTTTTCAAGCAATACAGGAACGGGAAGAGCAGGCGATTTCCAGATCAACAACAACGCCAGCAATGCTGATGTAATCGTAACAAGCACCAATGGAACCGGGCGCGCAGCAATGTTCCAGATCACTAATGCTTCCAATTCCTCATCTGCCATGCATGCCATTACAAATGGCACAGGTAATGCGGTTACGGCTATACACAGCGGAACAGGCAACGGGGTTTCATCTACAGTTACCGGCTCTGGTATTGCAGGAAATTTTCAGATCAGCAGCGCCGGCAATTCTAACCCGGCCATAAATTCCAATACAACAGGCACAGGTAATTCCGCCTATATTGGTATTACAAATTCTTCCAATAGCGTCCCGGCGCTTTATGTAACTACAAATGGCAGCGGCGGCGCGGCAAGCTTCAACAGTACCACTTCTGCAAATGGCGGAACAGTAGTGAGTGTTAGCCAGGCTGGTCTTGGGCAGGCCGGTAACTTTGCTATTACTAATGGTTCGAACAACAACGTGTCTTTGTTCTCCAGCACAAGCGGATCAGGAAATGCAGCAAATTTCCAGGTTTTGAACAATGGAAGCAATGTGCCTGCACTTTCAGTAAGCACAAATGGCAGTGGGGCAAACGCTTACTCGGGAAAATTTACGGGAGGAATGGGACTCTCCACAGATAAGATTCAAATAACCGGTGGCAGT
>JBJMLS010000117.1:0-5960 GCA_045805185.1 Bacteroidia bacterium | reverse complement strand
AGGAGGAGCAGCGAGAAGAAGATAGAAGGGAATTCACCCGACAGGCTATAGAACGAAATGCCGAAGACAAAACGATTCACGAATAAGAATAAAACCCTCTCCGAAACGAGAGGGTTTTTAATTGGCATTCATGCCTTTGGTTTAAATGATAACGTTCATAAATTTACTGATTGACTAACCAGGCGGAATACGCTTTAATTGAATTTGCTGCCCAGCACAAATGAAATTCTATCTGGCCTCACATCATTGCTTATTTGTATATTCGCATTCGATCATTCTTATGAATCTTCAGGTAAATACTTAAGAAATGGCATTCGATAAACAAAAATTTTTAGTACGAACCGGCAGCGCCGCCATTTTTGTGATCGTACTGCTCGGGAGTATCTTCCTGAATTATTATTCCTTCAGCCTGCTGTTTCTCATTATTTCTGTCTGGGGTTTACTCGAGTTTTATTCCCTGATGGAAAAGCTTAACACAAGACCCGATAAAGCACTGGGAATTTTAACCGGAACAACGCTTTACCTCTGGGCAATGGCAAGTAATTCGGAAATGATCGCTTTCACCGGACTGGATCTAAAAGCTTCCGGAATCCTGGCTCTTGTAATGATCTTTGCATTTTTGATTTTCATAAGGCAATTGTTCAGGAACGATCCTGCGCCTTTTCAAAATATTGCCATTACACTTGGCGGTGTTTTTTATGTAAGCCTTCCTTTTGCCCTGCTGAATATTTCTTCTTATGTTTTTTCCACCCTTCCCGATCCTTACACAGAGATACCTTATTTCACTTATACCTATTCTTCAAGTCTTATATTCGGGATCTTCCTGCTCATCTGGAGCAACGATACTTTTGCTTACCTGAGCGGGAGCTTTTTGGGAAAACATAAAATGTACGAGCGCATTTCTCCGGGTAAAACCTGGGAAGGAACCCTAGGCGGGGCAGTGCTTACATTAGTCGCTTCTTTTTTTATTTCCAGATGGTTTTCTGTACTTGACTTAAGCGACTGGATGATCATTGCCGCGATCGTTACAGTTATCGGCACTCTCGGAGATTTAATAGAGAGCATGTTAAAAAGAAGCGCCGGTGTAAAAGATTCAGGCTCCATCATGCCGGGGCATGGCGGAATATTGGATCGATTTGACAGTTTAATTCTTGCTACACCCTTTATTTTCACCTACTTATATTTAACTCGCTAAAAGCGCATTCTGCCAACATTTATCAGCGTTTCAGCGATAATATTTTATCCGTTTTAATAAATTGCTACCTTTGCACGCAAAATTTTAGACAATAATATGGCTATACAAACAGCAAAAAGCCCGGCTTCCCACGACAGTATGTTCGAGGCTGTACTTGCACGGTTAGATGCAGCTGCAAAGCTGATGAACCTTTCTGACGATGTTTCAAAAGTTCTGCGTAACCCTAAAAAATTAGTAAAAGTAAGCCTTCCGGTGATGATGGATAACGGAAAGATCGAAGTTTTTGAGGGCTACCGTTGCGTTCACTCTACTATTCTCGGCCCGTCAAAAGGCGGGATCCGTTATGCGATGGATGTGAGCCAGGATGAAGTGATGGCGCTTGCCGCCTGGATGAGTTTTAAATGTGCGGTTGCTAACCTTCCTTATGGAGGCGGCAAAGGCGGGATCAAATGCGATCCACGAAAGATGAGTGTTGGAGAGCTGGAGCGTCTTACACGCGCTTATGCAAAATCAATGTCCGGAATTTTCGGCGTTAATAAAGATATTCCCGCCCCGGATATGGGAACCAGCGGGCGTGAAATGGCCTGGATCCTTGATGAGTTCAATAAGATAGTCGGGGAAGATTCTCCGGGAGTTATCACCGGTAAACCAATTGTTTTAGGTGGTTCCTTAGGACGCGATGCTGCTACGGGTCGCGGTGTAATGATCTCCACACTGTGCGCTTTAAAAGAAATGGGACTTGATCCTAAGAAAGTAAGCGCTGCTGTTCAGGGATTCGGTAATGTGGGATCACACGCCGCGCGTTTGCTGAATGAGCAGGGAATCAAGATCTGCGCGATCGGTGATCATACTGCGACTTTATGGAACGAAAAGGGAATCGATATCAGGGCCGCTCTTGAATATGTAAAAGCCAATGGAAATGTGCTGAAAGGTTTTACAGGCGGAGTTGAGATCAAACATGATGAGCTCTTGGCAGCCAATGTGGATATTCTTGTTCCTGCAGCTTTGCAGAATGTAATTACCGATGAGAATGCGGGAACCATCAAAGCAAAACTTATTATTGAGGGCGCCAACGGTCCTACTACACCCGAAGCAGATGAGATCCTGAAAGAAAAGAACATTATTGTTGTTCCTGATATTCTTGCTAACGGAGGCGGAGTTACCGTATCCTATTTTGAATGGGTACAGAACAAGATGGGGTATTACTGGTCGGAAAATGAAGTGAACGAAAAGCATGACCTGAGCATGCAGCTTGCATTCGGACATGTATGGAACAACGCGAAAGAGTACAAGACATCCATGCGGATCGGAGCTTATATAACGGCTCTTAAAAAGATAGAGCAGGGAGTTAAGCTAAAAGGCCATTACTAATAATCAACAATGATTTGATCACAAATCCCCCGGATCCGAAAGGTTTAGGGGGATTTTTTTTTGTATATTTGAATTTCACAAAAAAAGAATTCATGAAAAAAATAATCACAGCGCTTTTTTTCTTTTGTTTTCTGATCAGCTTTTCTCAACAATTAAGATTCATTGATCCCAAAATGTATCAGGATCTAAAAGACAAGGGGCAACTCGATCCGGAAACCAGATACTTTACAATACCGGATAATACTGCAAAGAAATCCAACAAAGCAGTACATTATTCAGGCTTGAAAGTGGATTCACTAACCACATCTCCTTGCGGTTGTACAGTTCCTCTGGATTCAACTTTTCTTGTAGCTGATTTCACGGATTCTTATGCCCCTCAATATGGCCCTCCTGATTATAGAGGTGATGACGGGTCAACACCTGTAAAGCTACTTCCATTTAATTTTTGTTTTTATGGTACGACATATACCTCATGCTATGTTAACCGAAACGGGAATATAACTTTTGGAACTCCTTCTGCCGTATTCAGCTCGACTGGGTTTCCAAACAGCACGGATAAAATGATAGCGCCTTACTGGACGGATGTAGACACCCGTGACCCTTTGAGCGGACTGGTGTATTATAAGATCACACCAAACTATATGATCATTAAATGGGACAATGTGGGTTACTATAACCAGCATGTGGACAAACGCTGCACTTTTCAGCTGATCATTTCCAACGGCACCGATACACTGATCCCCGGAAACGATAACGTTGCCTTTTGTTACGGCAATATGGATTGGACCACAGGCGATGCTTCGAGCGGCACAAATGGTTTCGGCGGAATTGCTGCAACGGTTGGGAACAACAAAGGAAACGGAACCAATTTCTTCCAGATCGGGCGCTTTGATCAGCCCGGAAGCGCTTATACAGGAAATCAAAACACACCTCCGGCAAACGGCGTGGATTGGCTGGATAACCGCCAGATCTTTTTGGATGCCTGCGGTTCGGGTAACAACATTCCTCCGGTTCCCATTAACGGAGCTACACCAGGCTGTCTTCCGGATACATTTCAACTCTGCAGTACCGGTGATACATTATTGCTGAATCTTTCTTTCGCGGGCCCCGAAACAAACCAGACGATCACTATAACTACAAGCGCGCCCACACTTGGAAGTAATTTTAACGTACTTTCCACTACAAGCAGCGGCGGAGTAACCACCACAACATTTATGGTTATTGGAAGCGCGGCTGTTGCAGGCACCCACCTCGTTACGATCACCGCAACGGATAACGGCACTCCATCGCTCAGCACAAGCATCAGTTACATTGTAAATATTCCGGCTTTCAGCGGGCCACCACCTGTGTTGACGGTCAACCCGGTTCCGGCCTGTGCAGGTACAAATCCTACCGTAACGCTTCAAAGCTGCAGTTCTTATCCTGACATTCTCTGGAGCAATGGCAGCACAGGATGCAGTATTAACGTGAGTCAGACAGATACCGTTTCCGTAACGCTTACTTCTCCTAACGGTTGCCAGTTAACGACCTTCAAGCCTGTTATTGTTTATCCAAATCCCGTAGCCGCTATCAGCGGGCCTCTTAACTTCTGCAACAGCAACGGAACTACACTTGTTGCAACAACCACAGGAGGAACGCCTCCCATCATGAATTACAGCTGGACATCTGCCGGATCGACCAATAACGATTCCGCACTTGTATTAAGCAGTGGTCCTGTTACAGTTACTGTTACAGATGCAAATGGTTGTACGGGAACAAAAACGGTTACCATTACCAACAATACACCACCTGTAAACATCAGTTCCAACTTCAGCAGCTTTTGTCCGGGACAGCCCGTTAACCTTACCGCTTCAATTGCCAATGGTTCTTATGCCTGGTCAGGACCCGGAAGTCCATTTGCAAACAGCCAGACCATTACAGTGAATCCGGTTGCTTCAAGTACATACAGTGTAAGCGTGAGTCTCAACGGCTGTGTATCGAACAACACCATTACACTTAATCCGCTTGCAACGCCAACTGTAACTGCTTCTGCCGCTCCCTACTGTGCCGGTACAAATACCACTGTATCAGCATCGGTTTCTCCTTCCGGAAGTTATACTTACAACTGGCAGCCCGGAAATTTTTCAACTTCATCTATCACTACCAATACCGCAGGAACCTATACTGTTACTGCAAGTGTTGGAACAGGATGTCCGGGGCAGACCGTAATAAATGTTCAGGCGCCAAATGCTAATCCAATAGCGGCCATCAGTACCGCTGCGGGGCCAAATATCATTTGCTATAAAGGAACGCAGACATTGAACAGCAATGTGATCAGCGGAACGCCGAATTATTCCTACTCCTGGTCTCCTGCGGTTGTTCCTTCTTCGCCGCAAACTGCCAGCTCCTATACAGTTCCTAATCCCGGAACTTATACCCTGGTTGTAACGGATCAGAATAATTGTGTAGATACAACTACCATCACCCTTGTTCTTATTGCGCCATCTGTAGTCGTTTCTTCTCCCAGCCTTATCTGTAAAGGAGATACTGCCCTGCTGGTAGCTCAGGGTTCATCCACAACTCCTGTAACCTATAGCTGGATGCCTTCATTAAGTACAAACGACAGCATTTACGTAACGCAGGAAACCAATTATGGCGTTACCGTTACCGATCAGTACGGATGTACGGCAACCGATGTAACCGCAGTGGGCTATTACCCGAACCCGGATGGGGCCATCAGCACCAATCCTGTTTCTCCTTCAGTCTGGAGTCAAACGGTGACCATTACCGATGCATCAACCATTCCCTTTGGAACAATCGATCATTATCAATGGAGCTTCGGAGATGGAAGCGCGGATACTACATCGGGGCCTTTTTACCATGATTATGCTATTCCCGGAATCTATGACATCACACTGATCACCACTTCAAATTTTGGCTGCAAGGATACCGTAATGTTTCAGCATGAAGTAGAAGTAGTTATTCCACACATCAATATTTTTACGCCGAACGGTGATAATTCCAATGGCAAGCTCGAATTCTCCGGAGTTCAGTTCATCAAGGACAATCAACTTACCATTTATGACCGATGGGGGAAAAAGATCTATGAGAAAAAGAATTATGATAATTCCTGGAACGGGGATGATCACCCGGACGGCACTTATTATTATATACTGAACCTGCCGGGTTATAAACGCGATTGGTATGTGATCACTTCATTCTTACAGCTGATCCGCTGATGAACAGTAAACGGATAAAGATCCTCCCTTAACCCGGGGGGATTTTTTTTGTAATTTTAGGTCATAAAAGAATTTATGAGAAAACATTTTTTTGTACTGCTCCTTCTCGCTATGAGCGGAGCCGCATTTTCACAAAGCGACTGCCTGAGCCTTCAGGGCTTTTACGCATTCAAATT
>JBJMLS010000116.1:0-8546 GCA_045805185.1 Bacteroidia bacterium | reverse complement strand
CATACTAAACTGTATGAGTCTGGAAATCTTTCCCGGATCAATTTTCAGGCTTACCTTCTCCAGCTTATGGATTACATCGCGACTTCCTACGCACCACATGCAGGCATTCGCTGGAAAGGCACAGCCCCGGATATTGTACTGAATGTTGATCTTTCCATCAATCTTGGCCTCATCATTACAGAGTTGATCACGAATGCATTTAAGCATGGGTTTAAAGGAAGAGGCGCTGGAATGGTAAATGCAGAGATCAAAGAGTTGCAAGATGGATGTCATCAGCTTGTAGTACAGGACGACGGAATTGGATTGCCAGCCAATTTCATGCTTGGGAGATCAAATTCACTTGGCCTGGAGATCGTACAATCCTTAACGGAACAAATCGATGGAGAGTTGAAAATTATTTCCGGTAATGGCGCAAAATTCGAGATCACTTTTTATCCTTCCAAACGCAAGTCCAAAAAGCATAACTGATCAGTTCGCTTCAGAAAAATTGATCAGCTTGTTACTGATCTTTAAGCCGCTTTTTTCAGCAGCGGCTTTGTTCACACTAAAGCCTACTTTAGCGCCATTGACATAAAATGAAATGTGCGCCCCTGTTTTTTCCAGGTATATATTTTCGGTAACAAGAAGAACCGGCTTATTGGCAAATTCTTTTTTTAGCTTGTGAAATTCTTTTTGTCCGGCTGCAGAAATAAAAAGGACCTGGTACACTTCAGAGGAATTGGTGTAAGGTTTTACGACGACAGGCATGTTTCCTATTGTTTTCCCGTATGTATATCCCGCAAGCGTAGAATTCATCATTGATTCTCCCACAATACCTATTGTGAACTTATCGGTTTTCAGTTTTGGCCATGAAATGTAAGCGGCAAAATTGTATAGGTAAACTGCTTTCTTATCGTACTCTGCAGCCTTGGACAATGTGCTTTTTTCAATAGGCTTTGTAGTGCTCCTGGTGTCTTTTTTAGTGTTGGAAGTAAGCGGCCTTTCTCTCTCTACAGTTAACAGGCTGTCAAGGTATTCATTTTGCCTGCGCAGGCTGTCATTTGCTATTGCCATTCGGCTCAATACTTCTTCAAGCCCCGCTTTATCACTTATCGTTTGATTATGCTGTTCCTGGAGTGAAGCATATTTTTTTTTGCTGACGCAGGAGCTAAGCAGTAATAAAAACAGGGATATGGCTGAAAGGAGTTTCACAGATCTGATTCCCGGAATTTCCAGGTATGCAAAAATAAGAAAAACTTTTATACGGCATTACACCAGGGAAATCCCTGATTAAGCTTGTACCAGCGCTGTTTCCAACTCTTCTTTTCTCACAGACGATTCGGTATAAGCGACGCTCTCCTGAATACCCTTTTCTGTAAGCGCCACAAAGAGCTTATGTTCCAGGATATATTGCTTTTTTTTAACAAGACTGCGAAGGGGGATCAGGCCTACAACATAATTGTAATCCGTGCTGCCGAATTGTTCCTGGATCTCTGTAAAACCGAACTGTGCAACCTCTTCCTGTGAATTAAGCCGCAGGTAAACATGAAGCAGTATGTCCTCATGGAACGGGACATTATTGTTCTGGTGATATTTTTTATATTCGTATTTATAACCGTAAGAAAGCGCAGAGATATCAGATAATACAGCTGAACCGGTGGGATGTCCTCCTGCGCCCTTTCCGGACAGGAACTGCTTATCGGAAAATGCGCCTTCTACTATCACTCCGTTGAATTCGTTTTCTACATTGAAAAGGTAGCTGTTTGGGGAAATAAGCTGCGGTAGTACAAAGACGGAGACACTTCCGTTGCTGTGTTTTTTAATGGACGGAACCAGTTTTATTTTTAGCCCTTTTTCTTTTGCATAACGGATATCCGAATCTGAAACTGTTTCAATGCCGAAATTAAGTACCCGTTCCGGTTCCACAAATAAGCCAAAAGCATGGGATGCAAGAATTATGGCTTTGAACTTGGCGTCAAATCCTGCAACGTCGTTTGTCGGATCGGTTTCAGCAAATCCAAGCTCCTGTGCTTTTTTCAGGGCTTCAGCATAACTCAGGTTTTCCTGTATTGTTTTGGTGAGGATATAATTGGAAGTCCCGTTAAAGATCCCGCTTACACTGTAAAGCAGCTCATTGTCGTAATATTCCTCCAGCGTACGAATGATGGGAATGCTTCCGCAACTGGAAGCTTCGTATAACAGGGAAACCCCATGCTTCACCTGCAGTTCCACCAGTTCTTTCAGATTATTGGCAACCATTTTTTTATTGGCGGTCACTACATGTTTCCCGCTCTGTAAAGCGTATTTTACAATTTTGTAAGCTTCTTCCGCGTCGTCGATAAGTTCTACGATGAGGTTGATGTCCGGGTTATCCAGTAATTCCTGTTTTTCAAAAGTAAAATAGGAAGAATCGATCTGCCGCTTCTTGTTCTTATTCTTTACGCAGATCTTTACGATATCGGCTTTGATACCCTGGCTTTTTGATAGTACTTCGTAGAGTCCGTATCCTACGCATCCGAAGCCGAATAGGCCGATCTTTAATTTTGTTGCCATGTTATAATGTTGCGGTTAAATTTTCTGTTTGTTTAATTGAGGCGTAAAAGCTCTTTATCTTTTCAGTAAGCTGTTCCCATTCGATAAGGAACCCATCGTGTCCGTAGAAAGAATCGATTTGCGTATATACAGCCCGGGGTATATGTTTCGCGAGAAATTTCTGCTCGTTCACAGGGAAGAGTAGATCGGACGATACTCCGATCACCAATGTATTCGCATTGATCTGTCCGAGTGCATCCGCGGGTGAATTCTTTCCTCGTCCCACATTGTGCGAGTCCATTGCTTTGGTTAAGGTAACATAAGAATACGCATTGAAGCGCTTTACCAGTTTATCGCCCTGGTAATTCTGGTAGGAGCTCGCTTTGAAGTTATCTGTTTTGGAATGATCATCTTCTTTTTGAGTTCCTGTATACGTATTATAATTTCTGTAGCTAAGCAAGGCAATGGTTCGGGCGGCTTTCAATCCATTAGCACCTCCATCTGGTTTATTGGAATGATAAGTTGGGTCGGCTTTGATGGCCAGGCGCTGCGCTTCGTTAAAGGCTATTCCCCAGGGAGAATGCTGCGCATTGGTAGCCACTACAATAATGTGTTCAAAAACCGAAGGCTCTTTGATCGCCCACTCCAAAACCTGTTGCCCGCCCTGTGACCCTCCGATAAGCGTATGAATTTTTTCAATTCCAAGGTGCCGGCGCAAAAGATCGTGTGCATTTACCATATCGCGAATGGTAATGTCCGGGAACGAAGAATACGAGCCGCTGTTAAGCGGTCCTGTAGTCCCATAACAAGAGCCCAGGTTGTTTGCGCATACGATGAAATGTTCCTGAGGATCATAAAAATGACCTTCTCCGAAAAACCCAGGCCACCAATCGCATACATCGCTATTGGCGGTAAGCGCGTGGCAGACCCAGATCACATTGCTCTTTTCCTCATTCAGTTCCCCATAGGTATGGTAGGCAATCTCCAGCGAAGAAAGTGAAGATCCATTCTCCAAATGGAAAACCCCCTTATGAATATAAGTGTTCTGACTCATCTTCGATGTTTGTTAAGTGAAAATACAAAAAATAGCCAAACCTCAGCTTGTTCAGGCTGGGAACGGTATTTTGACCAATTAGGAAGCTTAGCCTAGCACATGGGACAGCAGGTGTCGCAACACATTACTGTTGTAACTGCAATGGCAATGCGGAATGATCTCTGATTTGCTTTCATGTTTCGTAATTTAATTTATTTATCTCTAGCTCACCTTGAGCCGAGTAGGAATTGGCACCTGTTTTCCAATTACGCTTGCAGGCGTAACTTCTAGTTGGTTGCCAGTGGGTCGTCAAGCCTAGTCTCTCGCCACTTCTTTATAAATTAATTACGCACACGGGGGTAGGTAATTAATTCGGGGGCAAATATCACACATTTATTCCCAATAATCCAAATTTTTGGATAATTATTTCTTTAACTATTAGTTTTCGGATGCTATATGTTCTATATCTCTTCATTAATGCATTTATATTGTGCGCTTACATTTCACATTTACTAGGAAAGTTCGGCAAGGCTGATTATGAAGAATGAATTGATGGGGTGAATTTTGAGTAACTTTATCAAATATGATCCTGAGAATAAAGATACTCATCCTCGTTTTATACATGGCTATGCCTGCCTCGGAATTAATAGCTCAAACAGCGAATTCCGAAATAGTCACTCAGGGTATCAATTATAAATTGATGGGAGAATTATTTCTCAGAAAGCTAAACAAACTCAGGGAAGAAAAAAATTGCACACCATTATTCGGGGACAAAATACTGGATGAGGCAGCAAAGGACCAGGCTGATTATATGCTTAGTATAAATGCGCTTAGTCATTCGCAAAAAAACAAGATAAAAGAAACTCCTCAAAAAAGAGTATTCTTCTATAAAGGAACACATGATCAGGTAGGCGAGAACTGTATTAAGATCTATCTTAAAAAGGCCATGTTCGATAAGAAGACAAAAAAGATTACTACTGTAAATACGTACGAGGAAGCTGCTGAGGAATTATACACAGGTTGGAAAAATTCGCCGGGTCATTATAAAAATATGATTACGGAAGGTTATGATGTAGAAGGCCTGGGCTATGCATTTGGTAAAGACAGCAGCGTGTTATATGTGGCGCAGGTATTTGCGGCAAAACCTTTTATTCCGCTTCAAGGCATTACTATTCCAACTGATGCCTTTGGTATAAAACCTGTGAATCTTTCAGCCTGCGGATGCCTGAATGAAAATGGGGCACAGAAAGTTCTGTTGAGATTTCAATTCGGCAAGTTTGGTGATTCAATTGTTGCGCGAGGAGAGGATTTGCCTGAATTGAAAAAGATTTTCAATCAGGCGGGAGATGCGATATATGCGGATATAGTGACCAGGGAGCAATTTCCATGTGAAAAGAATAATTTATTGCACGGTTCACCTGTTTTCGACGGTGTAATGATGGAGCCAATCAAATTCGTGGAAATATTTAAGAAAAATAAAGCTAAAGATGGAAAGAATCTGTTCTCAATTGTGGCTAAGATTCCTAATCAGTTTAAAACAGAGCAATTCAATATAAACTATGCAATTGTTAAGCAAGGCTACGAGTGTATCTACCATTGGCCGTCCAGCGTACCTTCCAGCAATCTGGAAATTTTAGATCTATATCCTAAGTGGTTATATGAAGAAGGAAAACATATTATGCCAGATACATTTGAAGGTATATTAGATTTTGTAGTGCCTTTTGAAAGAGGAAAGTCGACGATAAAAAAGGAGATTCGCGATAACCTTGTCAAAAAACTGCAGATCTATAAATCGTTTGTGAAAGAAGTAAGTGTGAAAACATTTAGTTCTATTGAAGGAAACTCAGAAGCCAATATTAAACTCCAGGAGAAACGGGCAGGAGAATTATCCGATCTGATTAAACTGTATGCGGGTAAAGAAGCAACCTTTAACGTTGAAGCACAGGAGAACTGGGAAGATTTTTATTTTCAGATCCAAGGATCACCATTCGAATATCTTAGATCTTATTCAAAGGAAGAGGTGAAAAACAAACTGAAAGGAAAACCTTTACTTGATTCATTGGATTATTTACTGAAGAAAACAAGAACGGCGAGGATTTCAATTAAACTTAGGGCAGTTGTAAATGACAGCTCATCGGCATACTTAATTTTGGCGGTATATAAAAAGGGTTTGAAAAACGGGGACTCCCTAAAAGCGTTCACATACCAGAATAAATTATTAGAATGTGCATTTAACAGAATGTTTGACCGGGAGGAAATAACCCAGGTAGAAGTTCCAATGAATAAAAAGCTTCTTCCCTTATGGACAAATTATATAGCAGCGGCAATAACTGACTCAGGATATATTTATTCTCGTGATACGAGATCAAAAATTATAGAGGCTGCTAACATGGATACGAACTTTTTACCAATGCAATTTAATTTATGTATAATGGCCCTCAGGTATCTTGCTCAATATAGCGATACACTTGTCCCAATTCAGAAATTGGAAACTAAGATGTATAAGTGTTTCAAAATGGGAGACAGTAAGACCGATTCTATACTTGTTTATCATATGCTGCTTAACTATAGCATACTTTCTGCATATAATCATTGGTGGCGCTATGAATACGATAAGATAGACAGGCATTTGCTGAATATCCGGAAATATTATCCTTCTGCGCAGATAACAGAATATGAAGCCTTGAGACTGGGATTGTTGTTTAATTTATACGCGAGGTATACATGGACAAGTGATTTAATATTACCCTACCTTAGAAGAGACTCAGGAAATGAAGACCTGACCTTTTTGTTTGTGGAGACATACGGGGGTACTAACGGCGGCGGAGGCATTGAGGATAAGGAATGGATGAAGTACCTGAAGAGGGCAAAAAGTATGAATCCGGTACGTTTTCATGACTGGATAGACAAGAATAATTTTCAATATTTAAGGCATCCCGAGATCAAAAAAGAATTTTGTGAAATGAAATAGACTTAGATAAATTGAAACGAATTTGTACTTTTATTTCCTATTAAACTAACATGAAAATAGCTTTTATTTCCTCAGTTTTCGTTTTTCTTTTCTCTTCTTCATCATTAGCCCAGCAGTCGCTCGATACAATTAGGCCTCCCTCATCTTTTGAAAATATATACAGCCGTCCGCTACATTCCGACAGCCTGGTAAGCAGCTTTGTGATCTTTATTAAGAAAGAGGTAAAAGAACATAAACACGCAGCCCATTCGGAACAGGTGCTGATACTGGAAGGGAACGGAGAAATGACCCTGGGTGATAAAAAGTTCAGGGTAAAACGGGGTGATCTGATCACTATTCCTAAGAATACTTTTCACAGTGTTAAGACAACGTCCAAAATTCCGCTCAAGGTATTATCCGTTCAGGCTCCGTTCTTCGATGGAAAAGACAGAATATTTAAAGAGTAAAATTATGATTGAAAAACCGGTCAAAGGAGAGTATCCGGAGTTTTACCATACTTATGTGAGTAAGGTGCCTGATGGAAAAAGTGTGATTGATTTTCTAAAAACCCAGATGGAAGAGCTTGTGAATCTTTTTTCCGGAATTGAGGATGGGGAAGCGGAGAAAGCGTATGCGGAAGGTAAATGGACAATTAAGGAACTGCTTTGTCATATCATTGATGCGGAGCGGATCTTTGCATACAGGGCTTTAAGCTTTGCAAGACAGGACAAAACGACGCTTCCAGGTTTTGAAGAGGATGATTATGCAAAATATTCAAATGCGAATGAGAGAGAGCTTACTAACCTGGTTGAAGAATTTTATCATGTGCGTAAAAGCAATATTGCCTTATTCTCTTCCTTCAATGCTGAAACGTCAAAAATAACCGGGAATGCGAATGGTAAAAGTATTTCTGTAAGAGCAATTATCTATAGTATTGCCGGACATGCCGAACATCATAAGCAGGTGTTGAAGGAAAGATACCTGAAGAAATGAGGGCAGGACACGGATTGAACAGATAAAAGGATGAAACGGATTCTTGTTATGAGCTATTTTACAGAATAGATCAAGGCAAATAGCTAAGACTAAAAATCACAGATCAGATGGAAGCGATAAGGACGGTTTGTGAGGTGTTTTAACGAAACGTTTGAATTCCAGTTTTTTCATTCCGAAATTAATGAGCAAGCCAACCGGGAGCTTAAATGCTTCAAGGTAATTTAATATTTGGGCGTAATGGACATCCTCAATTTTCGTTGTTGCTTTTAGCTCTACAAGAAGTCTCTCGTCAATTAAAAAATCTACCCGTCTTGTGCCTATATGTTCCTCGTCGTAATATATTCCCATTTCGGTTTCGCGTTGAAAGATAAGGTTCAGTTTTTTTAATTCAATTGCCAAAGCTCTCTGATAGATCACTTCCTGGAACCCATTACCTAATTTAGAATGTACACGCATTGCACAACCAATTACAGCATGTGTTAAGTCATTATATTCTTCAAGGTTTACCATATTATAATTTTCAGCTTATACTTTATTCTATGCTTGGTTAACCACCGCAGATCCTGCTTCAAATCCGTTCCATCCTATAATCCGTTAACATCTGTGGTCAAAAATCCCTGTACATATTATACAGGCTTGTCTTGATCCCGGCATAAATAAAAGGTGTCTGCCTTAGGAAACCTTCTGTGCTTTGGACTGAACGCTGGATGAACCCCGCTTCGATGCGCAGGTTCATGTTGGGGATCAGGTAATAGGTGTATTTCACTTCCAATTGTGCGAAAGTGTGCTGTATGCCCTGTCCGATATAATGCCCGTAGTCATAAGGACGTGTGGTATAGCTCAAAAATATGTTCTGGCCGATATTTCCTGCTGTATTGGATGTGTCTTTTCCGATCACCGCGTAAATACCTTTTACTTCTACCCTATAACGATGATGTTTGTATTGAATGATGCCCAGTCCTTCGTAAAAGTTGGCGCCGAAAGGATGCGCGAGCGGTTGGTTATAATGCGCGTAGTTCTGCTGCGTGCTGGCATGCGTATAGGTATACGGACGTACAT
>JBJMLS010000115.1:0-20934 GCA_045805185.1 Bacteroidia bacterium | reverse complement strand
CGAAGGTTTTGATACTAGCGCAAATTGCGCCTATGGTTGGATTGATCCCGTGGCTGATCGTCAACCATGGAAGCTAATCACTGATGAGGTTGATGTACAGAACGAAGACCTTGAACCGCAAGTCGCGGCATTCTTTGAACGCTATCCTCCGCAGGCTGTACTCAACTATGCACGTACTGGCGAGTTGACTACACCGCCCGATCTTGAGTATCTGAATCACACTGCTAAGACGGCAATGGCAGAGCGCACAGGCGATCCCACACTCGACAAGCTGATCGAAGACTTCATGTTGCTGGCAAATAAAAAAGTTGCGGAATTTATCGGTAAAGGAAAGCCTGGCGAAGAAGATCAGAAACCAAAAAATAAAAAGGAAGAATCAAAGAACGTATGCGTTTACCGTGTACATGATGTGCCTTCTACCGAAAAACTGGATGACCTTACTGGTTTTGTTTCCCGGTTCGGATATGAACTGAACACAAGAAGTAAATTATCCACTGTTCAATCGATCAACAAGCTGTTGGTTGACGTGAAGGGAAAAAAAGAAGGGAACATGATCGAACTGCTGACCCTTCGCTCCATGCCTAAAGCGATCTATACCACCAAAAACATCGGTCACTACGGCTTAGGCTTCGATTATTACACCCACTTTACTTCTCCCATCCGTCGTTATCCGGATGTGCTGGTGCATCGACTCCTGGAGGCAAAGCTCAGGGGGCAAACCTATTCCAACCAGGAAGAACTTGAAATGCTTTGCAAGCACAGCAGTGACATGGAACGCATGGCCGCTGAAGCTGAACGCGCATCCATAAAATACAAGCAGGTGGAGTACATGGAGGATAAGGTCGGACAGATCTTTAAGGGAACCATTTCAGGAGTTACCGAATGGGGAATTTATGTGGAGATCACCGAGAACAAATGCGAAGGAATGATCCGCAGCCGCGACATGCAGGATGACCGCTACCAGTTTGATGAGGACAACTTTCGTTATGTGGGTCGCAATACGGGTCGCACCTACGCGCTTGGCGACAGCGTGATGATAGAAGTGAAAAGCGCCGACCTTGCTAAAAAACAGCTCAACTTCGCTTTTGTAACAAGCATGCCTGAAGCTCCCAAAAAGGATTATTCACGGAAGCGCCGCAGGTAATTTGTAATTAAAAATGGATCTCGGCTACGCTCGATCTGACAGTGATCCCGACCGTCAATCCGGAAGAGTTTGTCAGGCGAGTGTTCAAATGTCGATTTTTTAATTGCCCACACACCTGTTCTCGACTGCGCTAGAACAGACAACCTATAGTTACTGTCAGGTCGAGCGTAGTCGAGACCCTAATCTTATTCATATTTCCTGCACCCTGTTTCTTGCCTTTTACTTCTTGCGCCGGTTCCCCAGTCCAACCACATATCCTGAAATACCTTCCACTTACAAAACACCTTATGTTTTCGTCACAAAACCGCTTATCATTGCTCAAACAAAACAACCCTTATGAAAAACATTCTTCTACCTGCATTGCTGCTTTGCGCAACAGTGATCACGGCACAAAAGCCCACCCGGCTCCTGGCCAAAACAAAGAACCATACCATTAGCATGGAATATAAAGATGATATTCTTTATTTCACTCCCGCCGACATTGCCGTGTTCCTGGAGAACAAGCAAAATGGGGAGAAAACATCTTCTTATTCGGAGGTGATCAAATATGTTAAATTCTACGATAAGGAGATTGCTTACAAACCTGAAGAAAGTAATTTTAAAAACGTGGCTGACCGTAACCTTCATAAAGCCCTGGTGGAAGTCGCCCCGGGCATGCTGGCAAAAGGTAAAGCCTGCGATATGATCAGGTCAACCCAAAAATTTAACCTGGCCATAATTGCGAAACCCTGTGAAGCTGATCCAAAAAAGAACCTGATCACAGAGAAAAAAGGCCGGGTCATTTTTAGCTGCGATTGATTTGAAACCGGCCGCAATTCGTCCTTCATTTTATGTCCCCACGCTTGTCCCTGCCAATGCGCCACTTGTCTTAAAAACCCTTCCACTTATAAAATAAGCGGAGTTTTTATGGATCCGGGCAGTAATTTCGTCATAAAAGGGGCGTTTTCGTTGAAAAGATCCTTTTCACAAATAAGCTAAACTTAAGTTTTTACGCTTTTACATTTAAAAGTATTTTAGTAAGTTTGGCAACTATAAAAAACCGTAACAACAATAAAAATCAATAACTATGAGCAACAAAAAAACATCAGGAGGATTTTCATTTATCGTGTCGTTCCTGGCAATTGCAATTTGTATGGGATTAGGAGTATTCATCTATATGGTAATACTTGGTAATCCTAATAACTTTGATGCGGAAGGGCATCCAAAAGCGGGAAATTTCCTTGGGATCATGTACAAAGGCGGTTTCATCGTACCCATCCTCTTAGGTGTGTTTTTAACTGTTCTGACTTTCGCCATCGAGCGTTTTCTTACTATTCAGAAAGCAAGCGGTCGTGGTCAGACTGAAAAATTTGTTGCTAAAATAAAGGCGCTTATCGCGAGCCATGACCTGGACGGCGCAATCGCTGAGTGCGACAAGCAAAAAGGTTCATTGGCAAATGTGGTTCACGAAGGCTTAATGAAATACCGATTTGTAGCCAACGATTCAGCAATGGACAAGGAAGCAAAAGTTGCGGCGATCCAGAAAGCTATCGAAGAAGCGACCGCTCTTGAATTACCAATGCTTTCCAAAAATATGGTGATTATTTCTACCTGCGCATCGATTGGTACGCTCGTGGGTCTGATCGGAACGGTTGTGGGTATGATCCGCGCCTTTGGCGCACTTGCCAGCGCTGGTACGCCTGACACATCCGCTCTTGCAACCGGTATCTCCGAGGCTCTTGTAAACACGCTCGTAGGTATCTTGTCTTCTGCTCTGGCGATCATTTTCTATAACCTGTTCTCTAACCGCGTTGACCAGTTAACTTACGCAATGGACGAAGCAGGCTTTTCAATTATCCAGGAGTTCCAGTCATCAGGAAAATAGATCAGAGTTTATCTTCATTCGTTAGAAAAGAAGATCAAATAGTATTAATTAAGACAAAAAGAAAGCTATGCCAAAGATAAAAGTTCCGAAGAGCACCCCGTCACTGGACATGACTCCAATGGTGGACCTGGCCTTCCTGCTTGTGACCTTCTTCATGCTTACAGCTTCTTTCCGTATGGCCGAGCCGGTGGTTGTTGATCCTCCGGCTTCTGTCTCAGATAAATTGTTACCCGAAAACACCATCATGGTTACGGTTGACGATATCGGAAGACCTTTCTTTGGAATTAGTAATGCCGAAGCAAAACTGAATACATTGGACAAAATGAGCGCTAAATACAATGTAAAATTCAATGCGGAGCAAAGAAAGAAATTCGGCGGCTTATCCAGTTTTGGAGTGGACATCAAAGATCTTCCAAAGTACCTGGATGCAACGGAAGCCGAACGTCTAAAGTTCCAACCCCAGAAAGGTGTTCCAAACGACTCTTTAAAAGATCCTCAGTTAAGCGATTGGATCCTGCATTCTGCTCAGGAGGCAATTACAATTTACAACCGCGAAAAGGATAAAGCCAAAGATGCCGGAAAAGAATTCAAAGGAGAGAAGCCGCGTTATGCAATTAAGGCCGCGGCCAAAGCAAAGTACATTTCGGTAAAGGGAGTGATCAAAACCTTTACGGATATCAAAATTTATCGTTTTAATCTTATCACTTCAATGGGAGGCGGAGAAAAAGCTCCAGTCCCTGGAAAAAAATAACAATGAAGCAGATCAAAGATCACTTCATAATTAAAAATTAAAAAACATGGCAGAAATTGCAGAAGGCGGCGGCGGCGGCCACGGTAAGGGTGGTAAAAAACGCGCCAAGAAACAGTCCACCAGGGTCGATATGACGCCAATGGTTGACCTGGCTTTTCTCTTGTTGACATTCTTCGTATTGACCTCAACATTCAGCAAGCCGAAAACAATGGAGATCAGCTTTCCAGCTCCTCCACCTCCCAATGAAAAACCGGTTGAAGTAAAAAACGGACTTTCTGTTATTCTTACCAAAGACAACAGGGCCTTTTATTACAAAGGGGAGTTCGTTGGAGCTGCAGATCCAAAAGGAAGACCGGCAACTGAATTGAAAGAAACCGACATGAGCAGCGAAGGTCTTCATAAAATACTCTTGGATTTGAACAGCTATGCAAAAGATGAAATTACCAAGCTGGAAACAAAAGTGAAGAACAAGGAAATTGCCGACTCTACATTTAAGCGCCTGGCAATTGAAGCGAAAGGCGATAAAAGGGCGGTTACCGTGCTGATCAAAACAGATGATCAGGCCACTTACGAAAATGTGATCCATGTAGTGGACGAGCTGAATATCTGTTATGTTGGTAAATATGTAATTGTAGATATGTCGGGTCCTGAATATGCTTTATTGCAGGAAAAAATAAAATAATATGGAAAAATCAAGTTTGATTCATCCATAAAGAAACTTAAAATTAAAAACATGAATACCTGGAACAATGTAGTTGCCGATACACGAAACGATATCGTTTTTATCGGCAGGAACCAGTCCTACGGCGCCTACCAGATCCGAAGGAACTACAACAGTACTGTAGCCTGGATCATTGGAGGAGTAACCGTAACAGCCATCCTCATTTACATTCTCATGCTTGTATTAAACATGAAAAGCGATGTGGTGGTTCAGGATGTGCCATTGGACATGACACAAATTGATCTTACGCCGCCAACGGATAAAAATGAACCACCCCCACCTCCACCGCCGCCCCCACCGCCAGTAATGGAAACAGTGAAATTCGTTCCTCCCGTCATTAAAGATGACGCAAATGAGGAAGAACCGCCGCCGCCGCAGGAGAAGGTGAACGAAACAAACGTAAGTACAGTGACACAGGAAGGGAACGGCGATGAAGTTGTTGTTCCTACTGAAGGCAACGGAAATGGTGTGATCGAAGAAAAAGCGCCGGAAATTTTTACCGTAGTGGAACAAATGCCGGAATTCCCAGGCGGAACAGCAGAACTGATGAAATATTTACAGAAAAATATTTCTTATCCACAGGTTGAAAAGGAAGCCGGAATCCAGGGTAAATGCTACATTAAATTCGTAGTTCAGGCTGATGGCTCCATTAGTAACGTAGAAGTTCAGCGTGGTGTTTCCGGCGGGCCTGGTTGCGATAAAGAAGCGGTACGCGTAGTGAAGAATATGCCAAAATGGTCTCCCGGAAAACAAAACGGGCGATCGGTTCCAGTGTACTTTAACCTGCCTGTGAGCTTCAAGATCCAATAAGGTTCTTATTACGGTGATGAAGAATAACCTTGCAAATAAGGTGGGATGGATCTTCGGATTAGCGATGACCTGTATCTTTCTTGCCTGCGGAGTTCTGTTCATGTTCACCGATTTTATGATAGAAAATCTCCCAAAGCCAAATCGTACGTATTTGGCTTTGGTGTTTTTTGTGTATTCCCTGTTACGCGCCATTCGCCTGTACCAGCAATTCAAAAAATTAAAGCGGGAAGAAAAAGATGAAGAAGCCTAGAAATTATATCCTGTTTTCCGTCCCGGTACTTATCACTGCGATTGCGTTTTTTCTTTCCTGTAATACGGAAACCGGTGCGGAACATGCGCCCAATACGCCAACATCGGGTGTATTGAAGGTGTATACGGAAGAAGGCTTTACCATACAGATGAAGAGCCAGGCCTATACATTTGAGAAGATCTATTCCAATGCAAAGATCGATGTAAAGTATACCACTCAGAAAGAAGCCATTCAGGCTTTATACTCCGATAGCTGCAAGGTGATCGCCATATCCAGGGATCTCAGCGCCGAAGAAGTGAAAAGATTCAATGCCGCGAACCTCTTTCCAAAATCAACTTTTATTTTTAAAGACGCCATTGCCTTAGTCGTGAATTCTTCTTCTCCAGACTCCGTCATTTCCATGGAGCAGTTAAACGCATTATTAAGTGGAGATACGAGCGCATTTCCCGGAGCCGCCTCAATCGTATTTGATAATACCAATTCTTCTTCGGCTGCTTTTCTCAAAGATTCTTTACTGGGCGGAAAAGCTTTCGGCAGGAATTGTTATGCTGTTAAAAACACTGCTGAATTGATAGAGAAGATCGCCTCTTCCAAAAATATGATCGGCATTATGGATTACGCCTGGCTAAGCGATAAGGATGAAGCGATCACGCGTGAATACCTCAAGAAAGTCAGAACACTTGCCGTTTCACTTCCCGCCAGTAAAACGGCTTATTTCCCGGATCAAAGCAATATTGAAACGGGAGATTATCCTTTCACCAAAAAGGTTTATATCATGCGACGTTCAGCAGATTTTAGCCTTGCAGCCGGCTTTATCACTTTTGTAGCTGGGCCAAAAGGCCAGATCATGTTGCTGAAAGCTGGCTTAGCTCCCTGGAGACAACCTGAGCGCATGATAGAAGTGAACATGTCGCCGGCCGGAGGAGAATAATTTGCTTATCTCCCTCAGAGCAGTTAATTTTCCGTAAAATACCGAATGGCACGACTTTAGTATTAATTTTGCACCAATTAATTTATCCAGATCATGAAGAAAAGGAATTTATTCGCAATAGGTTTAAGCATCATAGGAACAGGCATATTCGCCCAGACTTTACAGGAAGCCATTAAGAAAACAGATAACGAACGCTTTGCAGCCGCAGCTGACGATTTCAGGGCGCTCATAGCGAAAGATCCCGCGAAAGGTGATTATTACTATTATTTCGGGGAGAATTACTTCAAGAAAAACGATTTGGATTCTGCCATGATCCAATACAAAAAAGGCACGGAAGTTCAGGCAACAAATGCTTTGAATTATGTGGGAATTGGAAAAGTACTTCTGTTCCAGGAAAAAGAAGCGGATGCGAATACAAACTTCTTCAAGGCAAAAACCCTCGGCAACGGAAAGAACGCAACTGTGTTGATGAAACTGGGAGAAGCCTTTACTATTGCGCCTAAACTTAAGAACCTGGCTGAAGCAGTTAAATTGCTGAATGAAGCGATTAAGCTGGAGCCAAAAAATCCGGAGGGCTACATTTTATTGGGTGATGCTTTGCTCGAACAAAATCCCGCTGACGGTAGTCCGGCCATTAAAAACTACGATAAAGCCGCTACGCTTGATCCTAAATCTGTTAAAGCGATACTGCGTGAAGGAAAATTATACCAGCGCGGTAAAAATTATCAATTAGCTCTAGACTTATACAAGAAAGCAGAAGGCATTGATCCGACCTTTGCTCCCGCCTACCGCGAAAAAGCGGAACTGTACCACCTCGCGGGACAGGATGCAAAAGCTGTTGAAAGCTACAAGAAATACCTCGAGCTAAACAATAGTCCTGAAGCACACGAGCGTTACGGATCCTTCCTGTTTGTGAACAAACAATATAAAGAAGCTATCGGTGAAATCGAAGGTGTTCAGCAAAGAGATACCTCTAGTGATTATTTATACCGCGTACTTGCAGATGCCTATTATGAACTGGGCGATAAAGTTGATCCCGAAGCGTATAAGAAGGGCCTGAAGGCAAGCGATGCCTTTTTCAGAAGAACCGCCGGAAAGAATTTTAAATATGTTGCCGATGACTATAAATACCATGGCCTGCTCATGGCAAAAACAGGAAGTGATTCTTTAGGCATTGTGGAAATTGAAAAAGCCATTGCTCTCGATCCGACTGCAAATTGTGAATTGAACGGAGAGATAGGAAAGATCCACAAAAAAGCAAAGCGTTATGAAAAGGCAATTGCAGCTTATGATAAAAAAGCGCTCTGTTCTAAAGGCTTAGGCGCGCAGGATTATTTCGAGATCGGTCAGGCTTATTTTTTCTTAGGTGGCGCTAAAGAGAAAGAAGCCATGGAAACCAAAGATGCCGCGACAAAATCCAAAAAAGAAGCGGAGTCAAAAGAATTCTTTGTGAAAGCGGATTCAGCATTCTATAAGCTTACACAGGCAAGCCCAACTTTTGCAACGGGTTATTTCTGGAGAGGTAAATCAAACATTCACCTCGACCTGAAAGACGAGCGTGGCGCAGCCAAGGAACATTATGAAAAGGCGCTTTCATTGATCAAACCTGAAGAACGCAATCTTCCTGCAAACAAAAATAACGTTCTTGAGGCTTGTCTCTACTTAGGCTCACATTATGCTTTCTCAAAAACCGAAAAAGACCTTGTAAAAGCGAAAGAGTATTTTACCATAGTAAAAGAGCTTGACCCAAACAATAAGGCGCAAAAAGATTTCTTCGCTAGTCCGGCGGGAAAACAATAAGTCAAAATTGATCTTAAAAGAAACCCAGGAAATATCGCCTGGGTTTTTTTATTTCCTATAAGATAAGCTTAATGCAAAATACTTATTTGCTTTTCCGCAGCTTCTGTAATCTTTCCAATGCAGGATACTTCAATGTTAGCGTTCTTCAGTTCTTTTTCAAACTGGCTTTGCTTTTCGGCTGAAACAGAGGCCAGTAATCCTCCGGAAGTCTGGGGATCGCACAACAAAAGAAATTCTGTCCCATCCATACCGCTTACTTTATCTTTATACGCATTGTAATTCCGCGTCGTGTTATCCGGAAATATAAATTGCTTCATGTACTCTTCAACTCCGTCAATCTTCGGAACAGAAGCATATTGAAGCTCAGCTGAAAGGTCATTTCCATCAAGCATTTCGAGGAGATGGCCCGCAAGACCGAAGCCGGTGACATCTGTAAGCGCATGAACATAATCCAGCTTTCCGAAAAGTTCTCCTGCTTTATTCAGACTACACATCACTTCAATAAGCTTTGAATAATCTCCCTCCTTGAGCTGATCGCGCTTTAATGCCGTAGATAATATTCCAGTCCCTAAAGGTTTTGTCAGGTAGAGCAGGTCACCCTTCTTAACTGTATTATTCTTCTTCAGGTGTTGTTTTTGAACAATTCCCGTAACGGCAAGTCCAAAGATGGGTTCCGCACTGTCAACGCTATGTCCGCCCGCCAAAGGAATTCCGGCTTCTTTACAGATCTGCCTGCTTCCTTCCAGCACCAGTCTTGCAAATTCAACCGGGATCTTTTCCACGGGCCATCCCAATACTGCAATAGCCATCAATGGTTTGCCACCCATCGCGTACACATCGCTGATCGCATTTGCAGAAGCAACACGTCCAAAATCAAACGCATCATCGACAATGGGCATAAAAAAATCGGTAGTGCTGATAATGCATTGCTCATTTCCGATATCATAAACGGCTGCGTCATCCTTGCTTTCGTTTCCAACCAGCAATTGTGAGAAGTTCTCCTTTGAACCAGTCTTCAATATTTCTTCAAGCACTGCGGGCGCTATCTTACAACCGCAACCGGCGGCTTTACTGAATTGAGTGAGCTTCATGACTTATCGGATTTGCCTGCAGAAACTCCAGTATCAGCTCCGCATTTTTCCGTGACTCGCTTCCTGTTGTTTCCAGTTTTATAATGTTCTTCATTTCCCTTTTTTCGTGATCATGCGCATAGGCAGAATCGTAATACTTCAACAACAGCGAAGTGACTTTTTTAGCGTCTCCCATTTCCAGGGACTCGAGCGCTTCCTTAGTGCCCAATCCGCCAAGACGTTTTTGTATGCGCAATATAATTGCCTCAAGGGTTTGTTTATCCGCAGCCCCATACTCCGCAATCAAGCGATCCACCCGCAGATCAAAAGGAACAGCAATGCTGATGATCGTTGCCTGCTTCATCTGCAGCCAAAGCGGATATGGGATCTTCAATTTCCCAATGGAAAAAGATTCGTCTTCCAGCCAGATCGTTTTGGTGAGATCCAATTTTGAAAAAGCTCTATAAAGCAGGTTTTCAAACTGCTGTTGCTGAGGCTGCGCTTCCTGGCCGATGGCTCCGAATGCAGAGCCTTTATGATTGGCAATTCCTTCAAGGTCCACCACTTGCTCTCCCATTGCTTTCAATTCTCTCAAAATGTCTGTTTTACCGCTACCTGTTGCCCCGCCGAGTATCATTAAGGGAAGTTTTTGAAGGTAGAACTCGAGGCTGTGTTTCCTGAAGCTTTTGTAACCTCCCTGTAGCACCTCAGCGTTAATTCCTGCGGTTGTAAGAAGTGTAGCAAAACTATTGCTCCGCATTCCACCCCTAAAGCAATAGACGAGCACTTTTCCGCTATTCGTATCTAGCTTTTTCACCGACTTGATGAAATCGGCAAGCTTAGGCGATACCAGTTCTAATCCCCTCAATACCGCGTCATCTTTCCCGCGCAATTTATAGATCGTCCCGATCTCGGCCCGCTCGCTATCTTCGAACAAGGGGACATTTACCGCTCCGGGAACATGACCTTTGTTGTACTCCACTGGCGAACGCACATCCACTACGGGAAGGAATTCCGCCTGCGCCATAAACTCCTCCCATCCTATCTGATCCGGAACTTTCATCATTAAACCGTAATAATTCTTCTTTAACTGAGTTTACAAAAATACCTGTATAATTCTATACCTGTCTTGATAGCTGATATTTTATTAATAAGAGTGTTAAGGTTCAACAGCTAAATTCGGTAATTCGTCGATATGTTTCCAAAGAACCGGTATTCTGGCGCCCTTTTTAACGTTGTTTCCAACGCTGTCATGTTTAAAATTAAGTAAATTATAGTACATTAGCTATTGGCTCGTGAGCGTATTATTAATATCATTGCAGGTACCATGAGGTGGAACAAGGTCATATTATTTTTCTTAGTGCTGAGCCTTGGCCTTGTACTTCCAACCTACGCGCAAAAGAAACACCGCGGTGAAAACCACTCACCGTTTGGCCGGAAGAAAAAAGAAAAACATAATCAGCACGCCAGAAGAAGCGGCGGCGGTCTGTTTAGAAAAGGAAGAAGTAAAGGGAATGCTGATGCTTTTGCCAGCCATAGCATTTCAGGTCGAAGAGGTTTTATCTCCAGAATATTTCACGGTAACGGAAGCGGAACAAGAAATGCTTCACTTCGCAAAACCAAACCCGGCAAGGTACAGAATCGTGAACAGAGCGGTTTGTTCCACCGCAGCCGGACAAAGAATAAGATGAATCACGAAAAGATCCACCGGAGCCAACGCAAGGAAAGAAAAAACAAACGCGTGAGAGGTAATTCCGTATTTCATAAGCGAAGACATTGATAAGTCATAAAAACTAAATCCTCCGCCTGAACGGGGGATTTTTTATTTTTGTCGCCGTAAATCATCTTTATGAACGTACTTATTTTAGGATCAGGGGGGCGTGAACATGCCTTTGCCTGGAAGATCGCACAAAGCAAAAAGCTGGAGAACCTTTACATTGCTCCGGGAAACGCGGGTACTGCGCATTGCGGAACCAACGTAGCTATCAGTGCTACGGATTTTGAAGCTGTGAAAAACCTCGTCTGGGAAAAAGGGATCGACCTTGTATTGGTTGGGCCTGAAGATCCCCTGGTTAAAGGGATCCACGATTACTTTCTTGCAGATGAAGTGCTGCGCGATGTTCCGGTCATTGGCCCCAAAAAAGACGGCGCTATGCTTGAGGGCAGTAAGGACTTTTCCAAGCAGTTCATGTTCCGTCATAACATTCCAACTGCCGGCTACCAGAGTTTTACCAAAGCTAATCTTGAAGAAGGTTATGCATTCCTGGAAACGCTTAAGCCGCCATTTGTATTAAAGGCGGATGGCTTGGCTGCAGGTAAAGGCGTCTTAATTCTCGACGATATCAACGAAGCCAAAACAGAATTAAAAAATATGCTTAGCGATGCCAAATTTGGTAAAGCGGGGGATACGGTTGTAATCGAGGAATTCCTGAAGGGCATAGAGCTTTCGGTTTTCGTACTAACCGATGGGAACAACTATAAAATTTTGCCCGCTGCAAAAGATTACAAGCGCATAGGCGAAGACGATACAGGTTTGAATACCGGCGGAATGGGAGCTGTGAGCCCGGTCCCTTTTGCAGATGAAGCCTTCATTAAAAAAGTAGAAGAGCGCGTCGTCATTCCTACGATCAACGGATTAAAAAAAGAAGGGATCGATTACAGGGGATTTATTTTTATAGGCTTAATGAATTGTGATGGCGATCCTCAAGTGATCGAATACAATTGCCGGATGGGCGATCCGGAAACCGAAGTGGTAATCCCGCGCATTAAGTCCGATCTGCTGGAACTGCTTGAGGCGGTTGGGAACCAAACACTAGACAAGCAGGTGTTCGAAACGGACGCTCGTATTGCAACTACAGTGATGCTGGTAAGCGGGGGCTATCCTGAAGATTATGAAAAAGGGAAAGAGATCTCGGGCCTCGGGCAGGTTAAAGAAAGCATTGCTTTTCACGCAGGAACAAGTCAAAGCGGAGATAAGGTTTTAACGAATGGCGGAAGAGTTATCGCAGTTACCTCATTTGGCGCTTCAATCGGGGAAGCGGTAAAGAAGAGTTTCGCGAATGCGGAGAAAATCAGCTACGAAAAAAAATATTACCGAAAAGACATTGGAAAAGACCTGATGTAATTACTCCAGTCGCTTGAGGCTCACGTCGCGGTGAGGATTGATCACCAGCGGAAACTTCTCGATCTTCACAGAGCTTGTATCCAACCCGAATGCGCGGCCTTCCGAAAGACTCATCTTCTTCAGGAAGAAATACGCGTCAAGAATTACACTCTCGTGCCATGGGAGATCGTTATCGTAGGAAAGGAATTTCTCGATGATAATGAATTTAAAGTCTCCTATTACATTGTTCCTGTTCAGTGATTCGTAACGACTGGTAATATCCACCTCGCCATTGCGCACCATGTCCTGCACAACCTTCCGGAACATCAGGTTGATCTTTGGAGCAACGCGGAAACCGAGGTTGAAATCGACACGGAACACATCGTCCTTCATGATCTCATGCACCTTGTATTCGGCCCTGTGCGGTTCGTCGAGCACGTTCACGTGAACGAACCAATATATGTCGGCCCGCTTAGGCCGTTTTTGTAAAATGGAATAAATGATTTTTGACTCGATCTCATCCGCCGCTCCGGCATTGGTAAGGTATACCAGGTGAGTAGCATATTTAGGTATGGTAAGATCCGTGCTCAGCTCGGCCAGCACCTGTTTGTATTTCTCTACTTTTACCATTTCTGTATAGCTCTTCCGGATCAGCTTGGCCTTATACCATACTCCCATAATACAGGCCAGCAATAAGGCAATGACAATTGTTATGTAACCACCCTTCGGGAATTTTTCCAGGTTAGCTACGAGAAAGGCGCCTTCCACAACAATGTAAACACCAATGAACAGGTATATAAACCAGCCTGGAAGATGCTTGATCCGCATAAAAAAAGCAAGTAGCCTGGAAGACATGATCATTCCCAGAATGATCGTTAAACCGTAGGCCGCTTCCATCTGCGAAGATTCTCTGAAGAATAATACAATAAAAATACAACCTATATAAAGCATCCAGTTAATGGCGGGAATATACATTTGGCCCTTCAGCTCAGTAGGATATTTGATCTTGACTTTCGGCCAGAAATTCAGGCGCATTGCTTCATTGATGAGTGTGAATGATCCGCTGATGAGCGCCTGACTCGCAACGATCGTAGCAATGGTTGCGATACCTATCCCGAAAGGCAGGAACCAGGTTGGCATAATGGAATAAAAAGGATTAAGCCCGTTAAGTGTTTTCCCATCCAATGAGATGAGCCAGGCTGTCTGCCCGAAATAATTAAGTAAGAGCATTCCCTTTACAAAGATCCAGCTGATCCGGATGTTTTTTCTTCCGCAGTGACCCATATCCGAATACAATGCTTCGGCACCCGTGGTACAAAGGAACACGGCTCCCAACAACCAGAATCCTCCGGGGTGATTGATCAGCAGGTTAATGCCGTACCAGGGATTTAAGGCTTTAAGAACTGCTGGATTTCCGAATAACTGAATGAGGCCCACGGTTCCGAGTGTAACAAACCAGACAAGCATCACGGGTCCGAAAAAACGCCCGATGAACTTTGTTCCGAATTGTTGAATGAGAAAAAGAAAAGTAATAACTGCTATAATGATCGGGATAGTCGGGATGTTCTTTAATGCCGGAAGCATCCGTAATCCTTCAACGGCTGATGCAACTGAAATAGGCGGAGTAATAATTCCTTCTCCTAATATACAGCAGCCTCCGATAATAGCGGGAAAGATCAGCCATTTCACTTTTGCCTTTTTAACCAGCGTGTACAAGGCAAAGATCCCTCCTTCGCCCTTGTTGTCGGCGCGCAGAGTAAAGATCACATATTTGATGGTAGTTTGAAGGGTAAGCGTCCAGAATACAAGCGACATTCCCCCGAGCACAACATCAGCGTTGATCGGCTTATCTCCTACTATCGCCTTCATCACATAGAGAGGTGAAGTTCCGATATCCCCGTAAATAATTCCTAAGGTTACAATAAGGCCACCGAGAGTAATTTTACTGTGGCCGTGATCATGATTGCCCACGCTGAAGTGAATTGAGAGAACAAAGGTATATGATTTTTCGGTTCACTGTCATTTTAGCGCACAATCTTTTATATGGCGGCAAAATTTTTATACCTTTTACTGAGCCACCTGTCAAGGTAGAAATCCTTCATCAGTTCTTTTTCACTTTCATCTTTCATCAATTTCTTTAGCTGATCAAAAAGTTTTTCGAGCTGCTTTTCTTTTTGTTTATCCTTCTTATTCAGCTCTGTTTCAACGAGTAAGATAAGCCAGCCCATCAACTCGAAATATTTCGTGTCTTTTTCGGCCTTGGAGGTTTTGATGAGGTAATGAAGCAGATCGTAATTTTCAAGTTCAAAATGCACAATGAGATTCATGCATTGGGCCATGCTGATAACGCCTTTGTTTATTTTAGGATTGTATTCATTTATTATTTTATTTATAAAAGGTATAGCTGCCCTGTAATCCCCACAATAGAAATAAGTGATGAGTATATTTGAGTACAATGCATAAAAAATTTCCGGGGGCAGCATTTGTTCATGCATCATCAATTCCTCTTTAAACTGCTCAATTACTTCTTTATTTTTCTCCACCTCGCCATTTACAAAGTTCTTGTTCAGGCGCTGGTTTTTAATGATTAAAAACGTGCGGGCCTTCATGTAAGGTGAGGTTATGGAATTAACGCCGTCTTCCAGCAAATTCAAATACTCATCAAATCCGGTTAAATCCTTAGCGGCAAGACAGGCATTCAGAAACTGGTTAATTACATTGCGGTATTTGGAAGAGCTTTCCACCTTTGAATTCTTATTACCCTCCATTAGTTTTAACAAAGCCCTGGAATTGGCGAGTCGGTTCTTGTGATCCTTCAGGGTCCCGTAATAGATGGAATAGCAAATGTGGTAGAGGTATTTCGATTCATGCGCGATCGCTTTGGATGGGTTCTGAAGGTATTCTGAAGAAAGTATTTTTTTTAATTCCTCTCGCTGCGCGTCTTTTGAATAATCCGAACTGGATGTGGTGAACTCAACTAAGCGCATCTGCTCAAATAAAGACCTGTAATGAGAAATATTCCTGATCTTATCTGCGGCGCTCTCCTCTTTCTTCCTCAGCTCATTTAACTCATCGAGCATTTCCGGGGAAATAATGTTGTTGTGAAAAGTATCTTTCTGATGCGAAATGGCAACGATCGATAAATCAAAACGGTCCTCCTCATTACTCAGTTTCTCCGCTTTTTCGGCGAGCTTCCTGCTTTGATGGTATAAGCCTTTGTTAAGAAGGGTTTGTGATTGCTCCAACAGTCCGAATACTTTCGAGTCGGTAGATTTTCCCTTTTTAAATTCCGTGAGCGAATCCACCAGGCGTTGGAACAATTCAAACTTAATGATCCGGAAATCAGCCCTGCTTTTTTTTGCAAAGGATTCTTTTATTTTTTGTTCTTCGTACACATCCGCTTTTGACAAAAGATCAAGCAAACCGATCAGAATCTTTTGCTTTTCATTCTCTTTAATTTTAAAGCCATATTTTATAAAATAGCCTTTTTCGTTTGGTGTGAGGCTCTTCACTAATTTATACAGGCTGTCTTTCTCCATTTTTGACCAACATTGTAACTTTCTGAGGGCAATGCTTAGTCAAAAATAACATTTTTTTGTCATAAATTACTGTTAAACAGCTGAATAATGAACAATCATGCATTTCCGAATCTGAACAAAAAACTATTTTTAAATGTGGCTCATGTCTTTAATTCGTTTAATTTTGGTGAAGAACAAAAAAAACACTCATGAGAAATAAATTACGTTTACTTGCGGCTTTGTTGATTTTTACGTACTGCACCGCCTTCGCGCAACAGGCAACTGTTTCGGCAAGCTTTCCTTTTGGAAATTGCCCCCCTGCACAGGTTGATTTCAACGTGTCTCCTGCCATAGGATACACTTACGACTGGTATTTCAGCGATGGTACGCAGTTCACAACCACAACACCAAACACTTCGCATACTTTTAGTAATCCAGGGTATAACTACGCGAGTGTATCCATCTACGATGCTAATGGATCTTATATTATCAACACCTATGTGTATGTTGATATCGCGGGGATCTCTAATATTTATATGAACCCTAACGATAAAAAAGTTTGTCCGGGCGACCAAATAGAAATATACGTTCCGTTTAATAACAACAGCGGCGGTGCAAACTTTAGCTGGGATTTCGGCGATGGGACCACGCAAACAGGCAGCAGCTCAAGCGGCAACCATACTTATTCAGCAGCGGGCGATTATACCGTAACGGTAACGGCCCAGTTCCAGGGTTGCCCTACGACCACTGTGACAGATACGGTACATGTACAAAATGGCTTACCCGTAAGTTCCGGGCAGGGCCCAACAGGCGGCTTTTATTTTGACCTGAACCCTGATTCAGTCTGCATCGGCGATCCGGTTCAGGCTAATTTCCAGAATTATATTTATAACCATTATTTTATAGATTATGGCGATGGCTACACAAGCAGCTCTAATACTTCACACTCCTATTCTTTTAACGGAAAGTATTATGCAGCACTTACGGTTACAAACGGCTGTGGAAATTCAGCCACTAAGTATGACAGTGTTATTGTTGCCTCCGGTATTGGCATTACTTACGCTCCTTATTTTTATCCAAGCAGTTATGATAATTGCCCAAATTCATCTGTTTATTTCTGGGCGCCTTCCGGCTTTTCAAATTACAGCTGGAACCTGGGCAACGGAAACTCCTCCACTGTTTCTAATCCTAACACAACGTATCCAAACATTGGAAACTATGCAGTAACCTTACAGGTTACCAACGGTTGCGGCGCCACAAACTACAGGACCGACACAATTCACATTGTAAATAATATTCCGATTAGTTCCGTATCTCTGAACATGCCCGATACTATTTGTCCGGGTACTCCGGCACTCGTTAATGTTTATGCAAACGGCGCGAATAACTATAGTGTTAATTTTTCTCCGGGACAAAATATATTTACTCCTAATGGAGGTCTCTCTTCAGGTAATAACGGAGGAGGAGGAGGAAATTCCAGCGCCAGTGGAATTTATACCTACACCACTCCGGGTACATATACCGTTACTGCTACCGCTACAAACGGATGTGGAAACAGTGGTACATCCACCCAGGTTGTAGAGGTATACAACGGAGCCCCACTCGATGCAAATTCATTCCAATTTATGGGACCTGATGAAGCTTGTGTTACGGATACAGCCTACGTAATAGTCGGGCCGTCAACGATCGGCGCCTTCTCTATCAATTTTGGAGATGGTTCTCCACTGGCAACGACGCCTTCATTTACAATTACTGCCAACGAAGGAATTAATTATGCCATATTCAAACACAAATACCCCGGAGTTGGCAGTTATCAGGCAACAGCCACAATAACTAATAACTGCGGTAATTCCGCCACTCAAATCGCAAACGTAAATATGACCAATGGCGCCAAGATCGACGCAGGGTTTTTATTCGACAATACTAAATACCTGTGTATGCAGGATGAAATTGAATTCACAGGTTTTGGAGCGAGTAAATACACTTTCGATTTCGGTGATCAATCGCCGCTTATTACTTCAACTGATGCCTTTCCGAAGATCAGGCATAAATTTCCCTGGGCAGGACTGTATAAGGTAAAAGTCTATGCTGAGAATGGATGTGGCGCAAAAGACACTTCAATACAGGACATCAGTATCGAATATTCGCCTATTTACATTACAACCAATTCCATTAACTCTCCAACCTGTCACCAGCAAAAAGGTAAGGCTATCGCTTCGGTAAATTACGGAGCTAATCCTCCTTATACATTCAGCTGGACAAATGGCGATCATTCAGCAATAGCAGATTCGCTCTATGCGGGAATTTATGAAGTTACGGTTACCGACAGCAAAGGCTGTTCAAGCCGGGCTATCTCAACGGTGTCAGACGCGCAGGCGCCAACGATCGCCGTTGCGAATAATATTCCGGTCACTTGTTTCGGCGGAAATGACGGCGCAATCGCATTGAATATCATCGGCGGTTCTGCACCATACACATTTACCTGGTCAAATGGCTTATCCACGCAAAACATCAATAACCTGGTTGCAGGGCCATACGAAGTCACTGTTCAGGATGCTTCGGGATGCGTTTCGACCAAGAGTGTGTTGATCAATTCGCTGACCCAGGGCTTTAATACCACCTTCCAGATCACTAGCGCTTCCTGCAATAGTTCTAACGGATCAATTAATGCAGTAGTATCCCCAAATAATTATAACTACAATTATGTGTGGAGCAATGGGATCTCAACAGCCGCAAATTCAAATATAGGTGCCGGGGTTTATCACCTTACGGTTATCGATTATAACGGCTGTATAAATGATTATGACGTTACCGTAAACAATACCGGCGGACCAAGCGTTGCGGTCGATTCTATCTCTTCCGTGAACTGTCTCGGAAATGGAAACGAAATTTATGTTTCTTCTTTCCCAACTCCAACACAACCCGGACCATTTACTTATAACTGGATGCCGGGCAATGCGAGCACCGCGAACCTTATTGGTGTAGGTTCCGGATCTTATACACTTACTGTAACGGGAAGCGGCAATTGTAAATCTTACCAGACCGTTAATATTGGTGATGCTACAATGATGGAAAATCCGATTTGCCTGGTCACTGTCGATACTACGACCACAACAAATAAAGTAGTATGGGAAGAGGTTACGCAGCCTAACCTCGCTTCTTACAACGTTTACCGCGAAAGTTCACAGGCCGGTTTGTATTACCTGGTTGGAAATGTCGACAAAGACAGTCTTCACCAGTTCATCGATCCGGTTGCCGATCCGAGCATCAGAGGATGGAGGTATAAAATTTCTACAGTTAGTACCTGCGGTGTTGAATCAGCGAGGAGCGTTGAACATAAAACCATTCACCTTACTATCAATAAAGGTTTGGGTAATGCGTATAACCTCATCTGGGACAATTACATTGGCCAGGTTGTTCCAACCTTCTATATCTGGAGATATACGAATGTTGCCGGCTGGGTTAAAATAGACAGTATTCCGTCCAATCTTTTCAGCTATACCGATCTGAATGCGCCATCGGTTGCCTCAGCTTCGGATCTGAGTTATATGGTGGAAGGCGGGCCGCTTACTTCCTGTGATCCAACACGCGCTGCGATCAACACATCGCGCTCTAACATTAAGAATGCGCGCCAGGCCAATCCAACCGGCATCAAATCGTATACAAATGAAAGTGTCCTGATCTATCCAAATCCAAGCAGCGGACAATTTACGATAAACACCGGTAGCGCCCTGGAGGCAAAAGCTGAACTGAGGGTCCTTAACAATTTAGGGGAAACAGTATACACAGAACAATTAATGCGTAGCGCCACGGCAACAACAATAGACCTTTCCGCCTTTGATAACGGAGTTTATTTTGTAAAAATGATCCTTAACGATCAGCTCGTTGTAAAAAGGATAGTGCTTACCAAATAATTAATCCAAAATCCCTCCTGCATTAGCATGGAGGGATTTTTTTCAAAATATCTTTCAATATATTTTGAAAGTTCAAAAACATATCCTATCTTTGAAGCATAATTGAGTCATGAAGTACAACGAAGCAAAAGATAAGTTCATACAAGCCTGGGGGACCTTAGGCAGCAGCTGGGGGATCAACCGCACAATGGCGCAGGTTCACGCCCTGCTAATGATCAGCCCGGACGCTTTAAGCGCGGAGGATATCATGGCCGAACTAAAGATCTCCCGCGGAAACGCTAATATGAATGTAAGGGCGCTTATTGATTGGGGCCTGGTCTATCGGGAACTTAAGCCGGGGGAGCGCAAAGAGTTTTTCAATGCGGAAAAAGATATCTGGAAGGCTGCCAAGCACATCATCAAAGAACGCCGTAAAAGAGAGATTGATCCCGTACTAAAGGTGCTGGAAGAAGTAAAGAAACTGGAAGGCGATAAGAACGACAAAAAATATAAAGCGTTTTTGAGTACGGTGAATAATATTGAAGGAGTGATCGAAAAAACTGATTTTGCGCTTGACAAAGCCATAAAGCTCGACGAAAATGCTTTCGTAACTGCTTTATTCAAACTGTTCAAGTAAAAAAATTTGACTATATATTTCAGTAAATATTGAAAGTTTAGAAACCAATAGACTATGTTTAATCTCATCGCATACAGCATTTACCTGAGCATAGCTTTGATCACTGTTCTTTGGGTGGGAAAAATACTCTACCGGAACGGGCGCTTTTTTCTACTTGAGACCTTCACTCATGAGGTGCTTGCTGACAGCGTCAACCGGATACTTTATCTCGGTTACTGCCTGGTGAACTCCGGCTGCGCTTTCTATCACCTGAATACCTGTACAACTCTTGTCAATTATCAGCAACTCCTCGAATTTATTTCTTCCAGTTGCGGACAGCTTTACCTGATCATCGGCTTTATGCATTTAGAAAACCTGTTTCTAATTCAAAGTCTTAAACCTTTTTTACAGCATCATTAACATAATATAAAGATGTTAATTTTTTAGTGTAGTGAAATAGTTT
>JBJMLS010000114.1:0-9615 GCA_045805185.1 Bacteroidia bacterium | reverse complement strand
TTGTGTAGTTACCCAGTAAGTGCCGCCAAGGTTAATGGAAAGACTTGCATTTGTGGAATTGTCGTTCCATAAATACGAAACGGTGTTCGTAGCTCCCTGCGCGAGGCTGATCGCATTTCCCGCGCAAAGTGATGTATCGTTCCCTAACGAAACTGTTGAAGAATAATTATCCGAAAAAGAAGTGATCGTATCCGAACGCATGAAGCAACCACCCGTATCCGTAAGTGTAACAAAATAAGTTCCTGATTGTTTAATAATGAACAGCGAATCGGTTGAATTATCCTGCCAGTCGAATGTAAACAAGGATGAGCCGTAGCCGGTATCCCAGATCAATGAATCGCCTGCGCAGAAGGTGATGCTGTCCTGTATGGCTGGGATCGACGGAAAGAAAACATTTATGGTATCTGAAGAGCTGAAACCTGAAGAATCGGTAACGTTAACCCAGTACTTTCCATTGCTGTTCACTGAAATATTCCTGGTAACAGCTCCCGTATTCCACAGGTAAGTTGTGTAGTCAATTTGCGGTGACAGCACAACAGGACAAAAAGAGGAGGTGGAAACAATATCCTTTCCAAGTGTTACAGGCGGAGCATATTTGAACCGGAGGTAATTTTCAATATCAATTGTGCTGGAAATGCTGAGTGTATCATTATAGATCAGCACTTCTGCAACATCCATTTCAGCATGCACAACCGGATTTATACCGATGGAACCGTAGCTGCCAAGACTGAATCCCCCGATTGGAGAAGCTCCCGGATTCCCCGTGCCTGTCTTCACAAAATTGCTTCTTATAAATGATCCTGCGCCCTTCTGCCGGAGTGAAAAGATTTTATAGCCGTTCGGACCTGCATCGCCGCCATCACAGAAATTTCCCGCATACAGCAGGTAATGATTTCCTCCGTCCACGCTCAGGCGGAATTGATCAGGCCCATTGCCATCAAACATGTATTCATTTTGTCCGCTTACTTTTTTAGTGTAAAACATGAAAAGAGTTGCCGGCGGATTAAGCGTAAAAGGAACTGCCCGTATGGATTGCGTATTGCCATCGAAGCGAAGCACGGGAAGATTGTTGATCATGCTGTCTTTAAAAAGAGGCTGCTCAATGGCATTACTTTGAATTCCGTCATGAGTATTTCCTGACTGATCTCCCCAGGCTGAAACAAATCCATTGACATCCTTCGTAATGTTTTTTCCGGCATCCCACCAGAGCTGAAGGAGCGAACCTTTGAGCGCAATAATTTTAAAGGTAAAAAAAGCGGTCCAGGGACCAGCTGCTCCTCCTGATCTCCGGACGTGCCAATAATACCTTCCCGTATCAAGGTCAGATGCGATCAGGGAAGTCGCGGCTAAACCCGGAGAGCTGATAACAGATGAAGAAAAGAGGCTGTCCTTTGATAGCTCGAAATCGAATGAGCTGTTATTTTGTACCGGGCTCCAGGTGAATACAATGTTGGTATCCGCAGTAACGAAATTGTTGCATGGACCTACAAGGTTTCCTGTATTTTGGGAAAAGGAGATACAGGAAATAAAGCCGGAAAGTAAAAATAGCCTGAATTTGATGATCCTGGAAAGGCACATATACAAATATAATCAATTTTTTCCGCGCTTCACATGTCCCGGAAGCCTTGTTATTTATGAACCCTGCGATGTTGGTTAATTGCCTTCCCGGATTTCGGTACTCCGTTCATTTTGCTAATTTTGTAGAAATCCCTCAAAGGTTTTACTGATGACCGAATATGAAATCAAGCCTGCCGGCCGCGTTTCTTTAAATATAAAAGAGCTATGGCAGCACAGGGAGCTGTTTTTCTTTTTTACATGGAGAGACATTAAGGTAAAATACAAGCAAACATTTTTTGGTTTTGCCTGGGCGGTAATTCAGCCTTTGATCATGATGCTCATCTTTACTGTTTTCTTCGGTAATTTTCTCCAGGTTCCCCATGATGAGATCCCTTATCCTGTATTTGTTTATTCAGGCTTAATGGTTTGGACGATCTTCGCTTCAGGTTTAACAGGAGCGGGTAATAGTATGATCAGCAATGCCAATATCATTAAAAAGATCTATTTTCCCCGCCTGATCATTCCTGTTTCTTCTGTTCTGGTGGCTTTATTCGATTTCCTGATGACAATCGTGGTATATGTAGGATTATTGATCTATTACCGGATAAATGTGGACGTCGTGCACCTGCTTGTTTATTTTCCGATCAGTGTAGCGATAACTCTTCTCACAACGCTTGGGGCGGGTACCCTGATCGCGGCCCTGAACGTTAAATTTCGTGACTTTCGTTATGTGATCCCTTTCCTGGTTCAGGCCCTGATGTTTGTTACACCTGTTATATACCCGGTTTCTGTGGTTACCGGAACTACAGGGAGATTTTTGCTATCTCTTAATCCGATGACCTCTTCAGTTACCCTTGCGCGGGCCGCCATAAGCGATGCACCTGTTGAATGGCATTTTGTATTGAATGGGATCATAGTTTCTCTTTTATTTTTTATTGCCGGCCTCGTTTATTTCAGAAAAACCGAGGCCCACTTTGCAGATATAGCCTGATTGAAGCCTATTTTAGAAATACAGAACATCTCCAAAAAATTTCGGATCCATCACGAAGAGGGACCGTATTTGAGTCTGCGGGAGTCTTTGTCCAACCTTTTTAAAGCATCAGGAAGTTCTGACGAGGACTTCTGGGCCTTACAGGATGTAAGCTTTAACGTAATGCCGGGAGAGACCATCGGGATCGTCGGGAAGAACGGAGCCGGAAAATCGACCTTGCTGAAAATACTTTCAAAGATCACCCCTCCAAGCTCAGGAAAAATTATTTCCCGTGGGCGTATTGCCAGCCTTCTTGAAGTGGGAACAGGTTTTCATCCCGAATTGAGCGGAAGGGAAAATGTAATGCTCAATGGATCCATTTTAGGAATGAAGCGCAAAGAGATCCTTTTAAGATTTGATGAGATCGTTGCCTTTGCCGGTGTAGAGCAATTCATTGATACGCCATTAAAACATTATTCAAGCGGAATGCAGTTGAGGCTTGCTTTTGCGGTTGCCGCTTTTCTTGAACCTGAAATACTGGTAATTGATGAGGTGCTTGCTGTTGGAGACGCAGAGTTTCAGAAGAAATGCATGGGCAAAATGAAAGATGTGTCGGAAAGCGGAAGAACTGTGCTCTTCGTTAGCCACAACATGACAGCTGTAAGCTCACTATGCCGGAAAAGCGTATTTCTTCAAAAAGGAAAAGTGCGTGAATTTGGAGATACATCCGCGATAATCGATCTTTATTTAAAAGGTGATGGACAGTTGTCGACATTTAAGGATTGGAAAAATGATCCTTCAAAAAATAAAGACGGGGTTGTAAGTTTGCTTTCTGTCGGACTAATGAATAAAAAGTCGGAGCCCCTCTCATTTGCCGCTATTGATGAAGAATGCAGTGTGGAACTAAATTACAAAATCGAGAAAAACGGATTCAAGCCTGTGCCCAACGTTCATATCTCTTCAGCAAAAGGAGAAAAAGTGCTGGTAACCGTGGAGCCCAACCGGCACCTGGAAGTATCGGCAGGAGAATACAAAAGCATATTCACCATTCCTGCCAATTTTTTTAACGAAGGAACCTATGTGATCGGCGTTGCCGTTTCAACCTTGAATCCGGTGATCGTTCATGCTGAAGATTATGAAGCTTTTTATTTTGACGTAGTGGACAACCTGGACGCTGTGACAAGGAATGAATATACAGGGAAGTTTGAAGGAGTAGTAAGACCGCTCTTTAACTGGGAGACAAAAAAAATAAAATAATAATTATGAAAGTAGTCATCTTTGCAGGCGGCCTGGGAACGCGTATCTCAGAAGAATCCCATCTTCGTCCAAAGCCAATGATCGAGATCGGCGAAATGCCCCTGCTCTGGCATATCATGAAGATCTATTCGGCGCAGGGATATAATGATTTCGTGCTTTGCCTGGGGTACAAAGGGTACGCGATCAAAGAATATTTTTTGAATTATTACCTCCACAATTCAGATGTTACCGTGGACCTTAAAAGTAATGTGATCGATATTCATGAATCCAATTCGGAACCCTTCAATGTTACTTTGGTTGACACGGGCCTTGAAACAAAGACCGCCGGGCGATTAAAGAAGGTTCAGAAATACCTGGGCGATGAAGACTTTATGTTAACCTACGGCGATGGCGTTGCGGATATTAAACTGGATGAACTGCTGAATTTCCACCATTCGCACAAAGGCATTGCAACGATGACAGCCGTTCAGCCGGAAGGAAAATTCGGCGGAATTGAATTTAATGAGGACGGACTGGTGAGCAACTTCAAAGAAAAACCGAAGGGCGACGGTCATTGGATCAACGGTGGGTTTTTTGTGCTTCGTCCTTCCGTGTTCAATTACCTGGATGAAAATGCAGATCATGTGATGTGGGAAGATGCTCCCCTGGAAAATCTCACGAAAGATAAGGAACTGCACATATATAGGCATTATGGTTTCTGGCGGTGCATGGATGCCCTGCGTGATAAAGTAATTCTTGAGGAAATGTGGAACAGTAATAAGGCGCCCTGGAAAAAATGGTAGCGCAAAAAAAAATACTTATTCTTGGAAACCTGGGTTATATCGGTCCGGAACTTACGAAGCGCCTGCGTTCTGTTTATCCTGGCGCTTTCCTGATCGGCTTTGATATTGGGTATTTTTCTAATCACTACACAACAACGGGCTTTTCGCCGGATAATTACCTGGATGTACAGTATTATGGAGACGTGCGCGATTTCAATAAAGAACTTCTCGACGGAGTTCATGCGGTTGTGGCATTGGCGGCAATTTCGAACGACCCTATAGGAAATAAGTTTGAACAGGTCACTCAGGATATTAATTGTGAAGCTCTGGTTCGGATCGCACAGGCGGCAAAAGAAAAAAGTGTTGCTTCTTTTGTGTTCGCTTCCAGCTGCAGCGTTTACGGCTTTGCAGAAGAAGGGGCGCGCACGGAAGGATCGGAACTCAATCCTCTCAGCGCCTATGCACGGTCGAAAGTACTTGCAGAAACGAAATTGAAGCCGCTTGCTTCCAATAAATTCTCAGTTACCTGTTTGCGTTTTGCAACCGCTTGTGGGATGAGCGACCGCTTAAGACTTGATCTTGTGCTGAACGATTTCGTTGCCGGAGCAATGAGTCAGAAAAAGATCAGTATTCTCAGCGATGGAACTCCTTTACGGCCGCTTATTCATGTAAAGGATATGGCACGCGCCATAGACTGGGCCATGGAAAGACGGAGCGGCGGAGATTTTTTAATCGTCAATGCAGGCAGTAATGAATGGAACTACAGCGTAAAGGAGCTGGCAGATGCAGTAAGCGAAGTTTTTCCGGGAACAGAAGTAACTGTGAACAAGAATGCACAGCCCGACAAAAGATCATATAAAGTAAATTTTGACTTATTTGCAAAACTGGCCCCGGAACACCAGCCACGGTTCAGCTTGAAAGAAGCGATCCTTGACCTGAAAAAAGGATTGGAAGAGATTAACTTTCGCAATGCGGATTTCAGAAATTCAAACCTGGTGAGGCTGAATGTAATTAATGGGTTAATAGACGATAAAAAAATAAATGCGGACCTTAGGGTGATCAGATGAAGTTTATAGAAACAGCTATTTCAGGAGCCTGGCTCATTGAGCCGCGTGTACTCAGTGACGAGCGCGGATTTTTCTTCAGGACTTATTGCGAGCATGAATTCTCGGAGATCGGATTCAGGAAAAACTGGGTGCAATGTAATTATTCAGTGACTAACTATAAAGGGGCAATTCGCGGATTGCATTACCAGGTACCGCCGAACGCGGAAGCTAAGCTTGTCCGTTGTGTAAAGGGAAAAATTGCAGACGTGATCGTTGACCTCCGGGCAAATTCTCCTACTTTTAAGAAGCATGCCCTGTTGGAATTATCCGGTGAAAACAGGCTATCATTATTTATTCCTGAAGGATGCGCCCATGGTTTCCAGGCCCTGACAGATGATTGTCACCTCGCTTATTTTCATTCGGCGTTTTATTCTCCCGAACATGAAGAAGGATTGCGCTGGGATGATCCTATGCTCGGGATCAGCTGGCCTATAACTGCGCAGTCAATTTCTGAAAGAGATCTTCAATTTCCACTATTAACGAATCAATTCAAAGGCATAGCTATCTGATCATGAACTGCAGGCATTGCAATACTCCGCTTCAACATGTATTTATTGACTTGTACAACAGTCCTGCTTCTAATTCTTTTCTGAAGCAAGAGCAGCTTAACGAAACTGAATATTATTTCCCTTTGAAAGTTTTTGTTTGTGATTCCTGTTTCCTGGTACAATTGCAGGAATACAAGAAAGCAAGCGAGATCTTCAATGAGGAATATGTTTATTTTTCTTCTTTTTCATCCAGCTGGCTGGAGCATGCGAAGAGTTATGTTAACATGATGGCAAGCACTTATCAGTATAACGAAGATTCTTTTATAGTGGAGATCGCGTCGAACGACGGCTACCTGCTGCAGTATTTTAGGGAAAAGAATATTCCGGTACTCGGTATTGAACCTACGCTTAATACTGCAAATGAAGCCCGGAAAAAGGGGATCGACAGTATCAATGATTTTTTCGGGGAAAAGCTTGCGCGAAAAGAATTTGCAGAAAAAAACCGGAGAGCCGACCTCTTGATCGGTAATAACGTTCTGGCTCATGTGCCCGATCTCAACGATTTTGTGAAGGGCCTGAAGATCGCATTAAAGCCTGAAGGGATCATTACCCTTGAATTCCCTCACCTGCTCAAGCTGGTAGAGGAAAGTCAATTCGATACGATCTACCACGAGCATTTCTCTTACCTTTCATTTTATACAGTGAATAAGATCTTCAGTTCTTTCGGCTTAAAGATCTTCAATGTGGATCAACTGTCCACTCATGGGGGCTCGCTTAGGATCTACGCAACACATTCGGATAATGCGAAAATGGAAACAGCTGTACGGGTGGGCGAATTGATGGACGAGGAGAAAAAAGCCGGGCTAAATACTATGGAATATTACCAGGACTTCCAGTTGAAGGCGGAAAAGGTGAAAAATGACCTGTTGGAGTTTTTACTTGCCGCGAAAAAACAAAATAAAAAGGTAATGGCTTACGGTGCAGCAGCAAAAGGAAATACTTTACTCAATTATTGTGGGATCAGGCCGGACCTTATTTCACATTGTGCAGACGCCTCAACTTTTAAGCAGGGCCTGTTTATGCCCGGATCGCATATTCCCGTGATCTCTCCGGAGGAAATAAAAAGGATAAAGCCGGATTATATCCTCATTCTGCCCTGGAACCTGAGGACCGAGATCTCCGATCAACTGAAGTATGCAAAAGAATGGGGCTGTAAATTCATTGTGCCGATCCCAGGCTTAACAATCATGTAATGGAAAAAAAGTATTTCAAGGATCTTGATGGCTTGAGATTTTTCGCTTTTTTTGGCGTTTTCGTGTATCACTGTGGCTACCTCTTTCATTCTACATTTAGTCCGGATAATAAATACATTAAGTTTCTGCTCACGGCTTTTTTTGAGCAGGGAAAGAACGGGGTTTCCTTCTTTTTTGTTTTGAGCGGTTTTCTCATTTCCTATCTTCTCCTTCAGGAAAAAAGAACAGGGAAGATCTCAATCCCTGATTTTTATAAACGCCGTGCTTTACGGATCTTTCCACTTTATTTCCTGCTAATTGTAATTGGCTTTGTCGTCATTCCTTATGTAGTACTTGCCTGGACGGGAGTCCGCGCAGTTGTATGTGAAAATGCACTGAGCTTTTTCTTCTTTGTCCCGAACTTTAACGAAATTGAATTGCACAGGCAGAACCTCAGGAGCAGTTCTGTTCTTTCCATATTATGGTCTATTGGCGTTGAAGAGCAATTTTACCTGGTCTGGCCATTTTTGATCAGGTTCATACGAACAGCTTTATTGCCTTACCTGCTTCTCGTTTTATTTATCGGGTCATTCGCTTTTAAATGTTTTTACCTTGATGACAAGTACATGCTTTTTTATCATACACTATCCGTGATCTCAGATCTTGCAATCGGATCTTTCCTTGCCTGGCTCCTCTTGTATCATGCACGTGTATTAACTTTTATAAAAAACATGCCCTCTTACCTGATCGCTTTTATTTATTTAGGTGGAGCAATGATCCTTGTTCTGCATGAGGTAAATTATAAAATTGAAGGATTAAGGATCATATTTCCTTTGTTCGCCGGATTTGTTATCCTGGAACAGGTCATGGCGGAGAACTCTTTAGTTAAGATGTCACGGTTTAAAATAATTTCTCATTTAGGGAAGATCTCCTACGGAATGTACATGTATCATACCCTGGTAATTTTTGGAATAAACATGTTAATGTACCGGAGTCCCTATCTGAAGGTATTCAGCCTGAATCATTCTCTCTTCTTATTTACGAGCTCATTACTTGTTACCGTTGGAATTTCCTTTTTAAGTTATCATTATTTTGAAAAGCTCTTCCTTAGGCTCAAATACAAATTGCAAAGAGCATGAAGATACTTGTAACAGGAGCCGGCGGCTTTATTGCGGATCACCTCATAACTGAATTGTTGCTGTGGGGTCATGAAGTAATTGCAACTTCCAGGAATACGGATAAGGTAGAATCAAAGAACTGGTTCGATCGCGTAAGGTTTATCCCCTATGATATTGAATCGGGGAGGGGGCATTCAAATTGCTTTGAACTATTTTTAAAGCCGGATGCGGCCATACATCTTGCCTGGCCGGACCTGCCCGACTTTAAGACCGGGCGGCATCTTAACATTCACGCCCCGGCGCATTTTTCTTTTCTCGAACAACTGGTCCGCTCCGGCTTGCCCAACTTAAGCGTCGCGGGAACCTGCCAGGAATACGGTATGATTGAGGGAAAGCAAAAGGAATCAATGAAAATTTTACCGGTGACAGCCTATGCTACCGCGAAGAATGAGGTTCGTGAGAAACTGGAACAATTGAGCAGGGAAGTGAATTTTTCCCTGAAATGGCTGAGGTTATATTATATATTCGGAGAGGGTCAATATGCTTCCGCCTTATACAGCCAGGTGAACCGCGCAATTGAGGAAGGGAAAAAAGAGTTCAATATGTCGGGCGGAGAGCAGGGCAGGGATTACCTTCCTGTTGAGAAAATGGTAAGGCTGATCGCTTCAGTGGCCGTGCAAACCAAAGAAACGGGAATCATCAATTGCTGCAGCGGAAGTCCTGTTAAAATAAAAGACCTGGTCGGGGAATTTTTCCGGTTGCGTAATTATCAAATTACGCTTAATTTAGGGTATTATCCTTACCCGGATTATGAGCCAATGAATTTCTGGGGTGACACTGATAAATTAAACCGGATAATCTCTGCTGAATGAAAGCTACAGTTGTTAAAAGTTTGGATAATGGAGAATTGGCAATCTACCTCGCCGCCCAATTAAATCATTTTTTTCCGGACCGGAATAAGGTTGTGTCAAAAGAACTGGAGCATTACATTGACTCAGTAGAGAAACGGGCGTTTAACTGTTTTTCCGCTATTGAAAAAAAATATTTTAATGAAAGCGGCCTGACGCGTTTTAACCACCTGCATTCCGATCAATATTGCATGTACCTGTATATGCTCGCCAATCAT
>JBJMLS010000113.1:0-6672 GCA_045805185.1 Bacteroidia bacterium | reverse complement strand
CCATACTGCTTTTCGAGGTAATACACGGAAGCGAGGTTAACTTCACATTGGGAAATGCCGGACTGGTTCCCTGAATTAAGCTGCATTGAAAGCGCTTTCTGAAAGTTTTCAATTGCATCTGCATATCTTCCTTTTTTCTTATAGGTATAGCCGATGTTGTTACTGATGTTGGCGATGACGGGCTTATTGTTCATCAGTTCGGCGATCTTTAGCCCATCATTAAAATACCTGAGCGCTTCATCATATTGGTTACGCTTCAATGCCAGAGTTCCGAGGTTATTATAAGCGCCTGCAATTCCGGCCTGATCATCAGTTTCTTTTTTAAGGCGGAGGCTGCTCAGAAAATATTTTTCCGCACTGGCAAGGTCGTTCTGATTCTGGTAGATAAAGGCAAGATTATTCATTTCCATCGCAATACCTTTCTTTTTTCCTTCTTTTTCAAAAATACCCAAAGCGCGTTCATAAGCAGCAATGGCTTTCTCGATCATTCCCTGGTAATAATAAACGGCGGCTATGTTGTTCAGGGAGTACGCAAGCCCTTCATCGTCTCTTATTTTTTCCCTCAAGGCCAATCCTTCGTTGTAAAAGAAAACAGCGCTATCTGTTTTCCCAAGATTCTGGTAAACAAAACCGAGATTATCCAATACATCCGCCATTCCTTTTCTATCCTTTAAGATCTTATACATGGAGAAGCTCTTCAGAAAAAGATCTCTCGCTCCTCCATAATTACCCGAATCCTTACATATAAAACCTTTGTTGTTAATACCCAGGGCGAGATAGGTCATGTACACATTATACAGTTTTCCAGGCTTTACTTCCTTAAGGCGTTCTCCGGCGAGCATCACCATTTGTTCATTGTATCTTTCCCACTCACCTTCGGGGCTCTCTTCGCATAAAAGACTGAGTATTCTGCATCTTGTGGTATCATGGCCGGCTGACCTCAGCTTAAGCGACAGGGAATCTATTGCCTGATCCCCTGCATAAAGCTTAGAGGCGAGCGCAAGTAGTATTAAAAAACGTATTTTAAAAACAGTCTTCATTTTTTATCTTCCCTGAATGATGCCAGAACCCTCTCCATGTATCTTTCAGGAGTGAGTAAAGCTTTTTGTATGCGTTTCGCATAATGAATGCTATCCATTACTTCTTTATTCTTTTCGTGCAATTTTCCATAAGCAGCGTCAACCAGCACCTTTTGATCTTCAATGGTTTTCTTTTGACGTTGCGTCACCCGAAAACGGTTAAAGACAAAGATCAGGAACCCTGCCACCAGGACAAGTCCGCCATACAGTGCATAACGCTGGGTTTTTTCCTGCTTAAGACTTGCGGTTTGAGCCCTGAGCTGAGCATCCTTTACTTTTTGCAACTCGGCGTTTTTTACCGAATCGGCTGCTGTCTTTTTATTGTATTCGTAATTGAGCTGCTTTTTGATCAGTTCTTTTTTTTGTGTTTCATTCTGCAAGCTATCCCTGAAAACAACATATTTTTCGAGGAAGCCTATTGCAGCAGCGTAATTATTCTTTTGTTTGTTCCAGTTGTACATGAACCTGTAATAAGTGGCATAGATATCCAACATGTTGTAGCGGTGAAGGTCTTTTTCAGCTTCCCGCGCATAACGAATGGCTTCTTCCATTTTTCCGATCTCCATTTTAGCAATAGCGATATTTAACAGCGAAATTGGAACTTCCGGTGATTCCCCAAGGCTTTTTCTAAGTTCAAGTCCCTGCTGAAGGTAAGGAATGGCTTCTGCATATTTTCCCATAGAGCAGTACATTCGTCCTATATTGTTCAACACAAATGGTCTCCCTTCCACGTAATTCATGTCATTGATTATTTCGAGGCTCTTCACAAAAAGGTCAAGTGCAGCCCTGTAATTCTTCTTTCCCTCCTGGATAGTTGCCATTGTATTGAGAAGGTTGCAAAGAAACTGCTTGTTGCCTGTTTGCGAGAACAGGTCGAAAGCTTTTTTAAAGAATTTATTGGCTTCTTCTGTTTCGCCGGTTCTCCTGTATAAATGTCCGATGTTATTGTATTCAAGTCCGAGGGCGTCCTTATTTCCTGATTTTTCCGCTTCCCCAAGTGCAAGGTTATAATACTCCATTGCTTTTTGAATGTTGCTCTGCTTTTCGCAAATGTTTCCAAGGTTATTGTACGAAGAAGCGATCTCTTCGGGAGAACCGTATTTGCGATCGATTTCAAGACAGATCCTAAAGTAAAACAAGGCTGAATCATGCTTGCCGTGCATAGCGAAAGCATAACCGAGGTTAGACGAGGGCGAAGCGAGAAACCGTTCCGCGGAATCTTTCACCGGGGATCCTGAAACAGAAATGATCTTACGCAACAAGGAGTAAGCCCGGCCGCAGTATATAAACGAGGAGTCAGGATCCGAATAGGAATAGCTTTCGCCTATGGCATTGGTCAATCTTGCCTTCCGGACCGGATCCTTTTCCTGTTTTAATAAGAACCTGAGCGAATCCGCAATATGATGCGGGTCTTCCTGGGAATAAAGTCCTGCACAAACAAACTGCAACAGAAAAAAAATTGTCAGAATAACGTTAACTGCGGTCCTTTTCAGGATAATGCAATGCGGAGCAGATCTCATCAAAAATAAAAATAGGAATTTTTTCCAAGAAACAAAAGAAATTGAAGGTCCGGCACTCAGGTCTGCCCTGTAGAATTATTTTCTTTCAACTTGCGTTCAATGTAGCGTTCGCTGGTGAGTAAAGCCTTTTGAATACGCTTGGCGTAATGAATACTGTCGAGGATCTCTTTTTGCTTCTCTTCCACCAGTTCCTTCTGATGCTGAATAATATTCCGCTGTTTCTTTGAATGCAGGAACCTGTTCACCATGAATGCCCCAAAAACAATTAAAAAAACAATGCCTGCGTATAAAGCAAAACGCTGGGTCTTTTCCTGTTTTATCAGGGCTTTCTGCTCAGCCAGCTGCGCGTCTTTTACCTTTCCCTCTTCTGCATTCTTCACGCTATCTGCGGCGGCTCTTCTATCATACTCATATTGCAGTTGCTTTTTAAATGCGGATTTCCGGATCTGTTCATTTTTCGTACTATCCCGCATTTTAATGTGGAGCTCATACATTTCCCATCCTTCCTTGTAATTCCCTGTTTTCTTGTAAACCTTGCTTAAGCACCAGGCAGCGCCGCTCAGACTTTTAGGATAATTCAGTTTCCGCGCGATCTCCATGCTTTTTTCGGCGCAGCGCTTTGCCTTTCCTATGTTATTGTTCAATACGTAAAGCGAGGACAAAGCCTCATAAGCATAACCTTCTCCCTGCAGGTCGCCAACTTCTTTACGCAGTTCGAGACTTTGCTCATAACAGGCAATGGCTTCTTTTAACTGATGCCGGTCCTCATAAAGCCCTCCCAGGTTTTGCAAAGCAACTGCTTTTCCCGAGACATTATTCATTTCACTCTGAAGGTCAAAGGCCCGCTTATAATAAACAAGAGCGCTGTCGTAGCTTCCCTTTCTTTCGAACATCAGGCCGATCCCGTTGTTTGCCGAGGCCAGCATGATCTTGTTCCCGATCTCTTTGGCTGTTTTAATGCAAAGCCGGTAATTTTCCATCGCTTTCGCCACTTCGCCCTGGTCTTTATAAATGGAAGCAAGATTATGCAGGCTCTCCGAAATACCTGATTTATCCCCGGTTTTCTCATGGAGCTTCAGGCTGGAATGAAAATTCTCAAGAGCCCTTATTACATCGCCTTTGTTCAGGTAAACAATTCCCATATACTGGTAATCGTAAGCCATGCCGCGAAAATTCTGAAGCTCCCGGTTAAGCGCGGCGCTTTGCTCCAGGTACTTCACCGCTTTTTTTTCATTTCCCAGATTCACATATACCGCACCGATATTATGAAGACAATAGGACTGCGCATTCTTATCCTTCATTTTGGTCGCAATAGTGAGCGCTTTATCATAATAGGAAAGGCAAAGATCTGTTTTACCCGTGTTGTGAAAAATAATAGCCATGTTCACGTAAGTGCTGCTCATGCCCTCCCCATCGCCCTGCTCCTCGTAAACTACCAGGCCCTTCTTAAACAGTTCGAGGGACCTTTCAAATTCCCCCCGGTTCATATAGTAAAATCCAAGGTTACTTTGCGCGCTCGCTTCCAGGTTCTTGAATTTCTTCTTTTCAGCCTCATTCAGTTTGGATCGGAACAGGTTATTTTCAGCAATTCGCATCACTGCCTGCGAAAGCGTAAACATCGTATCTGGAAAAGCAACGTAAAGGATCTCGGAAAGATGAATATAGGCATCTGCACGAGTCGTGTCGTGGATGTTTTTTTTTCGCAAGACAACAGAAAGAGAATTACATTGCTTTTTCTCTTCACTAGAAAGTTGCGCAAATACCCCTATACCCTGAAAAAAGAGGAAGAAAAAGGACATTTGTTTTATCAGGCGAACATTCATGAGAAAAATAAAGATATGAAAAATCACGGAATTGCATCCGCGCCATTATCCTTTCGGTTAAGGCGCTTCAGGTTTCTTTCAATATATTTTTCAGGAGTTACCAGGGCACGCTGGATCCTTCTGGCATAATAAATACTGTCCATCACTTCTTTGTTCTTTTCGTGAAGCTTTTCATAAGCTTCGTCAACACGTACTTTTTGCTTCTCAATTATTTTTTTCTGCATTTGCGTCACCCGAAAGCGATTAAAAACAAAAGCCAGGAATCCCGCAATTAAGATGAGACCGCAATACAATGCGTATCGCTGTGTTTGCTCCTGTTTCAGGCTGGCATTCTGCGCGGAAAGCTGAGCGTCTTTTACCTTTTGCTCTTCTGCATTTTTTACTGAGTCGGCTGCCGCCTTTTTCTCATATTCGTATTTAAGCTGGTTCTTTATCGCGGATTTTTTTGTTTCCTCATTGCTTATGCTGTCCCGCATTTGTACATGAAGCTCATACATACTCATCGCGTTCTTCCAGTCCTTTTTTGCCTTATGCAATTTCCACAAGCTACCCGCTGCATTACTTATCTCTGAGGGGTAACCTAACTCCTTTGATAATTTAAAAGATCTGTTTAAATAATTTTCAGCGTTGACCAGGTCTTTTTTAGCAAGGAAAATATATCCGAGCCTGTTGGTAACGAAAGCGATTCCCCATTTATCCCCGATCTCCTCAAATAAAGCCAGGCTCCTTTTGTAGCAATTTTCAGCGGCGCCGGCATTCCCTGTTTTCTCATTCAGAAGTCCCAGGTTCTTTTCTGTCCATGCAATGCCGGGTTTATCCTTGATTTCAGTACGGATCTGAAAAGCCTGCTGGTAAAAATAATGTGAAGAATCATAATCTCCCTGAACCAGGAAAACACCTCCGATTGCATTCATAAAATATCCAACCCCTGATTTATCCTTCATGGCTTTACTGATGAGGAGACCCTGGTTAAAACAACTGTTCGCCTCACTATAATTACCCTGGTCCTTGTACACAAAACCGATATTTAGCAACGCAGTGGATACGCCTGAAGAGTCATTCAATTCCTCATCTATTTTCCGTGACCTGTTAAAATAATCCAGGGCATCGTTGATCTTACCCTGCTGCTGCTTGATCAGCGCAATATTATTGTAGGACGTGGATAAGCCGCTTTTATACCCGATCTTAAGTTTAATGGCCAGACTCTTGTCGTGATACGCAAGGGCTTCATCCAGGCGACCGAGGTCCTTATAAATTGCGGCCATATTATTCAATACATCAGCAAGTTTTTTTTGGTTACCTATCTTTTCCGCCGGGGCCAATGCCTTTTGGTAAAAGTTAAGCGCGGTTACATACTCGGCTTTCTGCTCGTAAAGCAAAGCGAGTCTCTGGTAACTACCATAGAGTTGCCGCGGATCCTTGTTCTTTTCGGCGATGACTTTGGCTTCAGTACAGTATTTCATCGCTTTTTCGGGAGCGTCGCTGTAATATATTTCCGTTAGAGCAAATAATGCTTTAACCTTAAGACTGTCCGGCGCTCTTCCTGAAGCAATCCTGGTAAGAGAATCAACAACGCGGAAATTCTGTCCCGAGAAAAAAACGGGTAGAAGAAGAAAGGTTAACTGAAAACAAATTCGTTTCATATAGTTACCGCCTCAGTATACCTTTAGCTTATCAAGCTTTCGGCACAGCTTCATTTATTCTTTTGACTTAATTTCCGTTCAATGTATTGCTCAGGAGTTAGCAGCGCTTTTTGAATCCGTTTGGCATAGTGAATACTGTCCAGCACCTCTTTGTTCTTCTCATGCAACGCTTCATAAGCCTCGTCCACCTTTTTCTTTTGCGTTTCGATGATCTCGTTTTTCATTTCCACTTCATGCTTTTGGCTTAGGATAATTGCGTTGTCTTTCTTTTTGTTTTTGTATGCTGCGTAAACAAAATACAGGAACACAAGAACAAACAGAACAATTCCTACCAGAAAATTCCTTAGCACGGCCTGCTTCGATAATTCGGTTTGCTTTAACTCATTGTTTTTATTCAACAATTCGATCTGGCTTTCCTTAGCGGTAATTTCCAACTCCGCCTGGAGAAAACCATTTTTATCCGCGATCTCTTTTGAAAAAATAGTATCTGATAAGGAATAGGAACGCTCAAGGTAATAAAAAGCGTTCCTGTAGTCTCCCATCTTTTTATAAATTTCACTGAGACTCCTGAAGCCATTTCTCATCCGTTCGTAATCACCATCCAGCT
>JBJMLS010000112.1:0-3167 GCA_045805185.1 Bacteroidia bacterium | reverse complement strand
GACGAAGACAACCTGATCGCGAGTATCGCGCAACCGGTAAAAACGATCCAGGCAGCGCCGCCAATGGAGATCAAACAATCTTCGCTTACTATTTTGAAAGGAACAATTACCGATGCCCTGACCCAGAAGATCGTAGAGGCTTCCATTGAGCTCATCGACAATTCGAAGAACGAAGTGATCGCTACGTTCAAATCGAACAGCTCCACAGGAAAGTACCTCGTTACCTTGCCATCAGGAAAAAATTACGGGATAGCGGTGAAAGCCGAAGGCTATCTTTTTCATTCGGAAAATTTCGACATTCCCCTTGCATCGGGTTACCAGGAAGTAATCAAGGATGTGCAGCTGAAGAATGTTGCCGTGGGAAGCAAGATCATCCTGAAGAATATTTTCTTCGATACGGATAAGGCAACGCTTCGCCCGGAATCTACCAATGAGCTGGAGCGTTTGACAAAGCTGTTGAACGATGTGCCTACTTTAAAGATCGAGATCTCCGGTCACACGGATAGTCGCGGTTCTGACGACCATAACCTGAAGTTATCACAGGCGCGGGCGCAATCCGTGGTGGATTACCTGATCGGAAAAGGGATTGGAAAGGACAGGTTGAAGGCTGCCGGTTACGGCGAAACAAAACCGATCGCGGCGAACGACACGGAAGAGAATTTACAGCTGAACAGGAGAACGGAGTTTGAGATCCTGAGCAAGTAAACTGGTTGTTCCTATAGTGGTTATAGCCCCGAAAGGAAGGTGAATGTTATGATTGACAATTGAGCTTAAAGAGCTTTCCCTTTTTCTCTGCGCTCTTTGCGTACTTTGGTGTAAAAAAAATTTCTTCTTTCAAAACAAATTCTTCCTTATCTCCCTGCCGTCTTTTTTGGTGGGTCTTCCTGTTCCTTTATCACGTTTGCCTTGCGGCTCATAAAAAACAGAAGGCAGCTTTTCTTTTTTTACCTGTTCCGGTGAACGGTCAATAAAGTAGGGTCTCATTTTTTCCGCGCTTTCTCTTTTTTCGGAGAGCGCAACAACTTCAATTACGCGGGTATGATCGGTGTCGATTTTAATGTGATAAATGTCGCCCGGCTTTACGGAGTAAGAGGCTTTCAGTTTAATATTGTTGCAGATCACGCGTCCCTTATCACAGGCGGCGCTTGCCAGGGAACGCGTTTTGAAAACACGGATGGCCCACAGGTATTTGTCCAGCCGGACTTTTCTCAGTTCCTCTTTTGCCATGACGCAGCTTAGATTTAATCGCTAACAAATATATATATTTGTAATCACGGATCAGTACTGAAAAACCGGCATCGGAAAGAAAGTACTTAGCCGTTAAATCCTTAATGGAACTATTTCTTTTCATACTCTATTTTTCCATTTTCTGCTTTTGCATTTTACGGTTCTCTTTTTTCAGGAACGCCGGCATACCCGGATCCTGGCTGGCCGGGGCATTTGTGTTAAAGGTTGCTGTTGGATTTCTCACCTGGCTTTTTTACCTCGACTCTCTCCGGTCCATGCCCCAGGGAGATATTTTTTCTTTTGTTCACGACGGCGCCATACTGAATAAGGTCTTTTACAGTTCCCCGTCCGATTATTTTCGTCTCCTCTCCGGCATTTACCAAGAGAGTTCTCCGATGGAGCTGCAGCATTTGCAAGGCAGTAATTTGTGGCACCAGCATTTCATTACCGGCTATATTAACGATAACCGCGTTTTTATCCGGTTGAATTCCCTCTTCAGTTTTTTTTCTCTTAATTCCATTCACATCCATTCACTCTTCATTAATTTTCTTTCCTTCACCGGACTTATTGCCCTATTCAGATCATTCAAAAATATGCTTCCTGCGAAGGAAAAATTATTCTTTGCTGTACTTTTTCTAATGCCCTCCGTTCTGTTTTGGGGCAGCTCCCTGTTGAAAGAAAGCTTCATGCTTTTCAATTTCGGCATGTTCGTTTATCATGCCGGCAGGGCATCAGAAAGTAAACTGATCCGGCACTGGCTCTTCGCTCTTGTTTTTTTATTCTTATCCCTGCTGTGCAAGCCTTATGTGATCCTTTGCTTTTTTCTCCCTTTCATCGCTTACCTGTATAACCTTCACCGGAGGCCGAACCGCGCCTGGCCGTCATACATTTTTAGTTTAGCCGGTGTAGTGCTCATCATATTCAGTGTGAATTTTCTCATGTCAGGAAAACCTTTGTCGGCCCTGGTAAAAAAGCAAAATGATTTCGTTAACCTGTCCAAAGGCGGTATTTTCCTTCTCAACGATACCATCCTGGTTCGTCTTGATCCGGCGCTCGAATACCGTCTCCAGAAAAATGTAAGGAAGAATAGTTTTTTTATCGCGCAGCAGACGGAAGTGATGTACTGGAGGCTGGACAGGATCGAAGATACCATACGAGCGGTTTTTGAAAAGCCAGTGAACGATCTGTCGCTGGTCTGGGATATCAAGCCTGCGGGTTCTGCCATTCACCTGGATAAGCTGGAAACGAACTGGTGGAGTATTTTTAAAGTTTTACCTTATTCGTTCTACAATGGTTTTGTCCGGCCGGGACTCTGGGATGTACACAATGCTTCTTCATTGGGAAGCGCGATCGAGATGAGCATTTACATTAGCTGTCTTCTGGCCCTTCTCTTATTTTCAAAAAAGCGCAGTCTCAACCGGAACTTATTATTTCTTTCCATCAGCTTTATTCTCCTGTTGTGCTGTCTCATCGGTCTCACGGTACCTGTGCTTGGGTCAACGGTGAGGTACCGTATTCCGGCGCTGATCTTTCTTGGGATTTTACTGGTTAATTTATTTGACGTAAATTCAGCCTTTGCAAATTTCCGGTTAAAAAACAAATGATGAGTTATAAAAGTCTTTTCCGTAAGAAACCTGTTTCCAAAATAAGACCTGATGAAGGCGAGGACCATGGTTCTTTACACAAAGTGCTGAATGTACGTGATCTTACCTTTTTTGGCATCGCGGCCATTATCGGCGGCGGAACCTTCAGCGCCATCGGTAATGCTTGCTTTGCCGGCGGACCTGGAGTGATCTTTTTGTATGTGATCTGCGCAATCGCCTGCGGATTTACCGCTATGTGCTATGCGGAATTTGCGTCGCGCGTACCGGTATCGGGAAGTGCATATACCTATGCTTATGTTTCATTTGGAGAACTGTTCGCCTGGATCATCGGCTGGG
>JBJMLS010000111.1:0-9618 GCA_045805185.1 Bacteroidia bacterium | reverse complement strand
GCGCCGCATCCGAAAGGTGAACGCCTTTAGCGGAGAAATCAATTGCCTGTAATGTATTACCGTTATTATCCAGCAGGTAAACCGTGGTAGAAGAATTATAGATCCAGTCGCCCAGTGATAATACACCTTCAACCTCAATCTGCTTAAACGGCTTGTAATTACCTTCAAACTCAATCCCTTTATTGATCAGGTTTATTCCATTAATATTTAAAGAAAGCTTATCGGTACCAATATTCGTAGCACTGTATGGTTTATTATTCCACAATGTATAATAAACATTAGCGGCAACATAAAATTTGCTGTACTTCACTCCGTAACCCAATTCGTAGGACTGGATCTCCTGATTTTTCACATCGTGATATTCATTATTACTGTTATCAAATACGTTGGCGAATTTCGGAGCAATACTCATTGCACCAACATTCATAAATACATTCTGATGGTCATCGATATTGTAATTTGCGCCTCCTTTTACCGTATAACCCAAAAACCACTTCCATCCAATAGTTGAGGTCCGGGCCTGCGGATCGCTATGTTTATAATAAGTACCCTGGTAAGCAACAGAATCGAGGTAACCTACGGCGTTATGCAGGGTGGTATCCGGAAGTACAATGTCTTCTTTTTGAAAATAATCTATTCGTTTATATCCTGTATAACCAGTAGTTGCTGTAACAAATCCAACCCATCTGCCTTGCTTAAATTCAGCCTGGGTAAATAAACCACCCCATTTCACCAAACCGTTATAATTTCTTACAATAGTATCACCCTGATGGCGAACAAAATTTTTCGGATTTACAGGGTCGATGTTCTTATTTGCAAAATCGGTCGCATAGTCACCACCGATCAGGTCATAAACTGTTGTGGTATGAAAGCCACGGTAATACCTGAGGTCTAGTCCATAGGTCAATGTTATCATTTTATTCAGCCTCGAAGTAGCTGTAGATAATAATCCAAACCAGTGGTGATCATTATTTGCACTTCTCAGGTAGGTACTCGACTTGTGTTCATCCTTACTGTAGACAGAAGAAATTGTTGTTGAATTGGTATTATATTTTTGCTGAACATTATACCATCCGGTAGTTGTATCTCTTCCCGGCGCAGAGTTATACGAGGTTCCGCCACCGTGACCGATGGAAGCATAAGCGACGGTAGACAAGGTGTGCTTTTCTGAAATAGACCAAAAATGACTCAGGTTGAAAAGAGGCTTATTAAAATAATTTATCTTATCATTAAAAGCGGCTCCGTTAAGCATTCCCATGTCTGGATTCCAGCGAAGGTCCCGATCACCCTGTGTTGGTGTAGTATAACCGTTGGATTTTATTGCCAGCAGCATCGAGTCTGCATTTACACCAAGCTTCTCCGCATACTTTTTATCATAAACAACTATCGGCATTTTGGATAGACGTTGTCCATGCTTTTGAGGCGCTGCATTTGCTCCGATACTGATCAGGTGCTTTGCAGTTGGTCTGTATTGTATCTTACCAAAATAGGACCAGGCCTCGGTCCAGGTCTGATCAACCCATCCATTACCTGTCTTATAGGAACCCGCCAGTGTAATTCCCCACTTGTTTTTAATGAGTCCGCTGTTGTATCCGAGACTTACATTCGAGTAACCATTATTACCCCATTCCTTCTTTATTGTTGTCTGTTGCTTCTGATCGATACCGTTAGTAATAAAATTCATTGTACCTCCTACTGATGTTATTGCCAGTTTAGATGCTCCAAGTCCACGCTGGATCTGCATTGATCTGGTAATCTCTTTCAATCCGTCCCAATTGCTCCAGAATACCTGGCCATTCTCCATATCATTTACCGGAATTCCGTCTACGAGTACTCCAATATTTGTCTGATCAAATCCACGAATAGTTACCCTTGAATCACCCGCTCCGCCGCCACTACTGGAAGCATAAGCGCCTGGGGTTGTATTCGCGATCATGCTGATGTCCCTCGAACCGAGTTCCTGCTGTATTTTTTCCTGGCTGATCGAGCTAAATGCCACCGGGGTTTCCCTGATCTGTGCAATATTGGCAACCACCTCCACTTCATCCAGCGTATTGCTTTCAAGCAGAACACTTATTAAAAGGTTGGCATTTTTAATTTTCACTTTCTGCTTTTTAGTGGCATAGCCAACGTAAGAAATGCTCAGCTCGTAATTTTCCGGTTCCACCCTCATCCTGAAGTTCCCGTCGAGGTCCGTAATTACGCCAACACCTGCTTTTATCATTACGCTTGCTCCGATCAGGGTCTCGCCATTCTCCGCGTCCTTTACCACGCCGGCGAGAATATATTTTGCCGTATCCTGCGCCAGCGCAGAAAATGAAAGCAAAATGAAAATGGCAATTAACTTTACTGAACCCGACATGAGAATTTCGTACTGGATAAAAAACAATACGGGCTGTGTTGTCACAGCCCGCTTAATATATTACTTATTGAATGACCAGTTTCTGGATCTTTGAATTTCCTTTATTGCTCTTTAACTGCACGAAATAAATTCCTGAAGAAAGTCCGTTAGCGTCAATTAAGCAATGATCATCGTCCGTGCTCAGTTTACGTGAGATGACAGTCTGACCGGTAATGTTGAACAGTACGAGCTCGCTGAAATTCGTATTGGCGCTTATTGCAATTTTAGAAGATGCAGCTGAAGGATTGGGATAAACTTTAAATTCCACCGTTTTGTTTATTTCCTTAATGCTGTTTGGAGCGCAGTTGCAGGCATGGATCCCAAGATTGGTCCAATTGTCTTTTGGTAAAGAGTCATATTCCGCGGTGACAATAAAAGGAGATGGATTCGTCATTACACCTTGTGTTACCGTTGGCTTACGCTGCAGGCTGTGATCTTTTGTCCACCATTTCCCTGTTGTGCCAATATAAGGAGCCACATCGCTCCATGCAGTGTTAGGCTGAACACCGATCTCCCCGAAAATATCAATGATCGCATACGGAGAGATACGTGCAAGAACCATCGCGTCATCACCGTTCACATAAGTTGGAGCAGGATAAGCATGGTCCAGTTGCTGCGCCATAGCTTGTAAAGCAGGGTCACAGGCCGGAGAAGTTGGCGTACCGGAAGTCTGGCCATTTGCAATGATGAATGTTGAATAGGGCTGGATCGTTCCAACCAGGTCCGTGCTATCCGTGCCGGTAGGAGATCCATTGGAATAACGCACCAATCTGTAGTTCGACATACTGATCGCATTCGCCGTAGGATTGTAAAATTCGATCGCTTTGTTATTCCCGCTTCCTTCAGCGTATTCGGAAATAAATAATTCATTACACTGGGAATAAGCAGTAGTGAAACCAGCGAACATGCCAAAAATAAGTAGCAGTTTTTTCATTTGTTTTATTATTAGTTTTATTTTTTATACCCCTGCAAGTGGTTTCGGATAAGCGAGACAACGCCTGGTCCTGTAGGATTTTCACTTACTTTTTAAAAAAGCAAAGCAAATTTATGGAATTTTGTACTAACGACAAGGCTTTTCGTCGAATGATAACCGCATGGTTAGAAAAAGATAACAAAAAGTTAAGCCCGGAACCAGCTGATTTAAAGGAATAATATACCTTTGCAAGCCTGGAAAAAATTATAAACATTTAGCTAACAGTATATTAATATGAGCAAAGGACCTGTATCACAATTCATGGAAAAACACTACCTCCACTTCAATGCGGCGGCAATGGTAGATGCAGCAAAAGGATATGTAACGCATCTTACTGAAGGAGGGAAAATGCTGGTTTCCCTGGCCGGCGCGATGAGCACGGCTGAATTGGGAAAATCGCTGGCCGAAATGATCCGCCAGGGAAAGATCGATATCATTTCCTGTACCGGCGCCAACCTGGAAGAAGATATAATGAACCTCGTCGCCCATTCGCATTACAAACGCGTTCCGAATTACCGCGACCTGTCACCACAGGATGAATGGGACCTGCTTGAAGACGGCTTCAACCGTGTAACAGATACCTGCATCCCTGAAGAAGAAGCTTTTCGCCGCCTGCAAAAACACATTTACGAATTGTGGAAAGATGCAGATACCAAAGGAGAGCGTTATTTTCCCCATGAATTTATGTACAAAATGCTGAACTCAGGTGTGCTTCAGCAATATTACGAGATCGATCCTGCAAACAGCTGGATGCTTGCCGCGGCAGAACGCAACCTGCCGATCATTTGTCCGGGCTGGGAAGACAGCACCATGGGAAATATCTTCGCTTCCTATATTATCAAAGGAGATCTGAAAGCCTCAACCATGAAATCGGGAATCGAATATATGGTATGGCTGAGCGACTGGTACCGTAAGAATTCATCCGGGAAAGGTCTTGGCTTTTTTCAGATCGGAGGCGGTATTGCAGGAGATTTTCCTATTTGCGTAGTACCGATGATGTACCAGGATCTCGAATGGCATGATGTTCCTTTCTGGGCCTATTTCTGTCAGATCTCGGATTCTACAACAAGCTATGGCTCTTATTCGGGGGCGGTGCCTAATGAAAAAATAACCTGGGGAAAACTGGATAAGGCAACTCCCAAGTTCATTGTAGAAAGTGACGCGACCATAGTTGCGCCGCTGATCTTCGCGTGGATATTAGGCTGGTAGCTTCGACTCCGCTCAGCTACCGGAAAAGGTTAACTCCCTCGATAATCGCTGACTGAGCGGAGCCGAAGGCAGTGAATGCGGGAAACGAAAATGGGAAAGATTCAGTTTCCCTCCCAATTAACCGCTGACTGAGCGGAGCCGAAGGCAGTGAATGCGGGAAACGAAAATGGGAAAGATTCAGTTTCCCTCCCAATTAATCGCTGACTGAGCGGAGCCGAAGGCAGTGAATGCGCGAAACGAAAATGGGAAGGATTCAGTTTCCCTCACCCGATTAACCGCTGACTGAGCGGAGCCGAAGGCAGTACAAATTCTTCCCTCTCCGATCGAAATGCTAACTCAACAATTCATTGTTCCTGAAATTAAAAATGTCGAAGAATATTCTTAAATATTTCGCCCAGGGCTTACTGATCATTGTTCCGATCACGATAACCATGCTTGTCCTGGCGAAGGTAGTGGCTTACTTTTATTCACTACTCTCCAGGTTCGACCTGGTCTTTAACTCCTTTATTGATCCGCTCCTGGTCCTGATCCTTCTTGTAGTTACCATATTGTTCACCGGCTGGCTGGCTTCTTCTATTGTATTCAAGCCCCTGTTCACTTTTATGGGAAACACGATCGAACACATTCCGGTCATAAAGCATATTTACTCGCCGATCAAGGATTTTCTGGAAGCTTTTGTTGGAAATAAAAAACGCTTTACCAAGCCGGTACTGATCCTTACCAATCCCCAGGCTGGAATAGAAGAGCTTGGCTTTATTACCCAGGAAGACCTGAAGGATATTGGAATTAAAGATAAAGTGGCGGTCTATATGCCTCACTCCTATGCATTTTCCGGAAAGCTGATCATCGTTCCCCGCGAAAATATTAAGCCTATAGACACCAAAGGCGGAGACGCCATGAAATTCATTGTTACCGGCGGAGTTGCAGATGTCCACGAAGAAGATTAGCCGAAACCTTTCTTATCGCTCCCTATTTTGTCCCTTGGGCGATTATCTCAATGGTTATTAGTAATTTGATTTCAAATTACGATCGGGCTTAGGTACGGTTGTTGTAAATGACGGTAAATTTTATACATTTAAAAAAAATATTACATGAACAAATTTACATTTACCCTCGCAGCGGCTCTTTTCTCTTCCCTTTGTTTTTCCCAGGAGATTAAAGTGCGCGAATCCAATGAAAGCTTTTCTACCGGAAGCCACAATGCTTTGCTTGTTACGATTTACGTAAAAGATAAAGCCCTTGTAGAAAAAGAATGGAAAAGCCTGGTTAAAAATTTCAACCCGGATCATACGAATGAAAAAGGAGGTGAATATTTTTTTGACAACGCTACCTTCAAGCCAATTGGAAACAATACCATAGATGTTTATTCCCGCGTAAAAGAATCCAAGGACGGCGGCGTGGAGCTTATGGCCGCGTACGACCTCGGTGGCGCCTACCTGAGCTCTTCCGATCACAAGGATAAATTTGAATACTTTAAAAAGATGATGTATGACTTCGCGGTAAAAACCACTAAGGATATTCTACAGGACGAATGGAAGGCCGCTTCGAAAGACCTGAACCGTACCCTTGATAAGGAAAAGGACCTTGAAAAAGATAACAAGAATCTGGAGAACGATATTAAAAACTATAACGACAAGATCACGAAAGCAAAGAGCGATATCGAAAACAACAAAAAAGAGATCGAAGTAAAAAAGAAAGAAGCGGAAACCCAGCAAAAAGTGGTTGACGCACTGAAATTGAAAATGGACGGCATTAAATAGCCTGATCCCTTTTGAACCTGATCCAGCTAAAACTACTGTAGAGTACGCAGAAACAGCCTACAAGAATAGTGAAGAGCAGGAATAACAGGTTATATAGAGTGTAAACAAAAGCTGATCTCATGGTTTGAATTTTAATCCCGCTAAATGGCGGGATTTTTTTATTACATTGCCTTTTAAGCAGTATAAAGATGGGTTGAGAACCAATTAGTTTAATTACAGGATTCAGTTTTGTTAAAAACTACTGATAATCAAGCTGTTTAAATTCCATAAACCCTTTGATGGTTGGAATAAATTTTATTCTTTTGCACAAAAATGGGGGACACTGTAACCCGGCTTTTATTTAGGTGTTTTAGGAATTAAATAAAAACAAGAATATGTACTGGACATTAGAATTGGCATCCTGGCTTGAAGACGCTCCCTGGCCGGCAACAAAAGATGAATTGATCGATTTTGCTATTCGTTCCGGTGCCCCAATGGAGGTAATTGAGAACCTGCAGGAAATTGAGGACGAGGGCGAAGCTTATGAGACCATCGAAGAGATCTGGCCGGACTACCCGACCAAGGATGATTTCTTCTTCAACGAAGATGAGTATTAAACAAGTGTTTACAACACTTAATGAAAGGGGCCATGAGCCCCTTTTTTATTTCCGGGATTTATTAAGTCCGGAACATTATGGAAAAGGCAGGCTCCAGCGGAGCCAAACCTTATTAAAGTATTTCCATATTGACTTTTTATTGCCCAAGAGTGGGCAAGACAAATAAGGCATGGAGATATTTTCAAATGATTTTTTTTATCTCAAGAGAAGCAAAACGATTCAAGCACCATACATGGAACTATTAATAATCAACAGGCTTTTCTTATATTTGATAAAAACCATTAAGATGAAAAAAATACTATTCCTCGCTCTACTGTGCATTTCACTTTTGAAGCTTGACGCACAGAACCCTGCCATTAAGAGCGCTGCGCCCATAAAACCTGCTATGGGAGGAAATATCCGTATGAGTTCCTATTACGACATCAATGATAAAAAGGGTTATTACATTGTATGGGACATGAAAACGGGGAAATCAATTCAATACTATTGGGACAGCAATTCCAGCTCATGGAAGGCCTTTGAATTAAACATCACTTCAAGTCCTGTTCCGGGCGCAACCGGCAATATCATGTTCGATGTGTATTATGACTTCAAGGATAGCAAAGCCTATTACATTGCCTGGGATACCAAATCCGGAAAATCCATACAGTATTACTGGAACAGCAACGACGGAAAATGGTCGGCCTTTGAAATTAACCTGCCCGCGAACCCATTACCCGGCGCTACCGGAGAGATCATGATGAAAAGCTATTTCGACTCAACAGATAATAAAGCCTATTACCTGGTTTACGACACCAATACAGGAAAATCATTGCAATATTATTGGGACTCCAATGCTACCAAATGGAGCGCGTTCGAGATCAATCTGCCTGCCAAACCAATGTAAACAGTTGGAGAATTATTGAGTTGGAGAGTTTATGAATTAGTGAATTGTTGAGTTAACTCTTCAATTAACCAATTCTCCAACTCTCCAATTGAATTACCAGATCCTCACCCTGATGCTATCCGCCCTCCACATTGGCTTTCCTTCCTTTACACCAAACGCCTCGTAAAATTCAGGAACGTTGCTGTAAGGACCGTTTACCCTCAGGTTCCCCGGCGCATGTACATTGGTAATGATGAGATTTGCCAGCTTATCATCCGTCATGTGACCCAGCCATCCCAAAGCATAACCCAGGAAGAAACGCTGCACAGGAGTATAACCGTTTATTTTCTCTCCTTTTTTGTACTGCTCTGTCTTTTTAAACGCGTCGAGTCCTACCACTACTCCGCCAAGGTCGGCGATGTTTTCTCCGAGCGTAGCCTGCCCCCGCACATGCATGGAGTCGAGCACCACATAATTGTTGAATTGTTCAATATACAATTTCGTACGCTGGTTGAATTTTTCTTCATCTTCTTTGGTCCACCAGTTCTTTAAGTTTCCTTTCTCATCAAATTGTCTTCCCTCATCGTCAAAGCCATGCGTAAGCTCATGCCCAATGGTCGAAGCAGCCGCGTAACCATACACCAGTGCATCGTCCAGCTCTTCATCGGCATATCCGGGTACAGCGAACTGCGCAGCCGGCAATACGATCTCGTTGTTGGAAGGATTGTAATACGCATTGTATTCCTGGGGCGGCATGTCCCACTCAGTGCGGTCAACCGGCTTGCCTATCTTTTGGATGTAACTATCCGACCACCATTTATTGATATTGATCACGTTTCGCACAAATGAATTCCTGGACACATCCATTGAAGAAAAATCTTTCCATTTGTCCGGGTAACCCACTTTCGGAGTAATGGTACTCAATTTCAACAGGGCTTTTTCTTTGGTGACATCACTCATCCAGTCCAGCTTTTTAATGTGCTCGGCATAGGTCCCGATCATGGTCTTCACCATTTTTTCATAACGCGCCTTGGCTTTTGGAGAGAAAACTTCTTTCACGAATTGCTGGCCCAGTAATTCACCGATGCTTCTGTTCTCATAATCGATCACCCGCTTCCACCTTGGCTTTTGCGTTTTCACACCAGCCAGCACGGTTTGATTAAAGCGAAAGCTCTCATCAGCCAGCTCTTTTCCAAGGTAAGGCGAAAGTCCTGAAACAAGGCTCCATTTCAAATAATTCTTCAGCGTTTCAAGGGATGAGCCTTTGATATTTTTTTCAACAGCAGTCAAAAACTCAGGCTGCCCAACTACGACACTGTCCACATTCTTAATTCCGTAATTATCCAGTAACAAGGTCCATTTCAATGAGGGATACGCTTTCTCCAGCTGGGAAACGGATCGCTTATTGTAATTGGCATAAGGATCGCGCAATTGCTCCAGCGTACGCGAAGCTTTTGCCAGGCGTTCTTCAAAAGAAAAAATATCCGCTGCAATCTTTTTCGCTTCAGCTGAAGATTTCCCTGCAAGCTCAAAAGTTTTTTCCAGGTGCTTCATGTATTCGTTACGGATATGAGTTGTGCGTTCATCAGTGTTCAGGTAATACTCCCTGCCAGGCATTCCCAGTCCACCCTGGTTGATCATCAAAACGGTCATGGAGCTGTTTTTTCCATCCTGGCCCGGCATCATATCAAAAAAAGGATCCACGTGCCAGGCACACAGCATTCCGGCCACAGGTATTATCTCTTCCTTGCTTTTTAGCCCGTCGATCCGGTCCAGCTCAGGTTGTAAAGCAGATAATCCTGCCTTTTCAATAG